>CAIRNJ010000058.1 GCA_903879915.1 uncultured Elusimicrobia bacterium
ATCCCGGCGGTCGACGTCTGCACCGTGCCTTTATAAGTCTGCAGGTCAGAATCTATCGCAGCGGTTGATGTCTGCACTGTGGTTTTATAACCCTGCAGATCGGCATTAATTGCTGCTGTTGATACCTGTACAGTGGTTTTATAACCTTGCAGGTCGGTATTGATCGCGCCGGTGGACGCAGCCACGCTGTTCAAATTGACTACTATCCCGGCAGTCGACGTCTGCACCGTGCCTTTATAAGTCTGCAGGTCAGAATCTATCGCCGCGGTTGATGTCTGCACCGTGGCTTTATAACCCTGCAGATCGGCATCGATCGCGGCGGTAGACAGCTGTACCATGGTTTTGTAGCCCTGAAGGTCAGTATCGATCGCGCCGGTAGACAGCTGTACCGTGGTTTTGTAACCCTGGAGGTCAGTATCGATAGCGCCGGTGGACAGAACTATAGCGTCGGTCGAGACGCGCACGGTCTCTTTATAACCCTGCAGGTCGGAATCTATCACCGCGGTAGACACCTGTACTGTGGTTTTATAACCTTGCAGGTCGGTATTGATAGCGCCGGTGGACACAGCTACGCTGTTCAAATTAACGACTATCCCGGCCGTCGAGGTCTGCACCGTGGCTTTATAGGTCTGCAGGTCGGAATCTATCGCCGCGGTAGATACCTGTACTGTAGTTTTATAGCCCTGCAGGTCGGCATCTATCGCGCCGGTGGACACCGCGACATCATCCACCTGGGTCTGAAGCACGGCGGTGGAAGTTATTACCCCGGTCAAAGCGGAACCGTCGCCCGCGTAGGAAGCGGCAGTTATGATGCCGGCCGAGAAATTCCCGGAAGCATCGCGCGCCACTATGGCTTTGGCCGTGTTGGCGCTGGCCGCGGTGGTGGCCGTATTGGCCACTTTCCCCACCGTGGCGATAGTGTCCAACTTCGTGTCAGCTATAGCGGCCGCGGCAGCTATCTCTGCGTTGGAGATGCCGCTAAGACGAGCCAAAGGCACTATGCCACTGGCTAAGCTATCGGCGTTGAGAGCTGTAAGCAACTCACCCGAACCTGAATAAAGGCCCGCTTCCACCCGCCCGCCGGCCATATTTATGCCGGAGCTCAGCCACAGACTGTAGCCGCTCGCATCCTGCCCCGTTACGCTAAGGGAAGAAACGTTCAATATCTGGAAGTTGGCCATGTTCAGGCTGGTAGTGGCCACATGGTTGCCCAGGTTGTCGCCTGTGGATTCCCAGGAACCCTTACAAACGCCGGCTATACACAGGGAGTTCGAAGCGTTTATGCTGCCGCCCTGCACATCGAGTTTGTAACCGGGCGCGCTTGTCCCAATACCGACGTCGCCGGCGCTGGTGATGCGCATTTTTTCGTTCGTTTCGCCGAAGCCGCCCGCTTCATAGGCGATGAAACCTTCGGCGCCCATCGCAAAATCACCGCCGCTGTCGCCTTTGATATAGGCATCTCCAGAACCGGAAGTAAAATACAGCGGGACTTGCGCGCCGGAACTTACTATTCTCATTAACGGCACAGCGACATCGTTGCTGGCCCCTGAAATAGTTAATTTTTCAGCCGGTTCCGTAGTCCCGATGCCCACGTTGCCGTTCACCACTACGAACGTTGAAGTGCCTACGCTGAAGACGCTGCCGGTTACGGTTATGATGGAATTATTGTCCATCAGCAGATTCCCGGTCATCACATCGCCGGTTGAATGTACCACCGCACTGTTGTCCGCCTTTACGTTCTGCAAGGTGGTGGTGTCCGCAAGCACCACAGTTTTGTAAGCCTGCAGATCGGCGTCGATAGCGCCGGTGGACACCGCGACATTATCTATCTGGTTTTGAAGCACGGCGGTGGAGGTTATTACCCCGCTCAAACGCGCCAGGGGCACTATGCCGCTGGCCAGGCTGGCGGCGTTAAGGGCTGTAAGCAACTCGCCTGAACCGGAATAAAGGCCAGCTTCCACCCGCCCGCCGGCCATATTTATGCCGGAGCTCAGCCACAGGCTGTAGCCGCTCGCGTCCTGGCCGGTCACGGTCATGGTGGTGGTCTGCAAAGGCCCTGTCATAACATCGCCGGCCTTGGCTACCGCGCCGCCGGAAACCGGCAGGTTCGTAAGCAGCCCGGCGTCCAGGGCGGGCAGCGCGCCGGTTAGTTTGGAGGCCGAGACGCTTACTATCGCATCGTCCTGCACCGCGCCTATGGCAATGGACGAAGCTATTACATCCCAATTCAGCGGTCCCGTTTTAACGCCGTTGGCCGCAACCGACGAGGCCGTAACCCCGCTGAGCTCGGACCCGTCGCCGTAATACTTGCCGCCGCTGGTAACGAAGATGTTCGAGGAAATATACACGCCGTTGGACCCCATGGCGGCGGAGATATTGGTGGCGTAAGCCGCCGTGGCCGAGAACATGGAATAAGCGGTGCTGGTAAGCTGCTCCCGGGGGCTGAGCTTAACGGTATTCACCCATATTTCCAGGTACCAATTCCCCGCCCCGAAGTTCGCCGCGCCGGGCACGCTGAAAGTGCTGCGGAACAGGCCGTTGGACACCGCCACATCCTGAATACCGGTGCTGTAGCAGGTCGGGCCTGATTCAGCGTCGCACATTTTTATCTCTACCTGCCGCGTGCCTGTTACGGCCTGCCCGCCTTCTTTCAGGCGGCCCTGGTAGGTAAGCAGGTTCGGCGCTTCGGCGTGCAGACCAGCCGCCGTCAATAAAATCAGCAATGAAACAGCCCGGATTATATTTTTCATATAAGTAACCCTGTACCCAAACGCTATAGCGACTATTTTATCAAGATAATACGCCCGCCTTATCCTTTAATTTATAAATTCCTGTAATTCGCCAATACTTTTGCCCCCGCGTTTATCTTATTATCGCGAACTTCCTTATTACTTTTTTATTCTCACCGGTAGCTTCAAATTTAACGCGCACGGCGTACACATACACTCCGGACGCCACCTTGGCCGGAATACTCCAATCCGCCTCATAACCGCCATTGCGGGGAACAAAGTCGGCGTTAATGAATTCCTTCATGGTCCGGCCGGTAATATCGAACACCGTAACCTGTTTTATAGCCAGGGGATCGGTCTCCAGATGGAAAGAAACAGCGCGCCTGGCCGGATTGGGATAGGCGTAAACCTTATCCTCCTTAAGCAGCTGGCCCAGCGGGCTTACAATCAGCGCCTCTCCCGCCCGCAGCTTCACCGCCAGTTCCTTGGCGCCGCCGTTGGCTTCCGGCACTTTAAGGACATATTTACCCGGCAGCAGGTTCTTTATAAGGAAGCGCCCGGCGGCGTCCAACGGGGCGGTGGCTATAAGCCTGTTGCGCTGGTAAAGTTCCACTACGGCGGCGGCTACCAGCGGCCGGTAACCAGCTCTGGAACCCGCCTGCACTCTATAACCAGTCAGCTCCCCGCCTATGCTGGCCAGCTCATAGGTTATCGCCAGCGTGAAATCCAGGTCCGAGACGCCCAGCACAATGCCGTCCGTACCTATGGAACTTGAAATATCGTCGGCCGTCCAGGTGGCCTGCACCCGGTAGCTGCCCGCGGCCAGATCGCGCAGCACATAGGTGCCGCTGCCGTCCGAAAGCGTATAGGCGGAAGACTTCAGCGCGCCCAGGCCGTCGAACGCTTCCACCAGCACGCCGGTTATCCCTTCGCTGGACACTTTTATCACATGGCCGCTGATCCGGTCGGGGTAGGGCGTAGCCTGCGTAGTAGCGCCATTGGACAGCGGCGCCCAGTTATCCGCGTCGTCGCGGGTCCACGCCCGCATGTAATAGGTCTCGCCCGGCTCAAGGCCGGTAAGCGGATAAGTTAGCACCGTGCCGGAACTTACCGCGCTGAAGCCGGTGATGACCTGCGCAGAGGCGGTGCTGAAAACGGCGGCCTCCTCCGTGGAATACTGCACGCGCCATTCGCCGTAAAGTATCAGCCCGCCGTCGCCGTCGTCGCCGGGCGCGGTCCAGGCGAGGCTTATCCTGCCGGGCGCGCTGCCGCTGGAAGCGGTAAGGTCGGTTATGGCGGCCGGCGCTATGTCGTCCAGGAAAACGAACGTGGAGCCGTAAACCCCGAACTGCGCCGCATTGGCGGGCACGGCATTATCGGCGGCGTAAAGCGTGAAATAATAGCTCGTATGCGTCCCGAGCGAGGCTTTCAGCAGCGCGGGGGGCGCGTAGGACCAGGCCGCGGTGCCGGCCGCCGCCGCGCTGGAGCCGGAAACGGTCCAGGTGCCGGCGTTGAAGTCCCACCACTTGCCGTCGGGCAGGCGCTTGAGCTTAAGCGCCAGCCCGGCCGGGCCACTCACGGCGTCAGAAGCCGTGCCGGAGAACGCCGCCACAGAATCCACCGTGGCTCCGTCGGCCGGCGCCGCCGGGCTTACCGCCGGCGCGGCAGCGTCGAAGGTGAACGGGCTGCTGGCATAGACGATGGAATAGTTCCCGGCCACGTCGCTGGAGCGCGCCACCACCAGGTATGCGGTCCCGTCCGCCCAGGGCACGCCCGGCACGTACGACCAGGCGGAGGTGCCCGCGGCCGCCGCCCACTTCGGTAAAACCGCCGTGAAGACCGCGCCGTCCCAGTAGCGCCCGGCCGCGGCGTCCATCACGGCCACCTCGGTCCCTTTCAGGGTCTGCGAGCGCGCGTCGGAGGCCGTGCCGGTTATAAGGGTTAAGGAGGACCGGTAAGCCGAAGCCGGCAGGGTAATGGCCACGTCCGGGCCGCTTACGAACTTAAGCACTTTGAACACATCGATGCCGGAGACGGTGACGGTATTGCCGGCCATGTCCCAGGCCCGCACCGAGATATAATTAGTGGCGTCGTTGGCCAGCCCGGCAAAATCCACCGGCCAGTCCGCGTTGTAATACGAGGTCCCCGGCGTGAGCGCGGCTATAGGCGTCCAGGCCAGCGCCGCCGCGTCGCCCGCGCCCTGGTTGGCGCTGGCGCTGTACTCAACGGCGGCCAGCCCGGAGGCAGCGTCATTAAAATCCACGTTGTAAAGCGTGCCGCCGTCGGTCAGGCGCCACTCTGTCTCGCCGGTCTGGCTGTCCGTTATCACCGGCGCAACAGTGTCCTTAAGTATGTAGAAAGCGTCCACGGTGGCGCTTGAATTATTATTGCCGTCGAACACGCGGACCGAAATATAATTGGTGCCTGCCGCGAGCAGGGCGAAGGTAGAGGGCTCGAGGCTGAAATCGGCCGTGTACGAATTGGAATTTATCCCCGTGACCACGTCCACCCAGTCAGGGCTGAACGGCCCTATGCCGCCGGGGCTGGTGGAGGCGCGCACCTGGAAGTTGGCGAGGTAAGCCCCGCCGGCGTCGGCGAAGTCAATATCATAAATACCGCTGCTGGAATTGCGCCAGACAGTATCGCCGGCCTGGTGGCTGATCATCGAGGGCTTTTCCGTATCCAGCCCCGGGTTGGTGCGGGTGGTGACGGTCCCCAGGCTGGTCCAGGCGGTAGCCGCCCCGGCGGCGTTGAACGCGCGCGCCCGGCCGTAATAAGTTATGTTATCGCTAAGCCCGTCGATAACGGCATAGGCGTTGGCGGTAACGGAAGAACCGGCCAGCAGCGCGTAGGCGGCGTCGCTGGAGAGCTGCGCCTCATAGCTGGTGCCGGCCGGGTTATCGCTGGGCAGCCAGGCCGCCTGCGCGGAGGAGATGCCGACATCCGCGAAAGGCGCGCTGGACGGCTGCGCCGCGTAAGTATAGGTGGATAATACGGCCGGGCTTAAGTTTTCAGCCCCGGCCAGATTGCGGGCGTAAACCCGGAAGGTGTGGGGAGCGTTGGGGGCCAGCGCGCCCAGCTCCAGGTTCCCGGCAGCCAGCCAGGGGGTGGAGGAGAACGACGCCCCTGTAATTTCAAGCCGGTACTCGGTGCCGCTCACCGGCAAGGCCCAGGTTTCCAGTTTCGAGACCGAGCCGTCGAAACCGCCCAGCGCGAGCACGCGGCCGCCGCGTTCCGCCATGGCGAGCGACTGCCTTGCCAGCGGCAGGGCGGCAGCGGCGGTCCAGCCGCTCAGCGCGCCGGCCGGGTCCACTGCGGCGCGCAACACGGCGTTGCGCACGCCCGAGCCGCTGTTGCCGCCCGCAACGAAGACCGCTCCGGGCACAGCGGCCATGCTGTGCGCGAAAACCCCGGCGGGCAGCGCCGGGCCGGTGACCCAGGGGACAAGAGAACCGTCGCTGTTAACGGCGGCCGTCCAGACTTCCGCTTTTGCGGACGTTCCGTCGTTGCCGCCTGCCACGCACAGCCGCGCGCCGGCCGCGGACATTATAAGCGCGGCCGCGTGCGAGTAGCGGTTCCCCGGCAGCACCGGGCCGGAGTTCCAGCCCGCCAGCGTACCGTCGTTATTCACCCGGGAATACAGCACCTCGGTAACGGGAGCGGCGCCGTAGCCGCCCAGGATATAGATGAAATCGCCGAAGGCAACGGCGGCGTGCGCGTAAACCGCGTGCGGCAGCGGCGTTTCGGCAACCCAGGCCCCCGCGGCGCCGGAAGAACTTACCGGCGCGCTCCACACGGTGCTCTGCGGTACGCCGTTAAAGCCGCCCATGATGTAAAGCCTGCCTTTAAGCGCGGTCATGGTGTGGCCGTAGCGCGCGGCCGGCATGCCGCGGGTCTGCGTCCAGGCCCCCAACTGGCCGGCGGGGGTCAAAGGGGCGAACCAGACATCAGCCTTATAACCGGCTCCGTCGGTGCCGCCGGAAATATACAATCTGTCCCCGGCCACCGCGGCCGAGTGGCCGTAGCGGACAACCGGCAGGTTCGTGCCGGGGGACCAGGCGGAATTGGCCGCCCCGCCGGAGTTCCCGGAGGCGTCCCAGTAAAGCCCGGCGCTGTTCGGCCCCAGCGTAAGAACGTCCAGCCAGGCGGGCGCGGCGGCCAGGGTAAGGCCGTCAGTGGTACTATAGCTGGTCCGCGCGCCGGCCGGTGATACGGCGCGCAGGCGCATATAATAGCTGGTGTTGCCCAGCAAAGGCGCCATGGTCAGGGACGTAGAATAAGTAGAAGAGGAAACCAGCGCCCCGGCAAAATCCATAGCGGTGGAAAGGTCGCACTCATAGACCGTACCTTCGCCGTTGCCGCCGGCGGCCCAGGCCACCGCGGCGCTGGCGGCCCAAAGCGTGTATGCCGTGATCACCGGCGGCACGGGCATGGTAACGGTGGAGCCCAGCAGCAGCGGCTCGGACAGCGCCCCGTTATTGTTTATGGCCGTAACCATGAACGTATAGGTGGTGCTGGGCGCCAGCCCGTCAAAGGCGAAGGTAAAGCCCGGGACGACGGAAGAAACTTCGATAGTAAGGAGCTCGTTCGTGGATTCCTGCACCAGGTACCTGGTGCCGGCGGGGTTGCCGTTGGCCAGCCAGTCTACCGTTACCCCCACGCTGGTAACCGCCGTAAACACTGCCGCCGAGCCGGGCTGTATAGCGTAGGTGGAAGTGGAGCCGGCTTCGGAATAACTGACCTCCCCGGCCCAGTTGTACACGCCTGCCCGCAGATAATAAGTGGTGTTGGGCAACAAGCCGCCGACAACGAGCTTAACTACCGCGGCGTCGGGGGTCGAGGACGAAAGGACCGTGCCCGAGAAATTTGCGGCGGTGGAAGCGTCCAGGATATAGCCGGCAGCATCCATCAGCCCCCAGGCCGCGGCTACCGAGGACACATATACGTTCGCAATGTCCGCGCCGGCAGGCGGCGCCGCCAGCGTAACCTCTGGATCGGAATTGGAATCGGCCGACCAGTTGCCGGCCTTATCCCGCGCCCAGGCGCGGAAGTAATAGGTGGTATTGGGGCCCAGCGCGGCTATTTCCACGGCCCGGCTCCCGCCCGCGGTCACGCCCGAGGTGGACACATAAACATGGCTGCTGCCGGCCACCGCGAAGGTACTCCAGGCCACGGTGTAGGACGCGTACTGTACGGCGAATTCGGCGATGCCGCTGAAAGCATCGGCTGGGGCGGCAAAGCCGAGGCGCGCGGAGTAACTGGACAGTTCCACCCCCGCCAGCGTGTTAATAGCCGCCGGCGCGGCCGTGTCCTTCAGAACAACAAAGGCGTCCACCAAGGTACCCGTATTGGCGGTAACGGCGTAGTCCCAGGCCCTTAAAGTCAGATAATTAGTGCCGCCTTGCAGCAGCGCCCAGGAGGCCTGGGCTATCACATAATCGGTGGTATAGCCGGAAAGGCCGAGGTTCAAAGCTATGTCCGTCCAGGGCACAAGCTGCGCCCCGGCCTGGCCCGGCAGGCTCCAGGCGGCGTATTGTATTCCGTCGAGCCTGCTGACCCCGTCCGAGAAGTCCAGGCTGTTGGGCGCGCCGGGCGCGTTCTGCCACGCGGTGTCATCCACGCTTTCAATAATGACAGGCGGCGTGGTATCTTTAAATACCTTGAACGCGTCCAGAGTTGTGGAACTATTAGCCGCCCCGTCGTAGACGCTTACGCTTATATAATTGGTTACGCCCTCCGCGAGCAGGTCCCAGAAGCCGTTGGGCAGCTGCCAGTCGGTTGTATACAAATCAGAACTTATGCCTGTCTCTACGTTAGTCCAATCCGCTCCCGGTATCATTCCCGTGCCGTTCGTTCCGGTGGCCGCCTTAACCATGAATTTGGCGATCCCGGAACCGCCGGTATCGGCGAAGTCCACGTTATAAACCCTTGTGTTCTGCCGGTACCAGGTGTAATCCGCGTTCTCATGATTGCTCATCGACGGAGGTTCCGATTCGTTCAGCGTTTTCGTGCTGACGGCTGCCGCGTAATCGGGAAGAGCGTTCCAGTTCAGGCTGCCCACGCGGAAATAATAAGTGGTGCTGGCGAACAGGCCTGGCACGCTGAGAGCCGCAAACTGCCGGTTGTCGGTGGCGGAAGAAAGGATCGTTCCGGTAAAGTCGGGAGCGGTGGAAGCTTCCACGCTGTAGCCTTCGCACGTCATGGAAGAAGGCGCAGGCGGCAGGACGTCCCAGGTTACGGTAACGCTGGTGGTGAAAACCCCGGCGGGCCGCGCGCCGGTTACCGGCACGGCCAGCGTAGCGGTGGAGCCCAGTTCCAGCAAGTCGCCGTAGACGCCGGGGACGTTCCTGGGTATTACCCGGTAATAATGAGTGGTATTAGGCCATAGCCCATCGAGATCGTAGGAAAGAGCGCCGGTCTCAATGGCTCCGGCGGCATCGGTGAAGCCCTGGTCCCGCGCGGCTTCCAGGTAATATAAGGCCGCTTCTTCATTGAAGCCGGCGGCGGCCGTACCCGAGGACCAGTTCACGGTGGTGCTGGCCAGCCACACTTTCGGGAACAGCGGCCGCCCGTCCTGCGGCAGCGACACCGCGGCCAGCGTGTAAGTGGAGACCTGCGGCGACTCGGCAGTTTCAGCGCCCGCCTGGTTGCGCGCCCTGGCTTTAAAACTATAAAGCTTGTTGGGAGCAAGGCCGCCGAAGGCGGCTATAGTCGTCTGCTCCCACCCGCCGAAAGCCCCGGCGTCCCTGGCCTGGCTGATCCCCGACAGTCCCTTATCCAGGTTAGTAAAGCCATCCGGAGTATAGGCCTGAGGGCTGATGGTATTGCTGGATACCGAGTAAAAGACTATGTCAGCCGGCGTCTCGATAGCTGTTACCGTGGCGCCTATAACGAAGTAACCGGTATAGGCGCCGCCGCCGCTTACAGCGGCCACGCGGGCGTAGTAAGAGGTATTAGCCGCCAGGCCGGAAGCCGTAAGCTGGGAGCCGGGAGTATCAGAAGTCATAGCGATCGGGATAAAATCCTCCGAGGTGGAGACCTGCACGGTGTAGCCGGTGCCGGCGGCGTTGCCGTTGGGGTCCCAGTGCACGGTGAAGGAACTTGAGTATATGCCTGTAAAAGCGGGGTCGGCCGCGGCCGGGATAATGGCCTGCGTTACGGTGGAGCCCAGCACCAGCCAGGAATAGTCAGTAACGCCTAAGGTATTATACGCCCGGGCGCGGAAGTAATAAGTCGTATTCGAAAGCAAGCCGGGAGCCGAGAGCCGGGGGTTGGTGGTGGAGGAAGAAACAGCGACCACGGAGAAATCGGACATCGACGAGGCCTGCACCAGATAACTGGCGTTGGGCCCGTTGAACCCGCCGGCGGCGGTGCCCGACGACCAGTTCACGGTAACGCTGGAAGCGAAAACCTCCGTGAACGCCGCCCCGGTGGACGGAACGATAGCCGCCAGCGTGTAGGTAGAGACCAGGACGCTCGCTCCGGTCTCGCTGCCCGCCAGATTCCGCGCCTTTGCCTTGAAAGAATACTGTTTATTGGGCTGCAACCCCACGAACGTTTTTGTTACGCCGGGAACGTATTGCTCGTTAGTGTTCAGAGGCCCTCTCCCGCCCAAAGCGTACAGCCTTTCGCCGCTTACTGCGGCCGTCAGGCCGGCGCGGGTCACGCCCATCGCGGCTTTGGTGGCCCAGGTATTGCTTTTCGGGGAATACTCCTCGCTGGTGTTCAGGAAAGCGGAACCGGTATAGCCTCCCAGCGCATACAGTCTGCCGCCTATTGCCCCCGTAGCGAACGCTTCGCGCGCCGTGGGCATCGGCGCTTTCGTAAGCCAGGTATTTCCGGCTGGATCATATTCCTCGTTGGTGTTCATGCCAAGGGTCCCGGTCCAGCCGCCCAGCGCGTACAGTTTGCCGTCCAAAGCGCTAGCGGAGAAATATCCGCGCGCCGTAGGTATCGGCGCTTTGGTAGCCCAGGTATCGGTGGCTGGATCGTATACTTCGTTCAGCTGAGACCTGGAAACTCCGACGTAGCCGCCCAGCGCGTACAGCTTGCCGCCCGCAGCGTCCCCGGCCAGCCCGTAGCGGGCCGTAGGCATAGCCGCTTTTGTCGCCCAGGCATTGGCCACGGGATCGTACGCCTCGTTCTCGGTCAGGTGCACTTGGTTCCAGCCACCCACCGCGTACAGCCTGCCCCCTATAACGCCCACGATCAACCGGGCGCGGGCGCTGGGCATCGGCGCTTTCGTGCTCCAGTTATCTGCCGCGGGGTCGTATTCCTCGTTCTTGGTAAGATAAGCGCCGGGGCCTTCAGCTATGGCACCGCCCACGACGTACAATTTACCGCCTATCATGCCGGAGGCAAGATCGTACCGGGACGTGGGCATTCCCGTTTTTCCTACCCAGTAATTCCCGGTAGACCCCCACACGCCGTATACGCCGCTGGTTGTAATATTCACTCCGGAAATTCCGCGCTCCAGGCCGGTGAATACCGGAGCGTAAGCCGAAGCCACGATAGAGGCCGTCCCTATCTCGTCGAAATATACGCTGGCGGGGGTCTCTATCTGCGTTACTGTAGAGCCCAACACAAGATAGTCAGTATAAAGCCCGCCGCCGTTAACGGCCGCCACGCGGGCGTAGTAAGTGGTGTTAGCGAGCAGGCCGGAAGCCGCGAGTCCGGAGCCGAGAGTAGCTGAAGAGAAAGCCACGGGCGAGAAAGCGGCCACGGTAGAAAGCTGCATATAATAAGTAGTGCCGGCGGGGTTGGCCCCGCCCTGCCAGTTCACGGTAAACGACGAGGCGTAAACGGCGGTGAACGCCGCGGCCGCCGCGCCCGGGATAACGGCCAGCGTGTAGGTGGAAACCGTGACGCTTTCACCGGTCTCCGCGCCTATGGCGTTGCGCGCCTTGGCTTTAAAGCTGTACTGCGTATTGGGCGTCAGCGCGGCGAACGAAAACACTACCCCGGGATAGTATTGTTCGTTCGTGTCTATCGAACTTCCGTTTATCCCGCCCACGGCATAAAGTCTGCCGCCTATCACTTCTGCCGACAAAGCGCTCCTGGCCGTGAGCATCGGTGCTTTGGCCGTCCAGGCATTGGCGAAGGGATCATATTCGTCGTTGGCGCTGAGCAAACCGCTTGCGCCGTCCCCGCCCAGCACATATAGTTTGCCGCCTATCGCTCCCGCTGAGAACGCATAACGCGCCGTGGGGAGAGGCGTTTTGGTGGACCAGGCATCCGCCGCGGCGTCGTACTCCTCGTTAGTATCCTTGTTCCCGCTTGCGTTCACACCGCCCAAGGCATACAGTTTGCCTCCAACTACCCCGATCGCCAGCTTATAGCGGGGCGTAGGCATTACTGCTTTAGTCGCCCAGGTATTGGCCACGGGATCGTATGCCTCATTTGTGTTGCTGTATCCCCCGCTGTAGCCGCCTACGGCGTAAAGTTTTCCGCCTATTATCCCTACTGCCAGATCAGGGCGCTCCGTAGGCATCGCCGCTTTTGTCAGCCAGGCATTGCTCACCGGGTCATACTCCTCATTACTCACCCCGGCGCCCGTGTCGCCGCCGCCGCCCACCGCGTACAGCTTGCCGTTTATTACTCCCGCCGCCAGCTGATCGCGCCCGGTGGGCATGTACGCTTTCGTGGTCCAGGAGTTTAAGGCAGGGTCGTATTTCTCGTTCAGGCTCGTCCATCCGAACATTCCGCTGGTGAAGCCGCCAACAATATACAGCTTGCCGTTTATCACGCCCGATGCCGTATAACTGCGGGCTGTGGGCATCACCGTTTTCGACGTCCAGTAATTTCCCGCAGCCCCCCAGGCGCCATAGGCCGCCCCTGTGGTTACATTCACTCCGGATATCCCGCGCTCCAGCCCGGTGAACGCGGGGGTGGCGGCGTAAGCGGAGGCGGTTATTGAATTACTGGTGACTTCGTCAAAGTAAACCGAGGTGGGCGCTTCTATCAGCGTCACCGTAGAGCCGAAAGACGCCCACTCGGTGGGAGACCCGGCGCGGTTAAGCGCGTTCACGCGCAGGTAATAAGTGGTATTCGCCGAAAGCCCTGAGAACGGCACGCTGGTGTTCAGTGTCTGGCTTGAGAGCAGCGTGGGCGTAAAGCCCGCATTGGTAGATACCTGCGCGTTGTATACAGTATCGCTGGCATTACCGTTGGGGTTCCACGCGGCTGTTATGGAATAGGTCGAGACCTGTGTAAGCGGCTGCGGCACGGGCGGATTCGCCAGGGTAACGGTGGAACCGAGCGCAAGCCAGGAATGATCCGTAACGCCTAAACTATTGTACGCCTGCGCGCGGAAATAATACGTAGTGTTGGCCGTTAAGCCAGTGGTGGCAAGCACCAAGGTGAAGGTTGTGGCGGGAGACGACGCCCCGAGGAAATCCGGCGAAGTTGAAACCTGTATCTTATAGCTGGCGCCGGGACCGTTGAAACCGCCGGCCTCCGTGCCGGAAGACCAGCTTACGGTAACGCTTGAAGCGAAGACATCCGTAAATA
Source organism: uncultured Elusimicrobia bacterium (assembly GCA_903879915.1). Lineage (GTDB taxonomy): Bacteria > Elusimicrobiota > Elusimicrobia > Elusimicrobiales > UBA9959 > UBA9959. Next base: position 13,239 of record CAIRNJ010000058.1, read on the forward strand.
CCAGTCCGCTGACCGGCAGCGTGGCTACCGCCAAAGTATATGTGGTAATGGGTATAGACCAATCGCTCTCCGCCCCCGCCAGGTTGCGCGCCTTGGCTTTGAAGTTGTACGGAGTGTTAGGCTTCAGCCCGGTGAACGACACCGCCACGCCGGGAGTATATTCCTCGTTGGTATTTAAGAAAGACCCCGCCCCATCACTCCCACCCATCACATACAACTTGCCATTAATTACAGCCACAGCTAAACCGCTCCGCGTGGTAGAGATTGCCGCTTTTGTCACCCACGCATTAGCGATCGGGTCATACTCTTCGTTATTGTTTAAATACCCGCCATTATATCCACCTAAAGCATACAACTTACCACCTATTACTCCGGCTGCTAAAGTCATACGTGCTGTGAGCATTCCCGTTTTGGTAGCCCATGTATTTAACACAGGGTTATACACCTCGTTGGTATTCAAATAAGTAAGCCCAGTGGGAGTACCGCCAACGGCATAGAGTTTGCCTTGAATATTAACTAAAGCGAATTCTCTGCGGTTGCTTGGCAAAGATGTTCCCTCCCACCAGGTGTTTAAAATCGGATCGAAGCGCTCATTTTTATTTGTCGCATCAGGGCCACAATTTGTGCAACCGCCCATTACAAAGATTTTATCTCCGACAACAGCAGCGGCAGTAACATTCCGCCCCGTTGGCATCGAGGCTTTTGTTGCCCAAGAGTTGGTGAGTGGGTCATATTCTTCGGTCTTATTGCTGGCGCTACCAGTCCACCCACCGAACACATATATTTTGTTTGCTACAACAGCTACAGAAACATTGCTCCGGGCTGTGGGTAACACTTTTTTTGTCGCCCAGGTGTTGGATACAGGGTCGTATTCTTCATTGGCGTTTGAGTGGCCGCCGTCGATATTCCCACCCACCGCGTATATCTTACCTCCAACGACTGCCGCACCAAATCCGTGCCGGGCCGTAGGCATTTCTTTTTTCGTCGTCCAATAATTCCCGGTCGAGCCCCACACGCCGTAAGCGCCGCTGGTAGTAATATTCACGCCGGAAAGCCCGAGCTCCATGCCGGTAAAGGTTGCGGATGACACATAGGCGGAGGCCACTATAGTGGCAGTGCCGATTTCATCAAAATACACATCGGTCGGAGGCTCTATTAAAGTGGCCACCGTGGCGCCGTTGGACAGCGCGCTGTAATTGCCCGCGTCGTCTTTGGTCCACAGCCGGAAGTAATAGCTGGTATTGGCCGCCAGCCCGCCCAGCGTATAATACTGGCTGGTTCCCGGGGTAACGCCTGTGGTCGAAATATTTACCTGCGCCAGGGACGTGGACCAGCTAGCGGCGCTGTAGGAAGAGTATTGTATGGTGAAAGTAGAATTATTCAGCACGCCGTCCGCGCCATCGTCGCCCGGAGCGGTCCAATTCAATATAATCGTGCCTGTAGAAACACCACTATACCCCAGATCCGCCGCAGCCGCGGGAGGAATAGTATCCATAGTGCCGCTCTCGCCAGATTGGGCTGTCACACCACCTGTGCCGCCCAACAACTGCGCGGTTCCGGCAAATCCATTTATTCCCCAAATGCGTCCACCAGCGCCGCCGCCGCCGTTCCCTGTTGTACCTGTTCCGCCTGCGCCGCCGTCAGCGCGAACAGTGCCGCCGCCGGTTATTGGCGCTGCAGACAATAACCAGACCCCGCCGCCAGCGCCGCCGCCGCCGCCATACGCGCCGCTTATCCCTGCGCCGCCGTTCGCTGATATTGTTCCGTTTATATTTACCGTTCCGCTGGCATGAATGTTAACAGCACCGCCACCTACACCGCCGGCAACGCCGTTACCGCCGCCGCCGCCTGAACCAAGGTCAGCGTAATCGGCCCCTGCCCCGTAAGCTAAGCCTCCGGCGGTTCCGCTATAACCGGTTCCGCCGACTCCGCCGTAGCCGCCGCCACCGCCGCCATAACTTGCGCTGCCGGTGCCGCCGCCGGTCCCAAAGCCGTTCACCCCAGCGGTTCCGCCAGCATAGCCCAGCCCGTCCACGGTAATGCTAGAACCGGCCAGCATATTCATGCTCCCCAGCACGTTCAGATTTACCGCGTAAAGCAAGGTGCCGGAATTAACCGCATGAGTGAGCAAAGACCCGCTTTGCATACTGATATTTCCAATAGTCAGTGGAGTTGCGCTCTGCTGCCGTAAAGTGGCTCCAATATTCAAAGCCACGGAGCCGCCGATGGTCATACTGCTCACATTTAAAGTGGCTCCGGTCACGGTCATATTGCTGCTTACTGTCATAGTCGTCACGTTTAAAGCAGCAGCGCCGATCAGAGCAAGATCGCCGCCAACGGTCATCCTGGTAACCGTTAACGTGGTATTGTCAGTCACAGCCAGACTGCCGGGAATGGTCAATGTGGATACCGTAATGGTATTCGTGTTTGTAAAAGTTTCGCTCGACGTGACCGCAAGGTTTTCGAGGGAGGAATTCAGGATGGCATTATTCAGGGTTAAGGTACTTACGCTCAAAGAAGCCGCACCAACAATGGCGGTTGAGAGCGCCGTAGCGTAGTTGGGGATATTATTTCCGTTTGAAACTATCAATTGGGTCTGTTCGGCGTTGGAAAGATAGATCGTCCCTGCGCCGGCATAGCCTGTAGAGCCATTCACCGAAACAGCGTTCATTGTAAGATTAGAATTATTGGTTCCGCTGACAAGAACCGCTATCCTCCCGCCGCCTCCGCTGCCGCCATCGTAACCAGTCCCTCCACCGTTGACGTTTAAAATGCCTGTTCCAGAAAGATCGCCTGCCGCAATATTAATTGTTCCGCCAGCGCCACCGCCAGTATAACTTGCACCGTCATTGACACCATTGGCTGAGACACATCCATCAACATTGAATGTGCCAACCTTTAGGATCACAGCGCCACCGCCGCCAGCTCCTTTGCTGCCCCCTCCGCCTCCGCTGCCCAGGTCGGTTGGATTGGCAAGCAAATCATAGGCGGCCCCGCCAGAAACACTCGAGTTCGCCCCCTGTCCTCCATGTCCGCCTCCAGATCCATGGAGCCCGTTTACAAGGCCTTTCCCGGGCCCATAGCCGTTCGCGTAGCCTAAACCATCCACAGTGATGCTGGAGCCGGCCTGCAGATCGAAAGTATTTACTACTTTTAAGTTCACCACATATTGCATAGTTGCGGAGTTGGAACTGTGGGTAAGAAGAGAGCCGGAATACATCGTCAGCGTAGAAACAACCACCTGCTCTGTGGTGTTCAGCGCCAGCGTGGCGTTGGGATAGATCATTACCGTCCCAGTAGAAACAGCAGTGCCTGTGGAAAGCAATAAAATCGGTGAATTAGCTCCCTGCTCGTCGCCCAAGGCAAGCGATTTGAAGGCGACAGGAGGATTGGTCGCGTAGGTTACAACCAGGACAGCCGCATTAATTGTCACAGGATCGGTTGAAACAGGCACGGCCCCATTGTCCCAATTAGCGGGGTTATTCCAGTCTCCCCCTGAAGGGCCCACCCAGGTTTGGCCGGGTGAACTTAAAGTTGTGGTTGACCCCAAGCTTGTGAATGCCGTAGCGATAATGCCTTTTCTTATTGCCGCCGTTCGCGCATAATATAGCGTGTTGCCAGTCAAGTTAGTGAAAGCGGCCGTTGACTTATAGGTTCCGGAGGAGATGATCCCGGCAGTGAAATCCGGCTGTTTTGAGATTTCCACCCAATATTTCGTGTCGGCCGGATTGCCGTTCGGACCCCAGGTAACACTGACACTGGAAATGTAAACATTAGGGAAAGCGGTTAAAACTGCTGCGGGAGCCGGAGCCAGCGGGTCGTAGGATGTTCCGGCAAAACCAGCGGCGCCGCCATTGCCGCCCCCGCTTCCCCCACTTGCGGACATTGTCCCGTCAAAACCCGCGGCGCCGCTTACGCGTCCGCCTGCACCGCCGCCGCCGCCACGGGCAGAGCCTGTTCCTCCATTGCCTCCATTGACCTCAATAACTCCATTTCCAGCCAAAGCCCCGGAGACGTTGATGCTTCCACCGCTACCACCACCGCCGCCATAAACCCCGGCTGCACCGGCATTCCCATTGGCTTTAATAGTCCCGTCGAACGTTGCGAGGCCGCCAACATTAAGGGTGATAAAACCTCCGCCGGCGCCGCCTGCAACTCCGTTACCACCACCACCACCGCTGCCCAAATCATTGGGGGTTGAAAGTGACCCATAGCCGATTCCTGCGCTGGTTCCCCCGCCTCCTGAACCTCCCAGATCTCCGTAGCCGCCTCCGCCGCCACCATAGGAAGAGTTTCCACTGCCATATCCGGGCCCATAACCGTTCAGTCCGGCAGTTCCGCCCGCGTAGCCCAAGCCGTCCACAGTTATAGTAGACCCCGCCAGCATGGTCATGTTCCCTATAACGTGTAGATTAACCGCGTAACGCAACGTGTCGGTGTTAGCTGTATGGGTGATCAAAGATCCGCTCTGCATTGTAAGGCTTCCCATGACCAATGCCGAGGTGCTCTGCTGTTTTAATGTGGCGCCCTCGCTCAAGGTCAGATTGCCGCCGATGGTCATGCTGGTTACATTCATGGCCGTATTTTCAGCCAAAACGATATCGCCGCCGACTATCAGAGTGGACACTGTAACGGTGTTCATGCTGGTGAATGTCTCACTAGATGTGACCGTTAATGCGACCATAGTAGAGGTGAAGACCGAGTTGGTCAGGCTCAAGGTACTTACGCTCAACGAGGCCGCTCCCACGATGGAGGTTGAGAGCGTCGTTGCGTAAACTGCTGTGTTGCTTCCGTTAGACACTATCAACTGGGTCTGGCCGGCATTGGAAAGATATATCGTCCCCGCAGCGGCGTAATCTGTCTGATCCCCAACGCCCGAAACGGCATGTATCGTGAGATTAGAACTATTGGTTCCGCCGACAATGACAGCGACCCGGCCGCCGCCTCCGCCGCCTCCATCATAACCTGCCCCGCTGCCATTGACACTTAAACCGCCCGTACCGGTGAGACCGGCGGCCGTAATATTTATCGTTCCTCCGGCGCCACCGCCAGTATAGCTTGCGCCGCTGTTTGTGCCATTGGCCGAGATGCTGCCATTAACATTGAACGTGCCCGCAGTTACGATTACAGCGCCACCGCCGTTACCGCCACTGTTGGCGTTGCCGCCAGCACCACCGCTGCCCAGGTCGGTTGGATTGGCGAGCAAATCATAGGCGGCTCCGCCAAGCGCATTGTTGTTGGAGTTCGCACCTTGTCCCCCGTGTCCGCCTCCAGATCCATAAGGACTAATTATGATGCCTTTTCCGGGGCCAAAGCCGTTCGCCCCGGCAGCGCCGCCCGCATAACCTAAACCATCCACAGTGAGACTCGATCCAGCCTGTAGATCAAAGGTATTTACTACTTTTAGGTTCACCGCATATTGCATAATTGCGGTGTTGGAACTATGGGTAAGCAGAGAGCCCGAATACATCGTCAGGGTGGATATTACCACCTGCGCCGTAGTATTCTGCATCAAGGTGGCGTTCTTATATATAACAACGCTTCCGGGCGCACCCGTTGTACCGGTAGATAGTTTAAGTACGGGCGCAGTCGTTCCGGCCAAGTTGCCTAGCGTAAGGCTTCGGAATGCCACGGCAGGATTTGAGGAATAGGTGACCACAGTGAGATCCGCATCAATTGATACTTTATCGGAATCAACGGGAACCGTTCCGCTGTCCCAGTTAGCGGCAGTGTGCCAATCGCCGTTCATGGGCCCCACCCAGTTAACCGGGTTCGCAAGCGTAACCACGGTGACGGCATTGGAAACAGAGCTGTAATTGCCGGCGTCGTCCTTGGTCCACAGCCGGAAATAATAGCTGGTATTGGCCGCCAGCCCGCCCAGCATATAATACTGGCTGGTCCCGGGAGTCACGCCCGTGGTCGAAATATTTATCTGCGCTAAAGACGTGGACCAGCTAGCGCCGCTGTCGGTAGAGTGTTGTATGGTAAAAGTAGAATTATTCAACACACCGCCGGCTCCGTCATCCCCCGGGGCGGTCCAGCTCAGCGTTATTGAACCCGTAGACACGCTGGAGTAACCCAGATCAAAAACGGACGCGGGCGAAGCAAGATCGGTCACAAAACTGTAAACCTGCGACCAGGGGCCGGAGCTGAGCAGAACGCCGTCCACCGTACTGACACGCCAGTAATAGGTGGTATTATGCGCCAGCGTGACGGTGGAGACATAAGCCCCGTCCGCGGTGGACAGACCGGAGTCTACCTCAATGGCGGTGGAGATGTTTATAACGATATTATCCGCGCTGAAAGCCGCGCCACTGGAAACCTCCAGCGCGAAATAAGAACCTTCGCCCAGCCCGGCTGCGGCGCCGGTGCTGGGGCCTGTCCAACTGAAAGCGACCGCCGAGGTATTAACAGAACTGCCGTCGGCCGGCAAAGAAGGCGTTGAAACCAGGATATCCGCCCCGGGCAGCGGCAGTTCCGGGCTATGCGGGCTCATGGCCGAGCCATTGCCGGGGTACAGGCCCCCCGAATACACCGGTCCGCCACCGCCCCCCCCGCCTCCTGGGCCGGAATACACCAGCCCCGTACCGGAATACACCAAGCCGCCGAACAGCGCCGCGGCAAATAGCCCTCTTACACCCTCTTTTGAAAAGAGGCGCATAATAGTTTTATTCCGGCCCGGCGTTTTCATAACGCAAACCATTCACGCTTCACACTGCTTATTTCATGCCGATACTAAAAATCAAAACTTTCCTTTCACTTGACCCCTCATCGGCCATCTGTTAAACTATTTCCGGCAATGGTACCGCCTCAATTAGTCCCGTTCATCGGGGGGTCCCGCAAGGGCAAGAGGCGGTATCGTCATTTAGGCTTCTCCTCCACAAGCCAACTGCCGCCTTTAGCCGGACCCTCCCGGCGGATAACACCCTCCCGCCGGAGTTTTGCCAAATTCCACTCAACGCCTTTAACAGTTATACCCATTAAACGCGCAAGTTCCGGAGTAGTTAAACGGGGGTTTTCTCTTAACACCGCCATCATTTTCCCCCTAGTTTTCACCCTAGTTTTCACCCTAGTTTTCACCCTAGTTCCCGCAGTATCGGCTTTTAATGAAAATTTAGGCGCTCTGTAAAAAACTGCGTGGAAGAAAGTATCGGAGGTGAACTCCGGCTCCTTAAGACCCGCTTCGCGCATCAAATCCCTCATCCGCTTTATTCCCGTCCCCATGCGCTCCACCTTTCCCATACGGTGGAAGATATCGGCTATAAGCGGATTGCGCCTGAGAGACTCTTTGCCGAAACCGCCGGCCGCAACTCCCGGCAGCAGCCCGCCGGGGTTTGAGATGTCTACACGGTCGTCAAACACATTAATGTATATGCTTGTGCCGCGCATGCTATAATCGCGGTGAACCAACGCGTTGACAATAGCCTCCCGCAGCGCGTCGAGCGGCAATTCATACACTTCCCGACGGTTTATATATATCTCGCTGCGTACATTGAGGTGTTTTTTAAGAAATTCAAGAGCCTCGTTGAACTGGCTTAACAGATCGGCCCGGACATCCCTGCGGTCGTAGATATGCACTTTCTCCACGCCTTTAAACGCGGCCATGATGGTTTCGCAATGCGGAATATACTTGTTTATATCCTCGGCGAACATAAGCGCGCCAGCGTTGGTTATGCGGTTTTCCCGGCATACGCCAAGGCTGGAAAGGAACCGCGGCAGGTTAGCGCCGGTAACTTTAAGCGAGGTCCCGGCCTCCGCCAGGAATGTTTTGACCTTACCCAGGCGCACATCCGCCGGAGCGAAGCCGCCGCACGGCAGACTCTCGAAAAGTGTATCCGCGGAGGCCCGGAACATCAGCCGGACCTCTTTTTGCGTCATTTTCTGCGTCATCCCGTCCAGCCGGCGGAAATAACCAGAAGAACAGCTGTAAGGCTTCTCCGCGCCCTCTGGAACTTTTATAACCACCACATTGCCAACCCTGGATATGCCGGAAATTGATACATGCGGATCGCAGTTCCTGGCAAGTGCGGCTATTTCGGCTTTCATCCGGTTGGTAAGCTGTTCGCCTGTTATTTTTCCCTCGTCGTTCACCCCAAGCAGAATAACTCCGCCTTTGGAATTTGCAAAAGCAGTAATGTCGCGGTCAATTTTCGGAGTATACCGCTCCTTAAATTCAACCGTGAGGCCTTCGCCCTCGGCCAAAATAAATTTAAGCTGCTCACTGTCCATATTCATATACTCTCCGCGTCTACCGCACCCGGCTGGGGCACTTACTACGCCCGTTACCTTTCAGACCGAAACAAATGCTGTATCACCAAATTTCCTGCCATTAGAAAAAGTAGCCTGTCCCCTTTTCCCTATTGCACCCAAGCCCTGGGAGTAAAGGGGCAAGGGGCTACTGCGTCCTAGCACCGCGCACGCCTACATCAACGTCACGAAAAACGAACGCCCAGCCAGCGGCGTAGCGGACGGAAATACGTGCGACCGCCGCGTTGCCGTCCCACGCGCCGCCGCGCACGCCGTAACCCGCACCTCCGGGCGCGGGCCATTCCGCCGGCCATGATACCGTACCGGTACCATTTAAAGGCATACTGGTATACGCACTATTCAAGGTAAACTCCCACACATTACCGGCCAGATCAGCTATCCCCCACGGCGAAGCGCCCGTTTCAGCCGTTGTTCTGTATACATCACCGCTCATATACCGCCCCACATCCAGCACTTTTTGAGATATGCCGGCCACAAGATAGTTCAGGTAATTGCGGATATGTTTGCCGCCCTCATTGGGCGGGGTATAAGTTGCCGTTCCCGGCGCGGTGTCGCCCCAGGGGTAAGAACGCGCGTCAGGCGCTAAATCACGCCCGGCTTTCTCCCATTCCATCTCGGTGGGCGGACGCAGGCCGGCCCAGCTCATATAGCTCCAGGCGTCCGCTACCGACAGGTAGTTCTTGGCCGCGTTCTTATCCACAGCCGCATATTTATTGGGATAGGTACCGGCGTTAGTTATATTATGGCCATAGTCAACCGTTGCCTCATGCCGCGCCGCGGCCGTGGACGAATGCACCGTATTAAGGAACTCAGCGTACTGCCCTTGCGTTATTTCATAGCGGCCTATATAAAAACCGTTGTAGCCGTTGGGCCACCCCACCGGCGCGCCTGAGGGAAGATTATTAGTGCCGTCGCCGGTGGTTGTTCCCGGTCCGGTAATTGTGGTTTGTAACCCCCCGTTGTAGTTGGAAGGCGTATCATAGTTGATATTGTCACTGCCGCCGCTGCTATACACAAAACTGCCGGCCGGCACTTTCACCATAGATATAGCGAACACCTTCACCTGCGCGTTGGCGGCGCTCACGCCGTCCGCGGCGTAATTCCACACTACGCTGGCCGTGGCCTGCCAGAGAGCGTAATTCACCAGATGGTTCACGAACGCGCCTTTTTTGTCGGAGGCTATCAGCAGCGCGCCGCCTTCCCCCACCCCGCCGCCGTTGGCCAGCGTGGCGTGGTTCCAGGTGCCGTCCGCCCCGGCCTGCGTGGAGAATTTAACGAATATCCAGTCGGCCGTATTATAATTTCCGCCGCCAGGAGAAGTGCCGGTGGAAACATTGTTCTCTCTTATATTGAAATTCACCTTAACGCCCAGGCCCGTGGCGCCGGAAAGCGAAACGTCCGTAACGGCCAGGTTGTTCACCGGCGCCTCGGCGGCGGCCTCGCCCGTAGTGAAGGAGGCCGTGGGCGACCAGTCCCCGAAATAGCTGATGTCGGTGGTTTTGGCGCGTACGCGCCAGTAATACGGCGTGTTGGCGCTCAGCCGGAAAGCGCCCGTGCTGTAGAACACGAAAGTGGCGGTACTGTTGTATAAGTAAGCGTCGCTCGATATAGAAACAACTCCGTCCTGCCCGCTGAACGCGCCCGAGCTGGGGAACAGCTGCGCCGAGCTCTGGTCAAAGTCGTAAAGCGGCGCATCGCCCTGTGAATCCATAGTGAGCTGCGTATCCACCTGGTAGTTATATTGCACCGCCGAAGCCGCGTCGGGAGTTTTTACGTGCAGCCCCGGGCTCTGCGGAACGCCGGCCGCCGTATCCGGCGGCGCCAGCAGCAGCGGAATAGCCGCCAGCGCGTCCGCCCAGTTCACTTTCAAGCCGGGGTCATAGTCGCGGGCCTCGCCCCACATGGGGCCCAAAGACGCTACGGTCTTCCGGAATACGGGGGCCAGTAAGGCGTCGCTCCCGGCCACGCGCACGTTATAAGCGGAGGTGTAGCCATCCGAGGGGCCGAAGGTTACATCGTAGAAAGTAGCGCCCGAGGCAAGGCTGCGCGCCGTAATATAGGTATTAGTGCCGGCGGCAAAACCCAGGTAGTCAAAGGTGGAAGAAGAAATAGCCACGCCGGCCGAACCGGACAACTGTATGCCGTCCTGGTCCATATGCGTGAACGAGGAGTGTTCGGCCGTGAACGCGCCGGAGTCCACGAAAGTATAATAGGTGGAACCCGCGTTCAGCCAGTCTATCAGGGTATGGGCCGTGCCGTCGTCCTTACCGCGAAGGACTATGCCGCCCGTCGACGCCACCTCAAGTTTTGAACGGCCGCTGTTATAGGTAGAGGCCGCGGGCCCGAACAGCAGCTTCTTCTGCACATTGGTGTCGCTGGAAGCGGCAATAGTCACAAAATCCAGCATATCTCCCGCGTTGCGCGTGCCGCCGGGATTGAGCGTGAACGAAACTTTGCCGCTGCTGAAGCCGCAGGCGCCCGGGCAGGTGAACGGCGAACCGATAACGCCCGAGGACGACCCCGTAACGGTCCAGGAGTTGCCGCCGGTATGTTTAACCGTTATAAGTTCCGAGAGCGCCGCGCCGTCGCCGGTTACAACGTTCGTGATGGAATGCTCCGTGCCCCGCATCAGCCTGGGCGCGGTATTGGTGGAAACATACAGCCGCTGCGAGTAATCCAGCGCAAGGGTGGAGCCCGCCAGCTGGTAATTGCCCCAGATACGCACCGTGCCGGAATCCATCCCGGCGTCGAACACCTGGTTATAAGAAATAAGCGAAGCCCCGGGCACATCAAGGCCGGCATTCCCTATCCCCACGGAAGGGTTCACGCGCACGCCTTTCAAGATCATAGTCTCGGCACTGCCTCCGGGCACAAGGTATATCTCGGCGATTGTATTCTTTAAACTTACGCCGGCTGCGTTATACCCCATATTTCCGTCAATAAAGGTATTGCCGGATGAATTACTGGCGTAAACACCGTAGAAATTGGAGTAGATATTGTTCCCGCTCACTGTGTTGTTGGAAGCATTATCCAACTCCATACCCAGGGCTGAATTGAGATAAAAGCTATTCCCGGTCAGGGTGTTGTTGAAAGTATTCCAGAGAAAAATACCGTCATTCGAATTGGAGTAGGCATTATTCCCGGTCAGGGTGTTGTTGGAGCCGGTGAGGTACATTCCGTTCTGTGAATTGGAGTATAAATTGTTCCCGGTCAAGGTGTTGTTGGAGGAATTACTGAGGGAAACACCCTCGCTTGTATTTGAGTAAGCATAATTCCCGGTCAGGGTGTTGTTGGAGGAACTGTTGAGGAAAATCCCGGCGTTCGCATTGGAGCAGGAATTGTTCCCGATCAGGATGTTATTATCGGAAGCGGCATTAAGTTGAATGCCCCGGGTTGAATTGGAGTATAAATTATTCCCGGTCAGGGTGTTATTGGAAGAGGCGTTGAGGAATATCCCGTAGAGCCCGTTGCGTATGGTCGAACTTGAAATTGAGCCATGCGTCAGGGCGCCGTCAAAGGTTATGCCGTATTTTTCGGTGCCGCCGGCGCCGTTGCCGAAATAAGCGAATTCGCCGTAGGCAAGCGCGAAGCTGGTGGTGTTCCGGGCAAGATTTTGTATATACGCGTTATCTGTGTCACCGGATGTTCCCAGGGACCGCACCAGCACATTGCGCGTAAGATTACCCACTATAATGGGGCTGGTGGAAGATAGCGTCCGGGCCGTGCCCAGCGGCTCTGCGGCCGACCAACTGACGGTGTTTGCCCCCCCGGTATGGTCCACGCTCGTAATAGTGCGGCTTGAGGTGGTTTCATTACCCCACCCGGAGGTAGGACCTATGGTAATAACGTCACCCGCCTGCCAGCCGTAGGTGGAGGTGGAGCCGTAAACCGTCAGACTGTTAGCCCCCGCCAGGATATTTGCACTGGCGAAAGCGTACGGCGTTTTAGTTGATCCGCGCACGGTAAAGTTACCGCCGTTGTTGACTATCAGGCCGTACTGCCCGGCATAAGTGCCCGAGGCCAGCACCAGGTGGGCAATGAGCCCCTCCGGAATGGTGCTGTCCTCCGTGCCGTAATCCAGCGTGCCGCCGAAGTTCACGTAAATATCGCCCCCCGTCAAAGTCCAACTCGAGCTCGCCGCCCGGCTGGCCTTCAGAGTGCCGTTAATGGTGGTGGTGGACGAGGCCGCCGTCATAATGTCCATGGTCACGGTATGCCCGGCGGTTATCGTTACCGGGTCGTTGGCCGTGGGAACCGCACCGGTATCCCAGGTATCCACGGCGGACCAGTCGCCGGTCTGCACGCTGACGACCGGCCACTCCACGTAGCCCAGCGGGTCGTTCTCGTGCGCCGCGCCGGCCTTCCCGCCCGAGGCAGCCCTCATGCTCAACCGCGAACCCGGGCCCAGGGCACTGCCGTTCACGTTCACTGCTATATCCGCGTAGTCAAACCCTATGCGGGTAAAGGTAGAGACAAAAGTGCCGCCCAGGAAATTTATAGCCGTGGCGCCGTACGTAAGGTCCTGGAAGGCCATGCTGGTAATGGAAAGCGCGGCCCCCGTGTTCTGCGCGGCTATGTTCAGGCCGTATGCCCCGCCGGCAATGGCATCTGAAGAAAGCTCAATAACGCCGGAATTATCCTTATCCAGGTAAATGCCCGCGCCCTGCGCGCCGCCCGCCACGGTGCTGGAAGAAAGTGTTAAGTTGCGGCTGCCGCCGGCCAGCCACAGACCCGAGCCGTAAGAATAGTTGGAGACCAGCATGCTGTCGCCAAGTATGGCGCCCGTGGATGCGAATACATAGACCGCGGTGGAGCCCTGTATATAGTTAGTAACGGCGGTATTGGTGGAGGCCTGGTTGAAGTAAAGCCCGGCGCCGGCCGCGCCGGTCACGGTGCTGAAACTGAGCTCGTTGAATTTGGACGCGGCGCCGGCGAAGACCGCGCCGTAATAGCCGGAGAAAAAGCTGTTCTTCGCGGTATTGTAAGCGCCGCTGCTGTAAAAACCGAAATACCGCGCGCTGTACGCCATGCTGGTGAAAGTGCTGAAACTTATCTCGTTATAACTGGAGGCGGCGTCCATGGAAACGCCGTTGGCGCCGCTCATTATAACCTCGCTGATTCTGGTGTTGGAGGCGCCCACCAGGGCGATATGAATTGTTGCGCTGGAGCCGTTCGTGGCGCCTGTGCCGGGCGTACCGCCGCGGATAGCGAACGGGGTCTGCTCTAGGCTGTTCCCCGAGCCCTGCACATATACCGCGTAGGCTTTGCCGCCGGGGCTGACATTGACGCCGCCCTCGCCCGCGCTGCCGCCGCCGGCGCTGCTGCCGCCGCCGCCATTGCCGGCGGTACCGCCGGTTATGGTAAAGGAACTCTGCTGGACCTTGTTATTAGCGCCTTTAAGATAGACCGCGCAAAAATCCCCTCCGACGCCGTTGCTGAAGCTGCTGCTGCCACCGCCGCCGCCCGCGCTGCCGCCGCCGCCGCCGTCGTAAATGCCGTTGCCTCCGTTCCCGCCGGTTAGCGTAAAAGTGCTGTTGCTGACGGTATTGTTCGAACCCTGGATATATACCACGTAGGCGCTGCCGCCGTAATTGTTGACGCCGCTGGCGCCGCCGCCGCCGCCGCCGCCGCCGCTGCCGCCGCCGCCGGCCATGTTGCTAGAAACGGAACCGCCGGAGCCGGTTGCCGAAACCCTGAGCCCTGAAAGCGCATTGGCGTCGCTGTTCAGCAGGTACACTACATACGCGCTGCCGCCGCGGCTGTAGTTGGCATTGGAGGAGCCGCCGCCGCCGCCGAAAGCCGCGCCGCCGCCGCCGCCGCCGTTGCCGTTGCCGCCGTTGCCGCTGGCCGAAACAGTGATACCGGAGAGCGTATTGGAAGAACTGTTGGCCAGATACAGCATATAAGCGCTGCCGCCGGCTCTCGCGCTGGTGCCGCCGCCGCCGCTGCCGCCGCCGCCCCCGCCGGAGCCGAAGCTGGTAAAATTAGCGCCGTTGCCTTTTGCCGTGATAGTGAGCAGGGAAAGCGTGTTGGAAGAACTGTTGGCCAGGTACAAGGCGTAAGCGCTGCCGCCGTCGCTGTACTGTTCCGCGCCGCCGCCGCCCCCCCCGCCGCCATAGCCGCCAATATCGCTGCTATACCGGCCGCCGCCGCCGCCGCCGGGGAGAATGACCGTGGACGACAGTTTATTGCCGGAGCCCCCCGAGATATAGACGCCGTACGCCGCGCCGCCGTTGGTCGTAGCGGTAGGCGTATTCCCATTCCCACCCGTTATCGTGCTCAGCGAAACCTCGTTATTGCCGCCGTATATAGCCAGCACAGTAGCGGACAAGGTTGCAGCACCGTACGGGGTGGTTTTATACCCGTTATTGGTGATTGAACTTTGAACCACGCTATTATTGGAGCCGGACAGGATAAGCGCGTAAGGAGAATAGGCCACTGACACCGTTGACCCGCTGATAGCGGTGAAGCTCGATACCCATACCCCGGCCACGCCAACGGTGCTCCCGCCGATTATCGCCACCGAGCTTAACTGCGCGTACGCGGAAGAAGCGTAGATGGCGTACGACGGCGTATTCGTGGAAATAATATTTATCCCCTGCACGGTAACGCTGTCGTTCAGCAGCTGGAACGCGGCGGTGGATGCGGCAGGCGGATTCACCACCGGCGCCGAGCTGACGAAAGTTGGGTCGGCCATTATTATCAGCCGGTTGCCGTCATTCGTGAACCCTTGCACCGTAACCTGCTCGGAATAAGTCTCCGTGTCGCGTATGACCACACAGGTGGTGGTGCTTAAAGAAACCGGCAGCGCATTAACCGCGGCCTGGATGGAGTTGAAAAGCGTTAAACCTTTTTTTCCGACACTCGCCGCCACCCCGCACCCGGCGGGCAGCGCGAAAGTGTCCCCCAGGATCGCGTAAGGCCCGGCTCTTCTGACATTGCCGGCCATATCCGAGACCGTGAAGATCACCTGGTTGGTGGCGCCGCAGGGTGTTGCCCCGTTGCAGGTCTGCGTATTGGTGGACTGCGCAAGGTTAAGCGAAGCCGACAGGGTCTGCGCCGAGGTTGTGCCGTCGGCACCGGTAAGGCTTGCGGTAGAGGGCGCCATTTCCGCCGCCTTGCCGTTGGGGTAGGTTCCCGCGTATAACTTGCCGTTGTAACCGGCCAGCGAGAACACATAGGACGCCCCCGTTATTACCGCCTTGCCGCCGTTGGCGGCGTTCCAGGTTTCCCCGTCGAATACGGCCGCCTTGCCGCCGGGATCGGTTCCCGCGTATAGCTGGCCGTTGTAAACCGCCAGCGCCCGCACATTGGACGCCCCCGGAACCACCGCGTTGCCGCTGTTAGCAACGCTCCAGGCCGCCCCGTTAAATACGGCCGCTTTGCCGAGATCTGTTCCCGCGTATAATTTGCCGTTGTAAACCGTAAGCGCCCGCACATACGACGCCCCCGCAACCACCGCGGTGCCGCCGTTAGAGGCGCTCCAGTTCACTCCGTCGAAAGCGGCAACCTTCGCTTCGGGTTCGGTTCCCGCGTATAGCTTGCCGTTGTAAACCGCCAGCGACAGCACCTCCGTCCCCCCCGCCACCACCTCGCTGCCGCCGTTAGAGGCGCTCCAGGGTGTCCCGTCGAACACGGCCACTTTGCAGCCGGGATAGGTTCCCGCGTATAACTTGCCGTTGTAAACCGCAAGCGAATTTACATTCGTCTCCCCCCCGATCACAGCGCTGCCGCTGTTAGCCGCGCTCCAGGCGGTTCCGTTAAATACGGCCACCTTGCCGTCGGGGCTGGTTCCCGCGTACAGCTTGCCGTTGTACACAGCGAGAGAAAGCACACTGTCCGCCCCCGAGATTACCTGGCCGCCGTCGCTCCAGGAGGCTCCATCAAATACAGCCACCTTGCCGCCGGGATTGGTTCCCGCGTATAACTTGCCGTTGTACGCAGCAAGCGAAACCACATAGTTTTCGTTCGCGATCAGCTGATTGCCGTTGTTTGACCCCGCCCAGCCGGCGCCCTCCAGCCAGTTAGCCCCGGCCGTGGTGGTGTATTTTACGCTGAACCCGCCGGTAAGGCCGCCCCAGTCGTGCCCGTCGCCGCCGCCCCGCAGCGCCGAAGTTGAAACCGCAAGCCCGGCAGCCAAGTCCTGCACCGTTATCTGCGCCGTAACTCCCGGGGCAAGATCCAGGAACTGCCCCTCGTTGAACGACCCGCCGGTGGAGTTCAGAACCTTAAACCCTGAAGCGGCCGGGCTTGAATAATCCGTGATAAAAGAGAAAATTGAAGACCACGGGCTGGCATCTGAGGTTAAGCCATCGACAGTTTTAACGCGCCAGTAATAAACCGCGCCCTGCGCAAGCGTGACCGTTGAAATATAAGCCGCGTCAACCGTGACAGCGGCAGTGTTCGCCACTACCGCCGGCGTGGACACGTTTATGACAATATTGCCCGCGCTGAAATCCGCATCGCCATTTGAAACCTGCAGAACAAAATATGAATTAGCGCCAAGCTGGCTGACCGTGGTAGTGCTTGGCCCGGTCCAGGTGAAATTGGGATCAAGAGCTACTGCCGCCTGGTCCGGAGGGAACTCCGGGATTGAAACCGCCACGAATATTTGGCTTCCAGACCATTCCACATAGCTGTGAGTATCGTTTGCATAAACGGGGCCGGCCCTGGAACCAGAATAATCGCGCATGGTTATGCGCGAGCCGGTGGTCAGCGGACTGGCATTCACGTTTATGGCTATATTGGAGGTGCTGAACGCTACCCCGGTAAAGGTTGAAACAAAATTCCCGCCCAGGAAATTGATGGCCGTGGCGCCGGGGGTCATGCTTTGGAAGGTGATACTGCTAATTGAAAGCGCCGCCCCAGCCGCCTGCGTAGCGATATTCACGCCATATTTTCCGCCGGTTATGGTGTTGGAAGAAAGGTTAATAACGCCGGAATTATTCTCGTCGAGAAAAATACCCGCGCCTTGTGTGCCGCCGCTAAAGCTACTAGTGGAAACCATCAGGTTCATACTGCCACCGGCAAACCCGAGGCCATAACCCGCGGTGTTAGTAGCCACAAATACGCTCCCGCCGATAATTGTACCGGTGGAGCCAGAGATATATACCGCGGTAGAGCCCTGAACATATGAATCTGTTATGGTATTAGCTGAGGAGGCAGTAATAGAGATAGCGTCGGATTGGCTGGTTATAGTGGAATAGGAAATCTCGTTACCGTTGGCACCATCGAAAATATTTACGCCTGAACCGCTGGTTCTGGTTATAAAATTCTGTGTTATTGTGTTAAAGGAGGCACCGCTTATACCAAGAGCACTAAAAACGAGGACAGGAGTATTACTGGTTATGGTGGAGTAGGAAATAGTGTTGTAGTCCGAACCTGTATCGATGTACGCGCCGTAGCCCCCCGAATTGAAAAGATAGGAACGCGTAACAGTATTTGAACCAGCATTGAGGAGGTAGAGTGCGACAGCGCTATTACTGGTTACTGTGCTAAAAGACACCGTATTGTTTTCACCGTCAATTTGAAGTCCCCAGGCAGATTGTGCCGCGATGTTTGAATAGGATACTGTACTCCAACTTGAGATCTCTATCGCCACCCCGGTAATCTTTCCCCCCGAAACAACGTTCACGCTTGAGATATTCACCGAAGCTGAAGAGGACAACATACCGTAGGACACTGAATTCGTGGAAATAATGTTTATCCCCTGCACGGTAATACTATCGTTCATTATTTGGAAAGCCGCGTTGGACGCTTCAGGCGGATTGACCACAGGCGCCGAGCTCACGAAAGCGGGGTCCGCCATTATAATAAGCCGATGGCCGTTGTTGGCAAAGTTGCCTATCGTTACCTGCTCGGAATAGGTTTCTGTATCCCGCATCACCACGCAGGTGTCGGCGGTCAGGTTGTGGTCCAGAACATCAAGCGCCCCTTGTATGGTATAGGAATCGCTGTCCCCGGCTTTGTTGATGTTTTTGCTGTCGGGGCCGCAACCCGGAGGAAGAGCATAGATGTGCGTAACCAGCACGCTTACGGTCCGCTGAACTGGTACTCCGGGTTTTCCGTCTGACACGCCGCAGGTTACTGAATATGCGCCGGTGGTTACGGGCGCGGTCCAGTTCACTGACGCGCCGCTGCCGGTTATTGTACTGCCCGCCGGCGCCGCCCAACTGTATGTTAAATCATCCGCGTCGGGGTCAACCGCCGTGCAGGCCAGCGCCGAGATGGCTCCTTTACCCACAACAGCCGGACTGGCCGTTAACGCGATTATCTCCGGCGGGCTGTTCACCAGAATCTCCACGGTCCCGGATGTGCTGCCATGCCCGGCAACACTCGCCTGACAAGTGACTTTATACGTGCCCGTGGCGCTGGGCGCGGTCCACGAGAACGCAGAGCCTGTCCCGGAAGCGGTGCCGCTGGCCGCGCTCCAGGAATATAACAGAACCCCGTTATCCGGTGCGGTCGCCACGCACACGACATTACTTATGCCGCCCTTGGCTATCATGTCCGGCGTAGCGGTAAGATTTGTTATTATCGGGCCGGTTGCCACCTGCACCTGCACACTGCGCTGCACCGACGCGCCGGGCTTACCGTCGGACACCTCGCAGTCTATGGTGTATGTTCCGGTAGACCCAGGCGCGGTCCACGCCACGATTACACCACTGCCTGTTATGTTGCCACCTGAAGCTGTCCAGTTATAAGTTAATTCATCCCCGTCGGGGTCCGCGGCAGCGCATTGAATGGAAGATACCGCCCCCAGGGAAACCAACTCCGGTTCGGCCGTTACCACGCCTATCGAAGGAGGACTGTTCACCATGATCTCTATATCCCTGGTATCGCTGCCGTGCCCGGCAACACCCGCCTCGCAGGAAACATGGAACGTTCCGGTAGCGTTAGGCGCCGTCCAGGAAGCTGATGAGACATATTGGACCAGGGTACCGCTGGCCGCGCTCATGGCATATGTTATTTCTCCGTTATCCGGCGCCGTGGCCACGCACACTACGCTCACCGCGCCGTTCCTGGCAACCGTGCCGGGCGTAGCGGTCAGGCTGGTTATCTCAGGCAGTTCATTGACCCAAGTTACTTTCGCTGCGGGATCGTAATCGTAAGCCTCGCCCCACAAAGGGCCCAAAGACGCCACGGACTTCCGGAATACCGGGGCCAGCGCGGCATAGCTTCCATCCACGCGCACATTGTAGGCGGAGTAACCAGCCGGAGGGCGCGATAAATTGAACTCAACGTTATAGAAAGTGGCACTGGCGGTGAGGTCGCGCGCCGTAATGTAGGCGTTGGTGCCGGCGGCGAAACCTAAGTAGTCGAAGGTCGAAGAAGAAATAGCCACACCGGCCGTACCCGAAAGCTGTATGCCGTCCTGGTCCATGTTGGTGAACGAGGAATGCTCGGCGGTGAACGCGCCGGAGTCAACGAAGGTGTAGTAAGTAGTGGAGGCGCTCAGCCAATCCACCAAGGTCGGGACGGTGCCGTCGGTTCTGCCTTTCAGTACTACCCTGCCGGACGCAGCCACTTCCAGCTTTGAGCGCCCATTGTTGTAGCCGGCAGCCGCTGGGCCGAATAGGAGTTTTTTCTGCTTGTTTTGATCTTGCGAGGCGGCTATAGTAACGAAATCCAGCGAATCGCCCACGTTCGGCGTACTTCCCACGCTGAGCCGGAAACCGACCTTAGTAACGCCAAAATCGGCAGCCCCGGGAACGCCCTGTGATATTGTTCCCATCTGGCCGGAAGAGGAGCCTGTGACCGTCCAAACATCACCGCCGGCGTATGTAACCGTTATAATTTCAGAAAGCGTAGAAGAATCGTCCGTAGTTACATTGTTAATGGAATGCTCCGTGCCGCGCATCAGCTTAGGCGCGGTATTAGTGGAAACATATAACCGCTGCGCGTAATCCAAGGCCAGGGTAGAGCCCGCCAGCTGGTAATTGCCCCAGATACGCACCGTACCGGTATCCGCGTCCTGGTTATAAGAAATAAGCGAAGCCCCGGGAACATCCATACCCACAGTGGAAATCCCCACCAGCGGGTTCACGCGCGTACCTTTAAGGATCAGGGTCTCAGCGGGAGTATCAGGATAAAAGTATATCTCGGCGGTGTTATTACTCAAACTGCTGCCGGAAACATTGTAACCGACATTACCGTCAATAAAAGTGTTGCCTGATGAATTTTGAGCGTAGATGCCGTAGGCATTGGAGTAGGAATTGTCCCCGGTCAGGGTATTATTGTTGGAGGCACCGATGTAAATACCGACGCTGGAATTGGAGTAGAAATTGCTCCCGGCAAGGATGTTGTTGTGGGAGATGTTATCAAACAAAATGCCGTGACTTGCATTGGAATAGGAATTATTCCCGGCAAGGGTGTTGTTGCCGGAAAAACTGAGGTAAATACCAATACCAGAATTTGAGCAAGAATTATTACTGGTCAGGGTGTTATTGGAGGAGTCATTAAGGTAAATACCGTAAGTAGAATTGGAGTAGGAATTATTACCGGTCAGGGTATTATTGGAGGAGCTATAGAGGTAAATACCGTAAGTGGAATTAGTGTAGGAATTGTTACCGGTCAGGGTGTTATTAAGGGCACCGTTGAGGTAAATACCGTACAAATTAGAGTAGGAATTATTTTCGACCAGTGTGTTATTGTAAGAGGCGTTGAGGTATATTCCGTAGAGGCTGTTACGCACGGTTGAACTTGAAATTAAACCTTTTGTCAGAGCACCGTCAAAGGTTATGCCGTATTTGCCATTAGTGTTAGCGCCGAGGTAAGCAAATTCTCCGTGGATAAGCACGAAACTTGTAGTATTCTGCGCCAGATTTAGTATATATGCGTTGTCTGTGCCGATAACGGTTCCGGAGGACCGCACCAGAACATTGCGCGTGAGATCGCCAACAATAATGGGGCTGGTGGAGGACAGCGTCCGGGCCGTGTCCAGAGGTTCCGCTGCCGACCAACTTACGGTGTTAGAGCCACCGGTATGGTCTACGCTTGTAATTGTGCGGCTTGAGGTGGTTGAATTACCCCATCCGGAGGTAGGACCTATGGTAATAACGTCACCCGCCTGCCAACCGTCGGTGGAGGTAGAGCCGTATACCGTCAGGCTGGTAGCTCCTGCCAAAATACTGGCGCTGGCAAACGAGTATGGCGTTTTGGTGGAACCCCGCACGGTAAAATTGCCGCCGTTGTTGACGATAAGCCCATATTGCCCGGCCGTTGCGCCTAAGGCAAGCACCAGGTGGGCATTAATGGCGGTCGGAATGGTGTCATCCTCCGTGCCGTAATCCAGCGTGCCGCCCGGGTTCACGTTAAGGTCGCCCCCCGTCAGCGTCCAGCTCGAACTTGCTATCCGGCTGGCCCGCACCGTACCGTTGATAATTGTGGAGGAAGAGACTGCGGTAAGAACATCGATGGTTACAGTATGCCCGGCCGCGATAATAACGGTGTCTGCCGCGGTAGGGACCGTGCCCGAATCCCAGGTGCCGGGGTCTGACCAGTCGCCGGATCTTGCGCTGGTAATAATAAAGCTCCAACCTTCATTGTTATTCCCGGAATCAAGCGAGCTCTTTGCGCTTACGGTATTAAAAAGTGCGCTGGAATCTTTTACATCCGCGAAGCTTACGGTCTGCGGGCCGTTCTGGAAACTTATGGACCACCTGCTGGCTTCAACGGAAGACCGCAATTTTATCAGGTTCCCGGCGGAACCGGTAATTGTGAATTGATTGGTAACCGTCTGAGTGGAGCCGGCGGCGAAATTTATAGTTTTCCCCGCCGCTACTGAAACCAGAGTGTAGAACGTGGTGTCCCCGGTAATAGCGGACGTTTCCCCGCTGTTTTCAAAGGCTACCGTTGAAGTGCCGGCGTTGAACGCGCCCGAATTGGTCCAATTCCCTGAAACGCCTATTTTTGAAGTACCACCGTTCAGCACTCCGCCCGTATTAATCGTTATGGTTGAGATCCTGAATTCAGCATTGTTATTGAAAGTAACGGTAAGGGTATTAAGAGTAAGATCGGCAAAAGCGCGGCTAACCAGCAAAGTCAATAGCGCCATTGCCGGCAAGATCACGGATAAAGTTTTCTTCGCTTTTATCGCCATACTTTCTTCTTCAGGGGCACCGGTTGATAAATTTTCACTAATCCCCAATAGCGATCCAATTACAGGTATATGTCCCACTTGCCGAACCAGTGGCAGAGTTGAACAGGTATAAAGTGAAACCAGTCGTGGTAATATTAAGGGCAGTAGGATTAATGGCATCAACATATGATCCCATCGAGGTGCCTGTTATCATAACTACCGGGACAGAAGAAAATGTATATCCAAAGTTCACAGTACCAAAAGAAGTACCGTACTGTTGGGGTAGAGATACACTGACCGACACTGTACTATAGCGTACCTTAAAGTTTTGACCAGCAGCAGTTCGTATGGCTCCATTTACATCAAGCGCTGCTCCCGGCGAAGTAGTTCCGATGCCGACACTGCCGTCTTTAACAACGAACGTGGAGCCGCCCACTGAAAATCCCGAGCCGGCAACTGTGACGGTCCCGAGAGTTACGATATTTCCTACAGAATCAAAACCGGTAACAGTCTTGGCGGATTTATCCTGGATGACGAGTTTTGTCGACCCGTCTGCTGAATTAAGTTTTAGCTCCCCGTCTTCCGAAAACGCGTAGTTGGCAGCGCCTAAAACAAGGCACAGCCCGAATAAACCATTGACCAGTATCGTTTTTTTCATATTATTGCCTCTCATAGGGAACGTTGCTCAAACGCTTAAACACATGGGATTCGCGGGACAAAACATCCCCGAACCGCGTTTTAACACGGCCCAGAATATCTGTTGCTCTTCCCCGTCTATCCGGCATCATGTTGGTCCAATGCGCCCAAACCGGGTACTTTACTTTGCTGTCTTACTTCTTTACGTCAGTTTCCGGCCCCGGCGCTATTTCAGCCGGGGCCAGCAGGGGGTTGCCTTTTATGGGGGCAACCCAGTCATGCAGTTCCTTGTCATTTATCTTAACGGGCAGCTTGGCAACGCTCTTGAGGTATTCCTCGGTGGAGAGTTTAGGCACCGTCAGGGACTCGAAATAATATTTTTTACCTGTCACGCTTATAAGCCGCACCAGCCTGATGCTGGCGGGGTCCTCTATGGGCCCGGGCTTCACCTCGCCGGGGCCAAGGTCTTTCAGGTTCTCGGTGATGAACGCGCCTTCGAACGGGGACCACCTTTTCCAGGGGTCCAGCGCGGCCGGGGCGGTGGTATCTTCTTCTATGGCGTACACGGCGGTGGAATAAGCAATACCGCGCTCAAGGCCGATAGCTTTAAACTCTTTTTTTCCGGCGATATCCTTCAGCACGGCGTCGCGCAGGCCGTAAGCCTTGGCCTGCACTTTGGGGTCGGTCTTCACGAACTCGTGGATGTAGCGCTGTGTTAGTATAGGGCGGATGAACACCCGCTCATAGCGGGCGGTGCTTTCGCCGAAATATTTCTTGATGCAGGCGAGGATCTCCGGCGCGCGGGTCTCCGCGTCTATGCGGGCCACTTCTTTGGCGTACTCTTCGCGCGTTACGGGCCGGAGGGCGGAATGCGTAAGCACTTCGTCTAAAATAGCGGCTTCGTACATGCGCATGAAGCCCGCCTTGCGGGAGGTTATGGCGTCCTCGCCGTAGCAGCCCTGGGCGGCCTGCCAGTCTGAAATATCCTGTTCGGACACTTCGCCGCCGCCCACAACGGCAACGGCGGCGGCCGCGTTAAGGCCTCCGGCATGAATTAAAAAAGCAAAAGCGGTGATGAGAACTATCTTCAGCGCTGCTCTCCCCATTACTTCCCCCTAAAACAGATAATGATTATCGATTAGATTTTAATAGACGCGTTTAACTTTATCAATGGCGGTTCGGTAACATATAACCGCGGTTACTTCTTCGCGCTGCCTCCTATAATAATCCTTTACCTGCGCTGCGCCGGTTCATGTAAAAAACCATCCTCCGCGCCCCCGCAGGAGCGCGAATGGATGAAACCGCCTGAATTTTCCGCATGCCCGGCCGCCTCCGGCTGCTTTTATTTCTTCTTAAGTTTTATCTCCACGTCCTTGGCCTTGCCGCCCTTGTCCACTTTCAGCTTCAGCTTCTTGCCGCCGTCCGCGGACAGGCCCATTTTTTCGAGGTATTTGCCTATATCTTTTACGTCTATCCCTTCCTGCCATTTGCCCATTTCGCCCGCGGTCATCTGGCGCGGAGCGGCCGGCGCGCCGCCCCCGGACACGGTGCTTAGCTGCCCGGCCCGCAGCGCCTGTTTGCCGGCGGAGTTCTCCAGGTCCACATGCCCCTCGTAAACCTTTACCGTCAGTATCTCCTTCTGCTCTATGTCGGCCTCGGTGCCGCGCACGGCGCAGACGGCCGAAGGGGTGCGCACGCTCAGCTTGGACATGCGGCTCAGCATGCGGCTCCAGACCTGCCCCACGCGCAACTCGTACATTTCGCGCAGCGCGCTCTTGCCGGGCACGTCGAAGGTGGAATTCTCGTTGATGCGCACCTCGGCCCCGCCCTTGGTAACCAGCGAAACTTTGGCGCCGGCCCCGGTCTTCACGGAATCGCCGGGGGAAAGAGAATCATTGAGCTTCAGCTCGGCATAAGCCTCGCCGCCGGCGCGCTTCAACTGCGCGTCGCCGCTCACAAAAACCACCATGGCCGAGATCTTTTCCGCGCAAAAACCGCCGGCCGGCAGCGCCGCCGCCGCCGCAAAAGCCGCCGCGGACAATAGTACCGCTTTTATGACTGTTTTCATTGTAAACGCCCCCTTCAGGATTGCTGAAACTCTAATCTAAAGTTATAATACAAAAGTAGCGCGAAAAATGATACTTCTTAATATAGATATGTAACAAAAGTAACACCGCCCTCCGGACCGCTGGTCCGCAGGGCGCTGCCGGGCCCGTTAGCGGGGCGGCAGTTCAACGGAGGATAAATGAATATTCCCTTTTCTGATCTCTGGACCGACAAGATCCTGTATTTTTATTCGGCGGCGGCCATCGGGGCCGTTGTTTTCCTGATCTACTCTATACGGCGCTGGCTGGAACTGGCCAACGCCACGCCTTACGAGAGCGGGCCGGAAGCGCTGCCGGAGCCGTTGCGGGCCGAAGACGTGGTTGAAGACCTGCAGTCGCCGGAGATGGAGGCGCTGATCCTGGACGCGGCGCTGGAAGCGGGGACCGCGCCGGTTACGGAAGAGGCGCCGGAGGCGGCGGAAACGCCGGTCCCGGCGGAGGAACTGGAAACTGCGGCAGCGCCGGTCCCGGAAGCGGAGCCGGAAGCGGCGGAAGCGCCGGTCCCGGAAGCGGAGCAGGGGCCGGCGGCAGCGCCGGTTACGGAAGAGGCGCCGGAGGAGGCACAGCCGTCCCGGGAACCGGCCGCGCGGCAGACCGCGTCCCGGGAGGAAGAGGCTCCCCGGGCTGAAGATTTCGTGAAAGGGCTTTACGTGAACATGGCGAAATTCGACGACCGCCTTTCCACCATCGAAGACGCGATAGGGAGCAGCAGCGGCAGCCGCCGCTTCATCGTCAACTCGCTCGAAGATATTATCAGGGATTACGAAACGCTCAGCCCGGTAAAAATAAAGACCCGGCTGGAGTACCTGATGGCGGAGTTGAAAAGAAAAACGGCGGAGCGCGGGAACAAGTAAAACTAGCCGGCCGTCAGCCCTTGTATTCCAGCCGGGGCAGCAGCAGTACGATAAACGACAGCGCCAGCACCGCCGAAGCGTTCAGCGCTATTGAAAAACCTATAGAATATTCCTCCGCCAGCATGCCGTTGAGCATGAAGGTGAGCGGCAGCACCGCGTACGCCAGCGTAGTAAGCACGGCGAAGAACCGCCCTTTCATGGCGTCCGGCACCGTGGCCTGGAACAGCGTAAGCACCACGGCGTTGCCCGCCCCCAGCGCCGCCCCGGCCGCGAACAGCAGGGCGCAGATGACGTACCTGTCCTGCGTAAAATAAAGCCCGCCGAAAGACGCCCCCACCGCCAGCAGGGAACCGAAGAACCACCTGTAGATATTCCCGTAGGCGCTCTTGAAGCTGAGCGCCACGGCCAGCGCGGACGACCCCAGCGCGAAGAAAGTTTCGAACACGGCCAGCCAGGTCACCGACTCCTTCAGCGTGAATTTAACTATCATCGGGATCAGGATGAGGATCGGCCCGACGAAGAAATTAAAGGCCGCGAAGGACAGGATCAGGCACAGCAGCGGCCTGCTGCCGGTAATGTAGCGAAGCCCCTCCTTGAATTCCGCCGAGAAGGAGGACGCGCCGCCGCCCGCGGGTTTCAGGTCGGTCTTTACGGCCCAGACCGCCGCGA
This sequence comes from uncultured Elusimicrobia bacterium, assembly GCA_903879915.1. GTDB lineage: Bacteria > Elusimicrobiota > Elusimicrobia > Elusimicrobiales > UBA9959 > UBA9959. Next base: position 39,851 of record CAIRNJ010000058.1, read on the forward strand.
AGGAGACCAGGTAGGAAGCGGCGTTAAAGAAGAACGCCCCGGCCACGCCGGCCGCGGCCATCAGCACGCTGCCCAGCGCCGAGCCTATAACGTTCGAGAACTGCATCACCGAGGAATCCGCCGCCACGGCCTGCGGCATCTTTTCCGGCGAGGTGAGCGGCGCTATGGAGGCCGCCACGGCCGATTCGAACAGCGGGCCGAAGCCGGAGATCAGGAAGCACAGGGAATACAGCCAGACCAGCGTCAGCCTGTCGGCCCACAGAAGGCAGGCCAGCGCCAGCATCAGCGCCGCGCGCGCGGCGTCGGCCACCAGCATCACGCGCCGCTTGTCGGAACGGTCGGCTATGGTGCCCAGGAGCGGCCCGAACACCACCACCGGGATCACGTTCACCGCCATTATCAGCCCGAGGTGGAACTTGGAGTTCTCCCCTGCCCGCGAAAGGATCCACCAGGCTATGGCGATGGAGAAGAATTTATCCCCGACGGCGGAGATAACGCGCCCCGCGAACAGGCGCCGGAAATCGGCGAACAGCGCCAGCGGATGCGCCATAACTTCCTCTATCAGCTTCGGCATGCGGCCCCCTTTTTCGCGCAGGCGATCCGGATATTCCTGTAAAAATCCACCAGCGCCGTATTGGACAAAGCTTCGCTGCCGCCCGGGTGCGAACCGAGATAAAGCCGCAGGTCGCGCTCCAGCCCCGCCAGGGGCACGTCGCCGGCCAGCACCGGCGCCACCAGGTTGGCGATGTCCGCGGGGCGCAGGTACTTGAACTCGCGCGCCGCCAGCCAGGCCGGGGATAGCGCCGAGCGCCGCACCACGGCCGCCACCTTGTAATCCCAGTAGATCACGGCCCACTCTTTCTTCGGCAGGTAGAAAAGATAGGCCGGGCGCCAGAACACCTGCTCTTTGCCGCCGGACAAATGCTGCTTAATCGGCACCAGCGGTTCGTCCAGGGCGATAAGCATCAGGTCGAAATCGTACTTGGCTATCAGGGCGGTCCAGTTGCGGGCGCCGGTGCGCGCTTCCACCAGCTCCTCTATCTTGTCATGGAACAGGTAGCGCCCGTCGACAAAAACCTTGTACTCCGGGGCCAGCTCCCAGCCCAGCCAGCCGCCCCAGGCCCAGTAATTGTACAGGCGCAGGCCGGAAAGCTCGCCGGCGTTGGTTTTCAGGAACCGCGCCAGGTTGGGCGAGCTGGCGCTGAAGAACGAAGCGCGCCCGGTGTACTGCGTCCAGATAAAGGAGGAATAGTACCCCACAACTGCCAGCAGCAGGCCGGCCGCGGCGGCGCGGTACGCCGGGCCTGGCAGGCGCGGGAGCCGGAGGCTCTCCCACGGCAGGGCCAGCGTGAAAGCCAGCCCGGTGAGCACGAAGAAAGGGATATGGCGGGCGTGCTCGGCGGAAGTCCAGGCGAAGAACAGCAGGCAGGCCAGGTGCGGGTATACCGAATGCCGCCGCCGCAGCAGGAACAGCACCAGGCACGCGGCCACGCCCGCCAGCGCCAGCGCGTACGGCCACTGGTACGGGTTGCCCAGCCGGAAAGCGCCCCATTCCTGTATATATTCCGTCAGCGCGCCGGCGTAGCGGCTGTGGTTGGCCAGCACGGCGCAGATCTTCCAGCCGTAGGGGTTGACCAGGGTGGCCGCCAGCCCCAGCAGGAACAATTTCAGGTATTCAAGGCTGCGGCCCGGGCGCACCGCCGGGCCGCCGTAGATGAACGGCAGCTGCTCGGCGAAGAATTCGCCGGCCGCGTAAAGCCCCAGCAGCGCCAGCCCGTAAAAACAGCCGGCGTGCAGGTTTATCCATACGGCGAAGAACAGGAACAGTTTAACGCGCGGCGCCCGGCCGCGCGGAATACCGCCCAGCCGGCTTTTTTCCAGGAAGTACAGCGTAACGGTAAAGAACAGCAGCGTGAAATTCTCGGGGCGGAGGTCGCTGCTGCTCACCAGCGCGGCGGCCAGGAACGGCAGCGCCGGCACCAGCGCGGCGCCGCGCCCGTAAAGCAGCGCCAGCCGGCGGAAAACCAGCAGCAGCAGCACCAGGACGGCCGCTTTGAACGCCACCAGCGCCTTAAAGCCGCCGGCCAGGTATATCAGGTAATAGATAACCTGGGAGGCCCACTCGAAATCCACCCATTCCCGCCCGGCGGACGGCCAGGAAAGAAAATCGAAGCGGGGCGGGGCGAGATGCGCCGCCGCGTATTTGCCGGCCGAAAGATGCCAGAAAATATCCGGGTTCATTACCGGCAGGAAAAAAGCCGAGGCCGAGAAGGCTACGGCCATCCAGCCCAGTATTTTTATTATTTTGTCTTTTTTCGTCACGATACGGCGGAGAGCGCGGCGTTCTTTCTTTCGTCCATGCAGTATTATAATAAAATTACTCCGTTATAGGTCCGCCGCGGCGGCGGGGCGGGCTTAAATTGATATAATTTTATTATCAGAGCCGGGAGCTTATGGCAGCCTACTACAAACGCCTGAAAAAAGACCTGGACGGAGCAGCGGCCGACGGGATCATCTCGCCCGAACAGGCGGATAAAATATTCGAGCGGGCCAGCGCCGGCAGCCTGTTCGGCCGGCTGAGAGCGGTGCACTGGATAGCGGCGGCGGCCGGCCTTTTCATAGCGCTGGGCGTGCTGCTGGTAGTGGCGCACAACTGGGACAAGCTGGGCGCCGGGCTGAAGATAGGCGCTTTCCTGCTTATCCTCGCCGGCGTGGCCGAAGGCTCCGTCTCCTCCGAAGAAAAACCGGTTGTAGCCGTACCGCTCGAAACGCTGTGGTTCTTCATGCCGATAATAGGCATAGGCCTTTACGCGCAGATCTTCAACCTCAGCGGCGACCCCGTGAAGCCATACCTTGCCTGGGCCGCGCTGTCCGCGCCGCTGGCCTTCCTTTCAAAACGCAACATAGCCGCGTACCTGGTCTCGCTGCTGCTTTTCGCCGTGCTTTACTGGGGCACGCTGGGCCAGAACAATATGCTCGCGCTTACCGCCGGCTACAACAGGCCGGAGCAGCCCTGGACCCACTGGGCGCTGGCGCTGGGCGTGCTGGCGGGCGGAACTTTCACCTATTTATTCAAGGCCGGGCGCGGCCGCGGCCTTGCGCTGGGCGCGGGCCTGGCGTGGCTGTTCCTTATGCTGTGCGCCGACACCGCCCTGAAACTGCATTCCCCCGCCATGCTGCTGCTGGCGGGCATGTCCGCCGCGGCGCTGTGGCTGGCCTGGGACAGCGAAGGGGAAGAGGCGTCGAAGCTGCCGCTGACGGCCTGGACCGGCGCCGTTTACGCCATGACCTTTTTCTGGCATTACAGGCCGTACGCCGAAAGCTGCAGGGCGGACTCCCCGGCCGGCGCTGTCGCCGCCTGGGTCCTGTTCGCCGCCGCGCTGTCGTCCATAATCCTGCGCCCCCAGCGCGTGCTGCCGCCCGGCGCCAAAGAGGACCTGCTGGGCAAAGGCCTGCTGGCCGCCTCCGTGCTGTGCGCCTTCCTGCTTTTCGACGCCGGCCAGGCCCCGGCGAAAATTCTGGCCGTTACGGCGAACATAATACTGGCCGCGCTGGGCGCCGGGCTGATAATAAGCGGCGCGAAAACTTCCTGCGAGAAGACCATAAACCGCGGCGTGGCCGTGCTCACGCTCACGGCCATAACGCGCTTCGTGGATATTTTCGGCGGCCTGCTCAGGAGCGGGCTCGCCTTCATAGTTACAGGGCTGGCCTTCGCTGCGCTGGCCTATTTCGTGAACAGGGGCCGGAAGGCCCTGATAGACTCGGTGACGAAATGAAAAAATTAAGGATAGCGCTGGGCGTACAGCTGTTCTTCTTCGCGGCCTGGGGCGCGTACCTGCTCGCCTCGCGCAACACGGACTCGCCGGAGTTCTACCTGGAAACGGTGCCGGTGGACCCGCGCGACCTTATCAGCGGCACTTATGTGGCGCTCTCCTACGCTATCAGCAACCCGCAGCCGCCGGCCTGCCAGGCCGCGCTGGCGGCACGCCGCACTTTTTACGTGAAGTTGGAGAGCAGGGGCAGGACCGCCGTCACGGAGCGGGGCCAGGCGCAGCTCTACGAGGCCGCGGATTGCACGACGGAAACCCCGCTGCAGCCCGGCTGGGCGCGGGCCGAGGCCCGCTACGCCTTCGGCGGCCGGTCCGCCGCGAACTACGGCATAGAACGCTTTTTTCTGAACGAGAACGACCCGCGCAAGGACGCCCGCTCGGGCGCGGTGCTGGCGAAAGTAAAAATAGACCGGAACAGGCGGCTGGTGCTGCTGGACCTGGTGAAGAAAATTTAGCGGGGGGCAGCCCCCACACTAGCGGGTGCCCGCCGCCCGCTAGCGCAAACCGCCCCGAGGTTTGCCGAACACGCAAGGAGCGACAATGCAAAGAACACAGGCAATGACCAGCGTGCAGCCGGACTGGGAGACTTTCCATAAGATGGGGACTTCCCAGAAGATACCGTATTTTTCGAAGGACAACCGCCTTTACGACTGCCTTTTCGCGCAGCAATTGAACCGCGAACTGCTCGAACACCTTTTCAGGACCGCCGACACGCTGCGCTCCGTCACCCGCACCAAGGACGGCGCCGACCACGTTTCAAGCCTGCTCTCCGACAAGCGCGCCATGCTTTATTTCGCGCAGCCCTCCACCCGCACGTTCATGTCGTTCCTCAACGCAGCCCACGTGCTGGGCATCAAGACTTCCGAGATCCGCGACACGTCCACTTCCTCCGAAGTGAAAGGGGAAACGCCCGAAGACACGGTGCGCACTTTCTCCAGCTACGTGGACATGATAATCATGCGCCACCCCGCCCCCGGCTTCGTGGAGAAGACCGCCTGGCTCATGAACCGCACCGGCCGCCCCGTGCCCATCGTTAGCGGCGGCTCCGGCAAGGACCAGCACCCCACGCAGGCGCTGCTGGACACCTACACCCTTTACCGCAGCTTCAACGGCGAGGTGGACAACAAGCACATAGTAATGGTGGGCGACCTCAAGCGCGGCCGCACCGTGCGCTCGCTCTCCTACCTGATGAAGAACTACAGGAACGTCTCGCTGTCCTTCGTCTCGCCCAAGGAGTTCCGCATGGAGGCCGACATCCTGGACTTCCTGCGGCGCCACAACATCCCGTTCACGGAAACCGAGGATTTCGCGGGCGTAATGAAAACGGCCGACGCCATTTACATGACCCGCATCCAGGACGAGCACGACAAGTCCGGCGAATCGAAGGGCGTGGACTATTCGCCTTTCTACTTCAGGAAGGAGCACCTGGACATCATTAAGAAGACCTGCGTGATCATGCACCCGCTGCCGCGCCGCCACGAGATAGAGGTGACGGTGGACGAGGACCCGCGCGCCGTTTTCTGGCGCCAGGAACGCAACGGCATGTGGGCCCGCGCCGCGCTGATGGCGTACATTTTCGGCGTGGACGGCAAAATAGCCTGATTTCAGGGGGAACGGAATGAGCGACTTAAAACGATACTGGTTGGTTGCGGTGCTGGCGGCGGCGGGAAGCCTGGCGCCGGCGGCCCGGGCGCAGGGCGGCGCGGACGCCGCCGCGCTGGGCCAGCTTTACGGCGCTTCAGCGGCGCTGACGGCGCCGCCCGCGGCCCCAGCCCCGGTGCCGCCGTACGCCCCCGGCGGGGACGCCGCGGCGGGCGCGGCCTTAACGCCGGAACGGTACAATTACTTCATCTGGGACCCCGCCGACCGCGGCGACTGGTACGAGTGGTGGTACTACAAAGTGGTGGTGCCGGGCACCGGCGACGCCTTTTATTTCTGCTACGGCGTGGTGAACCCGTGGGACGCGGAGCAGACCAGCGCCGTGTCGCGGTCGCACGTGAGCGCCGGCAGCTTCGGCGACCACGAGAACATAGAGCGGACCTTCAAGGTGCGTGACTTCGCGGCCAGCTCTACCGCCACCGACATCAGGATAGGCCCGAACACGGCCACCGACCGCGCGCTCAAAGGCAGCGTCACCGCGCCCGACGGCGGCGTGCTCGCCTGGGACCTCACCCTGGAGCACGACTGGGGCGTGAACCTGATGGGCTGGGCTATCTATAAGGACTGGATCTCGAACATCTTCTGGTACCCCGCGCAGGCCGGGGCCCGGATGAGCGGGACGATAAACTACCGGGGCAGGACCGTCACGCTGGACAAAGCGCCGGCCTACCAGGACCGCAACTGGGGCAGGAGCTTCCCGAAGTGGTGGACCTGGATCGTGTCCAATAATTTCAAGAATTCGCCCGGCACCATCCTGGCCTCGGGCGGCGGCCAGCCGCGCGTCTACCCCGGCATCGGCTTCGTACAGACCGCCACCATCGGCCTGCGCTACGAGGGGCGCGAATACCTTTTCATGCCCACCACCGGCGACCCCGTGAACGTGGACGTGAACTTCGGGAAATGGGAAGTACGGGCGCGCAACAAGCGCGGCGAGCGCCTGGAGATCTCCGCTTACGCGCCCCGCGAAAAGTTCCTGCTGCTGAAATTCATGACGCCGCAGGGCAAAATGTACAACGATTACGAGGCGCTGACCGGGCGCGTGAACGTGAAGCTGTACAAGGGCGCGAAGCTCCTGGCCGACCTGGAATCCGACGAGGCGGGCATAGAATACGGCTCGTTCGCCGTTTTCGGCGCCGCCGCCGGCGGCCCGGACGCGTTCAGCTTCGACCAGCTGTTCACCGGCGAGAACCACCTGCAGTAGCCAGGGCGGAACAATACCTGCAAAAAAATAACCGCCGGGCTTTCCCGGCGGTTATTTTTTGGGCCCGGCCGCTCTCAGCGGTATTCGGTTATCACGCACTCGAAAAGGCCGTTGGTCCTGGAGCAGGAGACGCTCTCCACGGACTGCGACAGGCTGGGGTCGTCCTCGCTGGGGTAGATGCCGTTGGCGTACAGCGCGTCTATGATCTTGCCGGCGGCGTCCGTATGCACTATCAGCTTCTCGGCGCCGTTCACGTTCACGAACAAAGAGCAGGCGTCGTACTGTTCCGAGGCGCAGGTGAGCTTGCGCACCGCCAGCGTGTCGGTGTCGCCGCTGATCACGTGCAGCTGCAGGTCCTCGAACTTCGCCATCATATTCAGCGCTTCCCACATCTTCTGGGCGGCCGGGCCGTTCACGCGCGCCCGCGCCGCGTGCACGCTCAGCACCGCGCCGGTCAGCACCATCAAAGCTATAAGTATTCTTTTTTTCATTGCCCCTCCTGAGATTTCCTATATTCTACAAAAAACGGAGGTATCCGCGGCGCCGGCCGGCCCTCATCCCGCCTCAGGGCCTATGGCCGCGTAGGCATTAAAACTTCTTTGGCCTGGGTACTTGGCCTCATTTGCGAAAACGCCCTTTTCGCTATACTATCCCTGATGACCCACAACATATCCGCCTCAAAAACAACGTTCGCGGCAGTTCTCCTCTCGTTGGTCTGCGCCCTGCAGGCGCCGGCCAGCGCCGGCAGCGTCCCCGCCTCATTATTCGACGGCACAGGCAGGGGTTCCATCGCCGAAATGGCCGGCGCCCAGCCCGCGGTGAGCGTCAGCGCTCCCGCCGCCCCCAAAGCCGCCAAGCCGGCAGTGAGCGCGCCCCGGACCGGCCTGGGCTTCAACAGCGCGGACGGCACCAAACATATCTGGCCCGAGATCCTTTTCCTCCGCGGGGCCGACTACGCCGAGTTCGCCTATACCATGAGCCAGAACAGGGACATGGTGCGCCGCATGCTGATGCAGGAATTCGGGGACATAATGATCCCGCTGGCCGCTTCCAACGCGGACATGAACGAACTGGCCAAGACCATAGCCAACATAATCCTGACCTTCGACGAAATGCACAACAAGCATAAGGACGAGGCCGTGCAGGGCATACAGATCTCGTTCGAGAACCAGTTCCGGGCCGAAATAGACGAACTTTACCGCGCCTACTCCCTGTCGGACGACCAGCGCAAAGTGGATTTCCTTTACGCCGGCGCCCCCGTGGTGAAGGACGTAAAAGCCCATTCGCAGCGCGCGTCGCTGCCGATGGATATCTTCAACAGCCTGGATTATGTTCTTTATGGTTCCTACACCCTGCTGGGCGGGGCGAACATCTCCGTTACGCTGACCGTGGAGAAGATCAAGACCGGCGAGATGCGGACCTTCGAAGTGACCGCCCCCATCAATACGGCCATGAAGCAGCTGGCCCGGAAGTTCTTCGACTTCTTCCAGTCCAACGATTACGCCGAGTGGATCAACCCCCAGCCTAACCTGCAGTGGATACCTTCTCCCCCCACGCAGCCGCATACCACCGCCACCATAGCCAGGCTTTTCTGCCGCGGGCAGAACGCCCGGTTCCCCTACGCCAGGGAGCTGCTGATGGCCAGCCAGGGCACCTCTTACCGCCCCGGCGGCATCCCGCCGCTCAAGGACTACGAGATCTACATAGTGCTGGACAAGCAGCGCTGGGACGAGCAGCATTATTTCTTCACCGGCGCGCCCGGCGAAGCCACCGGCGGCCCGGTGCGGACCGGCGCCGGCTACGGCGTGATCAACGGCGCCTACTGGTGCGTGCGCGGGCCGGTGAGCCGGGAAGTAAGCTTTTACGAGAACGTTTACGCGCTGATAAGGAAACCCGAAACCCCCCAGAAGGTGCGCGCGGCCCTGGAATGCATACTGTTCAAGCTGGGCGACTTCGGCGCCCGCGAAGAGTTCTCGGGCGCTTTCCCCACCGTCGAGAACGCGGTGGCGTTCCTCGCGAAGGAAGGCTATAGCATCCAGCTGCCGGACTGACGGTTCCGCTGTCCGCAAAAAAACGCAGGCTTCTTAAGAGCCTGCGTTTTTTATTTTAAAAGGTGAACCCGCTCAGAACTTGCGGGTGATGGAAACGGGATAGCGGCTGCCCAGGTCCTTGGAGGCCTCGAAGCCGAAGCCGAAATCCCACTGGCCTTTTTTAACGCCGAAACCCAGCGTAAGGCTCTCCTGGGGCCGGTTAAAAAGATAGCCGGCCCGCAGGCTCAGCAGCAGCTCGCCGGCCATTTTCATGTTCAGTTCCAGCCCGGCCTGGTAACAGCCTTTTTCCTTTACCGTCCTGCTCCAGTCGGCGGTCACTATCAGCTCGCTGTAGGCGACGTCGGCGGCATTGTCGAACAGGTTGGCCGGATCGAGCTCGGTCCTGTACGCCAGCCCCGCGCGCAGCGTGGCCGGCGAGGGATCGCCCTGTTCCTCGAACTTCACGTCGCCGCCGTTGTTCAGGGAAGCCGCGCCCACGCTGAGGCCGCCGCCCGCCCGGTAAAGCGCGCCCAGGTCGAAATGCGTTACCGAAGCTGAAGCCGCCTCGGCCAGCCTGAGGCTGGTGAATTTGACCGTGCCGCCCACGGCCAGGCCCTTTACGGGCTCATACGCGCCGGAGACCATGGCCACCTTGTCCAGCTCGGCGGTAACCGTCTCCCGGACGCCCTGAGTTTCCAGTTCCACTTTGCCGGAATCATAATAGAGACAGGCCGGAGTAAGCACCAGCCCGCCCAGCCGCAGCGGCACCGCGGCCAGCCCGTAGCTGCCGCCGGCGAAACCGTTCATATACGCCATATAGACTTCGTTACCGGCGGCGAAGCCGGGGCCCGCCGGATTATACATCACGCTTTCCGCCGCGCCGGGCACGGCGGTGAACGCCCGCCCCATGCCCGAGGCCCGCGCGCCTATGGGCCGGGTGAGGAGGGACGCGCCCGTAAGGCCGCCGCCGGCGCGCGCGCTGCCGGCGTTCAGCGCGAAAAAAGCCGCTGATAAAAAAAGAGCCCGGCGGCGTAAGCTCCTCATTTTATCACCACCACTTTCACGGTTTTGCTGGTGCCGGGCCCGTTCACGTGCACCAGGTAAAGGCCGCTGGCCACCAGCGCCCCGTCCTCGTTCCTGGCGTCCCACGCGGGGACGGGAGCGAGGCTCCCCGCGGCCGCCGGCCCGTCAAAAACTGTTTTCACGAAATTCCCGTCCAGCGTGTAGACCTTTATGCTTACATTGCCCGCGGCGAAAAGGGTCACGTTTATCCTGCACTTTACCGCCGGGTTCTTCAGCGGCCGCATAAGATTGTCCGTCAGCGTGATCAGCGCTTCCGGGGGGCGGCTCATGGCATAAGCTTTCAGGTTCACGTTGGTGAGCAGGGGATTCAGGGAAGCCAGGGCGTCCCAGGTCACGCCGTCGGCGCTGGCGTAGCTCTGGCCCGAGGCCGCGGCCTGGCTGGAGTAGCCCGTCTCTTTGGCCTCCACCGGGACCGGGAAGTTGTGGGTGACGGAGGTGGCTTTGACCACCACCGAGAACCGCTGCCCCGCGGCTACGGGCCGGTAGCCCACCGGCACGGTGTAATAGCCGGGCGAACCGAAAGAGCCGCTGGCCGTATAAGCCAGCACGCCGCTGACAGGCTGGCCCGCGGTAACGCCGGTGTAGACATAGACCGTGTAGCTGACGGAGGAATCGTTGGCGTAAAAGCCCACCGCGCTGAGCCCTTCGTTGGCCGCCGAAGTGAAGATATTGGAATACCAGGCGGTTTTCGCGCCGTAGCCGATATTCGTAACCCACCCGAGCCTGTCGTAGCTGTACAGCCGCGTATAGTTGGTTACAGGCTCGGCCGTGAAAGCCGTTACGTAGTACTGGCGCCCGAACGTGGCGTCATAATAGGAGATGTAGAAATAGCCGTCGTTGCCCCAGCCTGTCCCCCAGGAGTTCTTGCAAAGAAAAGCGCCGTTGCCGGCCGGCGTCTGGATGAACTTGGTCCTGGCATAATTGTCGTCCCAGCCGACGATCGTGACTTCGTGGTTGCTGTCGGAGGAAACGGTGGAGTAATAAGAGCCCGCCTCGTCGTCGGCGGCGGGGTCGTAATAGAACGCGCTCGCCAGCGCGCCGTAGGTGAGCAGAGCGCTTTTAATGCGGTCGTTGTCCGTGGGGCTGGCGCGCGGGGTGAGATAGATGATGTTCTGCGCGTGTTTAACCACGTCCGAGCTGCTCTCGAGCAGCGGGCCGCTCCAGCGCGTAAGGTAGGCGGCTGACATTTTATCGTCGCCGCCGTTGCAGGAGCCGTAATCGAAGCCGCTGTTGGCGTCCATGTCGGCCTCCGAAAAATTCAGCGTCTCCTGCGGCCTGAAATATGATTCCAGGGAGCCGTACGCGGCGTGCGCCCAGCAGCTGCCGCAGTTGCCCTGGTCCCTGACCGGCGTTACCTTGTTATAGTTGCGCAGGTCGTAGGCGGCCGCGTACGCAACGCCGGCGCTTTCCGCTCTCACGGCCGCCTCGGGAACTATCACGGGCGCCAGCGGGGAAGGCCTTTTGCCCAGCGCGCGGCCGGCCGCCCGGGGCGCAGGCTGCTGCCCCGCGCCGCCGGAGTTAAGCGTTTCAAGATACCGGAGGAACGCCGGATCGAGCGGCGCCAGGCCGGCCTTGCCGCTTTCGGCGTAAGCCGCCGTACCGGGCGCAGCTAGGAGCAAAGACGCAAAAACGAGGTTGAGGAATGCCTTTATCATGATGATACGGTAATTCATTATATATAATTCGGTTTCCCGGGCCCTGCCGGCCGCGCCCGGGCCCGCCAGCGGGAATATTTTGTATTATTGAACCTATAAGGGGTTTAGCGGCAAATAGAAGATAATCATGGGAATAGATAACCGCACACTCGTCCTGGTGTTGGGCCTCACCAACCTTATTCAGCTGGCGGTGTTCGCGCACCAATACCTGGTAAACAAAACCTTCCGCGGCATCAACTGGTGGCTGCTGTGGGGCGCCGCCGAGGCAGCAGGGTTCGCTTTTATGCTCCTGCGGGGGATCCCTTCCTTTCTTAACGCCGCGATAATCGCCCAGAACGCGCTGATAGTAGCCGGTGTGATCTTTCTGTACATCGGCATCATGCGGTTCTTTGACAAGAAAGAGGACCGGGCGCTGACCGTTTCTTTCTTCGCCGTTTATCTTGCGGCCCTTGTATTTTTTCTTTTCGTTAAGGACGACATCCGGATACGGAGCGCCATCGTCTCCTCCGCGCTGGCGGTCGTTTCGTTGTTTTCGGCCCGGGCGCTCCTGTCCAACAAGTACCGGGACCTCTCCGCTTCGGTTAATTTCATCTCGGCCACTTTCATAATACACGGGTGTTATCACGCGGTCCGCGCCGCAATGATACTCTACGGCGCTCCCTGCGATGATCCTTTCGCTCCTACGCCGCTCAACACCACCGCGTATCTCGACGGGATCATCTTCGGCAACATCTGGGCTTTCGGTTTTATCATCCTGATAAACCAGCGCCTGAACGCGGAAGCGACCGATTCGAAAAAAGAGATCGAGCTTTTTTTCGACACCAGCCCCGACGCGATAAGCATCACCCGCATGGACGACGGCTCGATCGTGAAGGTCAACGAGGGCTTTTGCGCCCTTTTAGGTTTCACCAAGGAAGAAACGCTGAAAAAAACGGTCTTTGAAATAGGCCTCTGGGAAAACACGGCCGACCGGCTTAAACTTACCGGCGAACTGCAGGCGAAAGGCTCCTGCGAGAACTTTGAAGCGGTATTCCTGCGCAAAGACGGCAGCCAGTTCACCGGCCTGATGTCCGCAAAGGTCATTAATCTGAAAAACGTGCCGCACATCATCACCGTTACGCACGACATCACCAGCCACAAGCACCTGGAGCAGATACGGGGAGACGTTCTGCACAACGTCAACCACGAGCTGCGCCGGCCCATCACCACGCAGGTACTGGCCCTGGATTACCTGCGCACCGAACTGGGCGCTACGCTGTCCGCCCAGCACCTGGCCGTTCTTACCACCGCTTTGAAAGCGGCGCACAGCATGACCCGCCTGGTGGAGGACCTGCTTGAAGTGACCCGCTCCGAAACGGGCAAGCTCGTCATACGGCCGGAGCGGACCGATCTTTCCGAACTGGCCGCCGACATCGTTGCCGTGATGGCGCCATTCGCCGGGAAGCAGGGGCTGCGCTTCGGGCTGGAGGCGGCCGCCGGCCTTCCGCCGGCCAACGCCGACCCCGCCAGGGTAAAGCAGATCATCGGGAACCTGGTGGACAACGCTTTCAAGTTCACTCCCGCGGGCGGCCAGGTCATACTGAAGGTACAGTTCGCGGCGGACGCCGCGGATATGCTGGAAGTCTCGGTTTCAGACACGGGCCAGGGAATAGATAAGCCCGATCTGGAAAAGATCTTCGACCGGCTTTATCAGACCTCTAATCTTTCACGGAAATTCACGAAAGGCCTCGGGCTGGGCCTGCATATCTGCAAGCTGCTGGTAGAGAAGCAGGGCGGACGCATCTGGATAGAAAGCGAGCCGGGCAAGGGCAGCGTTTTCCACTTCACGCTCCCCGCCCTGGGCAGAACCGTGACCGGGGCGCAGCCGGAAGTGGGCCGGGCTTAAGGCGCGGGACGGATCTTCCCCAGCGCCGCCGCGGCCGCTTTCCGGACCTCTTTCGCCTCATCCTTTAAAGCTTTTTCAAGCGGATTGACGGCCCGCTTGTCGCCAAGCGTTCCCAGGGCTTTGGCGGCCAGGGCGCGCACATAGGGGGAGCGGTTCTCCAGTTCTTTGATCAGCGGCTTTCCCGCGCGTTTGTCGCCCAGCCGCCCCAGCGCCAGCGCGGCCGCGCCGCGCACCTTTTCGTTCTCGTCGTCCAGCAGGGCCAGCAGCGGCTCCGCGGCCTGCGGCGCTTTCACTTTCCCCAGCTGGAAAGCGGCTTTGCGGCGTTCCTTCCAGTTGCGGCTTTTAAGCTGCTCCAGCCAGGTTTCGGCGTCAGGTCCGGAGTATTGTTCCGCTTCCCGGGCGGGCCGCGGGCCGCCGAAATGATAATAGAACCCCATGTTCACCACGTAAGCCACGTAGCTGGTGCTTCTGCCGCCGGAACGCAGCGCTATGAGCGTCGGCGAAAGATCCATCAGCAGCGAAAGTTTTTCCGTTAAAAAATATTCGCCGCCCGCGAACAGCGCTATTTCGCCGCCGGTGCCTTTCGTGTCCAGGGCGTTAAAATCTATATAGCCGGCCTCCAGCCCGGCGAAGCCGTTGAGCCCGGCAACCCTGTAAAAATTCCAGTAGCCCCGGCCGGCGCAAGCCTGCACCCCGGAGCCGGAAATATATTTCCCTTCGAAGGCCACGGCCTTAAGATCGTATTTCACGGAAACGGAGGGATACCCCAGGCCCAGGCTCCAGCCCTCGGCGCGGCCGGCCGCCGGCAGTAACGGCGGCAGCAGCAGGCAGAGCGCCAGCGCTCTTTGCCTTGCCCTCGCGCCCGAGAACCGCCCCGGCCTACTGGGCATACTTGACCAGGAACATGTCCTGTCCTCCCGCGCTGAGGTTCCCGTCGAAGGCGCCGTCGGTCTTGCCTGTGACATAAACATAGCCGGCGGCGTCCGTAACCGCCCCGGAGCCGGAGTCGTCCGCGCCCGAGCCCAGCTGCCTGGTCCATTGCCTGGAGCCGGAGGAGTTATACTTCACCAGGAACATGTCCAGGCCGCCGGCGCTGGCGTTCCCGTCCAGCCCGCCCTGTGTATAGCCTGTAACGAAGATATCATCGGCCGCGCCCGCGGCCACGCCCGCGCCGGAGTCGTCCAGCGGCGTACCCAGCTGCCTGGTCCATTTTTTGACGCCGGCGGAGTCATATTTGACCAGGAAAATATCCAGCCCGCCCGCGTTCGTGTTGCCGTCCAGCCCGCCCACGGTGTAACCGGTAACGTAGACGTTGCCGGAGGAGTCGGCCTCAACGTCGGAGCCCCAATCGGTGAAGCCGGTCCCGAGCTGCCGGGTCCATTGCCTGGCGCCGGCGGTGTCATACTTCACCAGGAACATGTCATAGCCGCCGGCGCTCGTGTTCCCGTCCAGCCCGCCGTTGGTCACCCCGCAGACATAGATATTGCCGCCAGGATCGGAGGCCGCGCCGAAACTCCAGTCGTCCGCGGCCGTGCCCAGCTGTTTGGTCCATTGCTTGGCGCCGGAGGAGTTGTACTTCACCAGGAACAGGTCCTGCCCCCCCGCGTTCGTGTTCCCGTCCAGCCCGCCCAGCGTATAGACGGCCACATAGACATTGCTGGAAACGTCAGCCGCAACGCCCGAGCTGTGCTCGTCGGAAGCCGTCCCGAGCTGCCTGGTCCATTGTTTCGCGCCGGCGGCGCTGTATTTCACCAGGAACATGTCCAGCCCGCCGGCGCTGGGATTGCCGTCAAGGCCGGCGGCGGCGTTGCCCGCAACATAAACGTCGCCGGAAGCGTCCACCGTAACCCCGGAAGCCTGGTCGTTCAAAGCCGTTCCGAACTGCCTGGTCCATTGCCTGGCCCCGGCGGAGTTATACTTCACCAGGAACACGTCGTCGCCCCCGGCGCTGGCGTTCCCGTCCAGCCCGCCGTCGGTAACGCCGGCCACATAGACGTTGCCGGCCGCGTCCGTGACCGCCCTGTAGCCGTTGTCGGTGGTGGTGGTGCCCAGCTGCACGCTCCAGTCCTTCTCGCCGCTGACCGGCGGCAGCCCGGGCGCGCCCGGCGCCGCCGGGGAGGCGCGGAGTTTTTTCACGCCGAACCTGACGGCGGGAGGAAGTCCGAAAAATATCTGGGCGTCGGCAGCGCCGGCCGCAAGCAGCGCCGCGGCCAGAAATACCAGGCGGGGAAGCTGTCGTTTCATAGCGCGGATAATTTTCCCATGGGCATTGTTCCTGCCGCGGATATTCCCTCGTGCGCCCGACGGCTCCTTTCGCCGTTTAATCCGCACGGCTCTAATAGTATAATAAATCATGCGGGATGAAATTTAGGGTCAGGAGAATGACTATGGCGGAAAAACGAGAGCTCTACAAATGCGACGCCTGCGGCAACATCGTTGAGGTGCTGCACGGCGGCCCCGGCGTACTTATCTGCTGCGGCGCCGACATGCGCGAGCTGGTGGAGAACACCACCGACGCGGCCAGGGAGAAGCACGTGCCGGTGATGGAGAAAACGGAGAAAGGCGTGACCGTGAAGGTGGGTTCCGTGCCGCACCCCATGGAAGAGAAACATTTCATAGAGTGGATAGAGCTGGTGGCCGACGGCAAGGTGTTCAGGGAATTCCTGAAGCCGGGCCAGCCCGCCCAGGCAACTTTCTGCCTGTGCTTCCAGCCCAAAACTTTAGAGGCCAGAGAATACTGCAACCTGCACGGGCTCTGGAAGGCCTCGTGAGCGCCTCGCTGGCTTACGCCGAGGCGCTGGCCGCCGCCATACGGGTGGAAGAGAACGGCGCGCTCTTCTACAGGAAAGCGGCCGTCGGGGCGCTGGACCCCGCGGCGGCGCAGGTTTTTTCGAACCTGGCCGCCATGGAAGACGAGCACCGGAAATACTTCAGCGCGCTGGCGCAGCGGCTGGAGCAGAAAGAAGGCCTTTTCGGCAGCGACCCCACGGGCAGCTTCTCCGCCGCGGTCAGGGACATGGCCGACATCGGCATGGCCGGCCTGAGCGGCACCCCGGCGGCTTTCTTCGAAGGAAAAAGGTCCCCGAAAGAGGGCGTGGAGTTCGCGCTCGGGATAGAAAAGGATTCCATTATTTTCTACCTGACCATCCAGGAAGCCATGGCCGACAGGCAGGAAGCCGAAAAGATAGGCATCATAATCAGGGAAGAGCTGCGCCACATCGCCCTCCTCCTGACCATGCTTAAAAAGCTGAAAAAACTGCAGTAACGGACGGGGGACGCTGGGCAGCGTCCCCTGTTTTTATACAGCCTCCGCGGGGAGGCTGTTCTGTTTTTGGGCCGGCGGCTTATTTGGAGAAAAGCGTCAGCAGCAGGGCCTTGGTGAACTTCGTCCGGTCCAGCGGGATGTTCTTTGAAACCCTTACCGTCACGCTGTGGTCCAGACCCTCAAGTTTCACCAGGTCCGCCCCGGGCAGGGCGGCGCTGTCCACCGGCACAAGGCCGTCGTTGACGATGCCGTGGTCCAGCATAGCGTCACGGAAGAACTTCAGGTTGGTGTCCCACTGGTGGTGGACTGGGTTTTTGAACGTAGCCACCGAGATCACGGGAATAGCCGCCGTTATTTCCGCAATGCCGGCGGCGTTGTCGGCCATGTATTTCTTCCTGTCGGTTTCGGACAGGTTTACCATGGATTCCTTGGTGCCGCCCATTTTAAGCAGGAGTTTTATGGCCTGGTCAGACAGGATGCTGTGAGAGTTCACATATTCGGCCACCGGCGAACCGTAAAAGGGACTCTGAAGGGTTATTACGCCGCGCACCTTGGCCAGCAGCGTCTTGTCCGCCCGGAGCGCTTCAAGAGTATCCAGGCCGCCTTTGCTGTGGCCTATTATAAGCACGGGTTTATCCGAGGCTTTTATGGCCGCCGAAATTACGGCGGCGTTGGTCTGCACCGAGGATTCCGATTGAAGGACAAGGCGCTGGTGCTCCACGCCGAGTTCCTTCAGCCATTTCATCTGGTCTTCGAAATAGCCGTCGGAAACCGGGGAAAGAAAGGAAAGATGGAACTGGGAAGGGTTCACGTCGGAAAGGAAGCCGGGCACCAGAAGGACCGTATACGCCCTGAGCCTGTCGGCCGCCGCCGCGTCGAACTGCGCGTCGGCGCTTTGAAAAAAATTCTGGTATACGCCGGTAACTTCCCTTGAAGAGATAGTTACCGGAGCCGGCTGCGCGGGGATAAGCGCGGCTTGGGGAGCAGCGGGCGCTTCGGCCAGCAATTGGTTCAGGGAAGCCCCGTTGCTTGCAGGACCTGCTGAATGAGCATTAAGGGAAAAAGAGGCAAGAGCAAGTGTTACCGCCAGGGTTCTATGAAGTTTCAAAGGATCCTCCTTCCGGAACGAGCTAACGAGCTTGTACTCTAATAGGATAGCCTGCCGGATGTAAAATACCCAGAGTCAGGAGGCCCAGAGAGAGCCGGTAAATGGACCTATACGCCCCTGGTACCCCCCTATTTTTCAAGGCCATCCTGAAAGGATGGCTTTATTTTCTTGAGCGGGCGACTTGCGAGCGGCAGCGAGCTCTCCCCCATAAGGAAGATTCCCATCGCCACGGATTAAATGTAAAAGGCCATCCTAAAAGGATGGCTTTATTTTCTTGAGCGGGCGACTTGCGAGCGGCAGCGAGCTCTCCCCCATAAGGAAGATTCCCATCGCCACGGATTAAATAAAAAAGGCCATCCTGAAAGGATGGCCTGCTTAAATTTTGGAGCGGGCGATGGGAATCGAACCCACATCTCAACCTTGGCAAGGTCGCGTTCTACCACTGAACCACGCCCGCTTGATGCCATACCTTAGACTTCTAAGGTGCTAATATTCTACCAAAAAAATAAAGGAACTGAAACCTTTTACCCGTTTCGGCATCTCATTAGTGCGGCAACACCGGTTAGCGCCGGCGGCACAGGCAGAGGCGCCCGGCGGGCGGATATGGAGGCGGCATGAAGCGAATAGTCACATTAATGGCGGTCTTTCTTGTTCTGCCGCTTAAAGCGCAGGCGCAGGGAACCTTAACTTTAGAGGAAACCGTAGAGCGGGGCCTCAGAATAGACAACATAATCAAAACCGAAGCGGCGCGGGCCGGCGGCGCCAGGGCCGGGCTGGAACAGGCGAAAATGTCACGCTTCGGCGCCCTGAAGCTGAAAGGCATGTATACCGACGGCAACGATCCCGTCTACGCTTTCGCCACAGCCATGAAGCAGGGCACTTTCAGCATGGGTTCCCTGACAACCATCAACGACCCCGCCCCCGCCCGCAATTTCAGCGCCGGCATAGAGGCCGGCATCCCGCTGTTCACCGGTTTCGCCGTAAGCAACGCCGTAAAAATGGGGAATTTAGGCGTGGAAGCCGCGCAGAACGGCTATGAACGCGCCAGGGCCGGCATAACTTTCAGGCTCACTTACCAGTGGCTCACCGTGCTGCTGCGGAGCAAACTGGCGCAGCTGGCGGCCGAAAGCGTGAAGGCCGCGGAGACGGAATTAAAGACGGCGCAGATGCTGAAAGAAAAGGGCATGGTGCTGGGCTCCGACTATTACGGCGCGGAGGCCATCCTTTCAACGCTGAAGGGCTACGAAATAAACTGGAACAAAGCGCTGCAGCTGGATACGGAGAAGCTGGGCCTGGCCGCGGGCCTGCCGGGCGGCGTGCAGCCAGTCGGCGAACTTAACGCCCCGCTGTACGCTGAAAAGCCGGCCGGCGCGCTGGCCGAAGCCTCCGGCAACAGGCGCGACGTAAAGGCGCTGGAAAAACTGGCCGAGATCGCGGGAACCGCCCAGGCCATGCAGGCCAACTCCGTGCTGCCGGTGGTGGAAGCCTTCGGCAGTTGGGAGACCAATTCAAAAAGTCTTTCTGATTTCAGGTCCAACCGCCTGCTGGGCCTGCGCTTTTCCATGCCCATAGGCGACCCCGCGTATTACGCCAGGAAGGACGCGGCCGGGGCCGAAGCCGCCATGGCCCGCAGCCGCCTGGACGAAGCCCGCCTGCAGGTTACCATTGAAGTGGCAGAGGCCATGAACAACTACGGCGCGGCCCGGGAAAGCCTGCCGGTGGCGAAAGAAACCCTGGAAAAAGCCCGGCAGTCGCTGGAACTGTTCCGCCCGCTGTACCGCCAGGGGCGCCAGAGCGTGCTGGAAGTGCTGCGCGCCCAGGCCGCGGTGCTGCAGGCCGAAGCGGCCTATTATGAAACCATTTATAAAACACACCTCTACCACGCGCAGACGCTGCTGGCCACGGAAACGCTGGACGCCGGCGCGGTAAAAGAGATGTCGGCCGCACTCGGCGGGAAATGACCCACGGAGAGAACAATGCACAACGAAACCCATAAAAAATACGGGATGGCCGGGCGCATGGCGGAGGCCTTCATAAGCTCCCGTCTTACGCCCATCCTGATAATCACTTTCATGCTGCTGGGCGTGTTCGCCACGTTCAAGCTGCCGCGCGAAGAGGAGCCGCAGATAAACGTGCCCATGTTCGACATCATGGTGCCGTTCTACGGCGCCGCGCCCAAAGAGATAGAAAAGCACCTGGTGGAAGTGGGCGAGCGCAAGCTCTGGGAGATACCGGGCGTGGAATACATCTACTCCATCGCCCAGCCCAACTTCGCCATGTTCACCGTGCGCTTCAAGGTGGGCACCGCGCCCGAGACCGCGGCCAACCTTATCTACACCAAGACGCTGGACAACAAGGACCTCTTCCCGCGTAGCGCCGGCGAGCCGCTTATCAAGTTCCGCGCCATCGACGATGTCCCCGTGCTGGCCCTCACCCTCTGGGGCGAAGGCGGCGGCGACTACGCGCTGCGCCGCGCCGCGGCCCGCATACAGACCGAGCTCAACGCCGTGCCGGACGTTTCCGAAACCCGCATAATAGGCGGCCACAAGCGCCAGTTCATCGTGCACTTCGACCCCGCGGCACTGGCCCGGCACCGCCTCACGCCGCCCATGCTGGCCGGCATCATAAAAATGTCCAACGCCCGGCTGCCAGCCGGCCGCTACAACCAGGGCGACGCCGTGCTGCTGGCCGAGACCGACGCCTTCATACGCAGCGCCGAAGACCTGAAGAACATCATAGTGGGCGTTTACGACGGCCGCCCGGTGAAGCTCTCCGAGATAGCCGCCGTTCTCGACGGCCCCGACGAGGAAGAGCGCGCCGTGACCATGCTGCAGGGCCCCGCCTCGGCGGTAAAAGCCGCCGGCGAACGCCCCGCCGTAACCCTTTCCGTGGCCAAACGCCGCGGGGCCAACGCCACCGAGGTGGCGCGCGCCGTGCTGGCCAAGGTGGAGGCCATGAAAGGCCGCGAAATACCCGACGGCGTGAATTTGGCCGTCACCCGCAATTACGGCGAGACGGCCAAGGCCAAGTCCGACGAGCTGATCTACCACATGCTGCTGGCCACGCTGTCGGTAACGCTGCTTATCGCGCTAACGCTGGGCCTGCGCGAGGCCGCCGTGGTGCTGGTGGCCATCCCGGTAACGCTGGCGCTCACCATGCTGGTGTATTATCTCTACGGCTACACCCTTAACCGCATCACCCTGTTCGCGCTGATCTTCTCCATCGGCATTCTCGTCGACGACGCCATCGTGGTGGTGGAGAACATAAACCGCCACTGCGTGCTGAACCGCAAGAATTCGCTGTTCAGGAACATCCTCAACGCCGTGGACGAGGTAGGCAACCCGACCATCCTCGCTACCTGGACGGTGATAGCCTCCATCCTGCCCATGGCTTTCGTCAGCGGCATGATGGGCCCTTACATGCGCCCCATCCCCATA
Source organism: uncultured Elusimicrobia bacterium (assembly GCA_903879915.1). Lineage (GTDB taxonomy): Bacteria > Elusimicrobiota > Elusimicrobia > Elusimicrobiales > UBA9959 > UBA9959. The sequence goes on from CAIRNJ010000058.1 coordinate 61,004, forward strand.
GGCGCGTCGGTGGCCATGCTGTTCTCGCTGGGCGTGGCTTTCGCCTTCACGCCCTGGCTGTACGCCCGGGTGGTGCGGCGCTGGCCGGTGACGCACTGCGAGAACGTTCAGGAAGGCCTGCTGGACCGCCTGTACCGCGGCCTGATGAAAAAACTTATCTACGAACCAGCCGCCGGCAGGAAATTCCTGCTGTTCACCGCCGGGCTGCTGGCCGTGGTGCTGGCCATGGTGGGCTTCAGGCTGGTGATCTTCAAAACCCTGCCTTTCGACAATAAGAACGAGTTCCAGGTGATGATAAACATGCCGGAAAGCTCCTCGCTGGAGCGCACCCGCCGGGCCGCCGGCGAAATGGCGGCCTATCTCTCCGCCGTGCCCGAGGTGCGCGACCTCCAGGTCTATGCCGGCGCCTCCGCGCCGTACAACTTCAACGGGCTGGTGCGCCATTACTTCCTGCGCAGCCAGCCTTACCAGGCGGACATCCAGGTGAACCTGTCGGATAAAAGCGACAGGCGGCGCCAGAGCCACGACATAGCCGTGGCCGTACGCGCGCCGCTCAAGCAGATAGCCGACAGCTACGGCGCGCGCCTGCAGGTGGCGGAAGTGCCGCCCGGCCCGCCGGTAATGGCCACCATGCTGGTGGAGGTGTTCGACCCCAACCCCGCCAACCAGCGGGCGCTGGCCGAACAGATAAAGAACATACTGAAAGCGGCGCCCGGCATAGTGGACGTGGATTCCTATATCCCGGAGGACCAGCCCATGACCCGACTGGTGGTGGACCGGCAGAAGGCCACCTTGAACGGCGTGGCGGCCTCCGAGATAGCCCAGACGGCGGCGCTGTCGCTGTCCGGCGCGGACATAGATTCCGCGCACGTCGAGGACGAGAACGAGGCCGTGGACATCCGCCTGCGGCTGTCGCCGGAAAAACGGCAGCGGCTGGAGACGCTCAAGGAAATAAAGTTCTTCTCGCCCAACGGCACGGCCATCCCCATGGCCGCCATGGTAAAAGCCGAGACCGGGCTTGAGAACCAGCCCGTCTACCACAAGAACCTGCAGCGCGTGATGTACGTTACGGCGGACATCGCCGGCGGCACCGAAAGCCCGGTGTACGCGGTGCTGGACCTGAAAGCGAAGATAGACGCGCTGTCCAAGGCGCGCGGCGCGAAGATAAACCAGTACTTCACCCGCCAGCCGGACAGCTCTTCGGAGACGGCCATAAAGTGGGACGGAGAATGGCATATAACCTACGAGGTGTTCCGGGACCTCGGCCTGGCTTTCGCCATGGTGCTGGTGCTCATCTATATCCTGGTGGTGGCCTGGTTCGAGGACTTCCTTACGCCGCTGATAATAATGGCGGCCATCCCGCTGGCGCTGATAGGCATAATCCCGGCGCACTGGGGCATGGGCGCGTTCTTCACGGCCACGTCGATGATAGGCTTCATAGCCTCGGCCGGCATCGTGGTGCGCAACTCCATTATCCTGGTGGATTTCATCAACCTGAAGATAAAGGAAGGCATGCCGCTGGCCGAGGCGGTGATAGAGGCGGGCGTGGTGCGCTTCAGGCCGATGCTGCTCACGGCGCTGGCGGTGATAGCCGGCGCCGGCGTGATCCTGTTCGACCCCATCTTCCAGGGGCTGGCCATTTCGCTGATAGCGGGGCAGATAGCGGCCACGCTGCTCAGCCGCGTGGCGGTGCCGGTGCTGTATTACCTGGCGTTCAAGGACACGCTGACGAACGCGCACGTGCGCCGGGCGGAGCCTAAGCCCGGCGAACTTACCGACGAGGCGCTGGGCTATCTCGAACGATACCCGTGGCCGGGCAACGTGCGGGAGCTTGAAAATACGATTGAGCGGGCGGTGCTGTTGAGCAAGGGCAGCTTAATATCGGCAGACGACCTCCCAGGCACGGTCAAAGAGGACCAGTCCGGCAGGCAGGTCGCGTATAAG
>CAIRNJ010000059.1 GCA_903879915.1 uncultured Elusimicrobia bacterium
CCACCTACAGCGGCGTCTTCAACCACATACGCGACCTTTTCGCGGCCATGCCGGAGGCCAAGCGGCGCGGCTACGAGCCGGGCCGCTTCTCGTTCAACGTAAAAGGCGGGCGCTGCGAGGCCTGCCAGGGCGACGGCACGCTCAAGATCCAGATGCAGTTCCTGCCCGACGTTTACGTGAAATGCGACGAATGCGGCGGCAAGCGCTTCAACGATGACACGCTGCAGGTGCGCTACAGGGAAAAGAACATCGCCGATATCCTGGACCTGCCGGTGGAAGAGGCGAAAAAGCTGTTCGCCGACATCCCTAAGATCTCGAAGATACTGGGCACGCTGAGCGAAGTGGGGCTGGACTACCTCAAGCTCGGCCAGAGCGCCACCACCCTCTCCGGCGGCGAGGCCCAGCGCCTGAAGCTGGCCGAACAGCTCGCGCGCCGCGCCACCGGCCGCACGCTGTACATCCTCGACGAGCCCACCACGGGCCTGCATTTCGCCGACGTGGGCAAGCTCCTGAAAGTGCTGCACCGCCTGGCCGACGCCGGGAACACGGTGCTGGTGATAGAGCACAACCTGGACGTGATAGCGGCTTCCGACTGGCTTATCGAGCTGGGCCCGGAAGGCGGCAGCGCCGGGGGCCTGCTGACCTTCTCCGGCCCGGTGCGCGCGGCGCTCACGGCGAAAGGCTCTCATACCGCCGAATACCTGCGGCTGCACCTGGGGGCAGGGGCGCCGCGAAAAAAATGACGAGACGCCGCATCCTGCTGGTCACTCCGCGTTTCCCCTATCCCTGCCTGAGCGGCGGCGAGAAATGGGCCGCCGCGCTGGCCGGCGGCCTGGCCGCGGACCACGAGGTTTCGCTGTTCTCTTTCACCGCCCCCGGGGCGGAAGCCCACCAGACCGCGCTGGCCCTGAGCCTGGAAGGCAGAACTTTCAAAAAGATCTTCCTGCTTCCCCGGCCCGAAGGCGGCGCCCGGGACGGGCTGCCCTCCCTGCCGGCCCTGTACTGGTCGGCCGCCGCCGCGGTGGGCCTGGCCGCAGCGGCCGCCGGGACCGGAGCGGAGCTGGTCCACATACTTTTTTCCGAGATGGCCTGCTACCAGGCCGCCCTGCCCGCCGCGCTGCCGGTGGTCTACACCGAGATCGACTCCAGCTACCTTTACCCGTGGAAGTATTACCTGCGCGAAACGGCCGGCTTTAAAGGTTTTTTCAAGACCGGAGAGTATTTCAGGTCACGGACCTACGCGCGCCGGCATTACCAGCGTTTCGCCGCCGCAACGTTCATTACCGCCGCCGACGGCCGCAACATCGCCCGCTATCTGGCCACCGGCCTGACGGCCGTAACACCAAACGCCGTGGCCCCGGAAGAGCTCGCGCGCCCGCCGGGGCACGCACCCCGGCCCGGCGAAATACTTTTCCTGGGCCATTACCCGCATTTCCCCAACGAGGACGCCGCGCTGCGCCTGGCGCGGAATATTTTCCCGCTGGTAAAAGCCGGAGTGCCGGCCGCCTTCCTGACGCTGGCCGGCTCCTCCCCCACGCCGCCCGTTTGCGCGCTGGCGGGGCTGGATATTTCGGTGCCCGGCACCGCCGCCGACATCCGCCCTTTCCTGTGGCGGGCGCAGGTGTTCGCCGCGCCGGTGCGCTACGGCCTGGGCACCAAGGGCAAGATCCTTGAAGCTTTCGCGGCCGGGCTGCCGGTGGTAGCCTCGCGCGAGGCCGCGGCCGGCGTGGAAGGCGCGCAGGAAGGCGTCCATCTGCTGACCGCCGCTTCGGACCGCGACTTCGCCGCCCGGACCGCGCTGCTGCTCAGGGACGCCGCCCTGCGCGCGCGCCTGGCCGCCGCGGCGCTGGAGCTGGTGAAGCGCGGGTATTCGTTCGAAAGCGTGATCACGACGGTCTCGGATATCTACGGGAAGGTACTGGATGCGCGCTGAAGCCCTGCACATAGAACTGCTGCACGCCTGCCCGCTTAATTGCCTGGCCTGCGATCACCGCGGGCTTGGCCGGGCCCGTCTCGGCGCCCGGCTGTTGCGCCGCGTTTTTTCCGCTCCTGAATTCTCCGGCGTAAAGCTGGTCTCTTTTTCCGGCGGAGAGCCGCTGCTGCACCCGGAGCTGCCGGTTATAATAAAGCGCGCCGCCGCCGCGTTCCCCCGGGCCGCGCTGGTAGTGCTTACCGGCCTTTCCGGCGGGGCCCGCCTGAAGAAGTTCATGCTGGCGCTGCCCGCCCCGCTCGCCGGGCGGCTGCACCTGGGCTCCTCGCTGGACGGCCCCCCCCGCGTGCACGACAGAATGCGCGGCCGGGCCGGCGCTTTCGCCGCGCTGAAGGCTTCGCATGCCTGGCTGAAAAAGAATTTTCCCGGCCTGTCCACCGGCTTCACTTTCACGGCCACGTCGGAGAACGCGGCGCATTTTTACGGGGCCTGGCTCACGGCCCGCCGGCTGGGCGCCCCGCTGGCCCTGCAGTTCCTGGTCCCCAACGCCAATACGCCGGCGCTGGAGCTGACAGCCGCGGACCGCAAGGCCCTGGCCGCCGGGATAAAAGCCGTGCTGGCGGAAAGCCCCGGCGCCGCGGCCGGGAAAGGCGGCCTCGCGGCCGCGCTCCGATTCCTGCGCGGCCGGTCCGCCCCCGCCGCCTGCGGCGCCGGCACAACGTTCTTCATGCTTTCTCCGGAGGGCAGTTTCTACCTTTGCCCTTTCCACAAAAAGCTTACCTCGCCGCTGGCCGGCCTCGCCGGACTGCGCGCCCGGCTTAAAGGCCCCGCCCGCAAAACCTGCGGCCGCTGTTTCCTGCGCTGCGCGCTGTAAGCAGCTTTGATATAATCAGAACATGAACAGATCGGCGGCAAAACTTTTCGCGCTGGCCCGGGTGGAATGGAACCTGCGCCAGCAGAGCACTTTCCTCGGCTTCCTCTGGACGCTGCTCAACCCGGCGCTGATGTTCGCGGTGCTGTACGGCCTGTTCGTGAAATGGCTGGGCCGCGCCCAGAGCGACTACGCCGTGTTCCTGCTCGTCGGCATAGTGGAATGGAACTTCTTCGCCTCGGCCACCTCCTACGCGCTGTCGAGCCTGCTGCGCCGCGGCCCCCTGCTGGGCAGTTTCCCCGTCGCGTTCGAAATACCGGTGCTGGGCTCGGTGCTCAGCGTGTATTTCTCCCACCTGCTGGAACTGGCCGCCCTCGCCGCGCTGCTGGCCTTCGTTCACCACGGCCTGCCGGTGTCCTGGCTGTGGCTGCTACTGATAGACCTGGCCTACCTGGCGCTGGCCTCGGGCGTCAGCCTGGCGCTGGCCGGGCTGTTCGTGTTCTGCTCCGACCTCGAGCGCATCTGGAGCCTCCTGCTCACCGCGGGCTTTTTCCTGACCCCGGTGTTCTACCCGCTGGCCGTCATAGCCCCGGAAAAAAGCCGCCTGCTCGCGTTCAATCCCCTTACGGCGATACTGGAAAGCGCGCGGCTGGCCCTTTCCGGTTCGGCCCCGGCCGCCGGCACGGTGCTGTACGCCTTCCTGTGGGGCGCGGCCGCGCTGGCGGCCGGGCTGGCTTTCCTGCGCCTCAACCGCTCCGCCCTGCAGGACGCGCTATGACCGGCCTGTCCGTGCTCGCCGTGACCAAAACCTACCGCGTGGAACTGCCGCGCGCCGACGCGCTTTCCTCCCTTATCCGCTTTTTCAGCGGCCGCTCCCCCACGCGGGCGTTCAACGCGCTGGAGGATATCTCCTTTTCCCTCGCGCCCGGCTCGGCGCTGGCCGTGTGCGGCCCCAACGGCTCGGGCAAGACCACGCTGCTGAAAGTGCTGGCCGGCATCGCCGCCCCCTCCGGGGGCTCCGTGACCTTCGCCGGAAAGAAAGTCTGCCTGCTGGGCTTCGCCTCCATCCTGCAGGACCGTCTCAGCGTGAGGGAGAACGCCCGGCTCTGCGCCGTTTTCTTCGAACTGCCGGGCTCCGCGGCGGAGAACGCCGAAAAGATAATGGAGGCCGGCGCTCTGTCCGACCTGTGCAACGCCCGGGCGGGCGAGCTGTCGGCCGGCATGCGGCTGCGCCTGCCTTTCATGGCGGCGCTGCTGTCGGGGGCAGACCTGTACCTTATCGACGAGGCTCTGGCCGTCGGGGACGCCGCTTTCCGCGCTAAATGCCTGGCCGGGCTGAACGCCCTCAGACAGCGCGGCGCCATCCTGGTGTTCGCCACGCACGACCAGGCCCTGGCGCGCGCCATGGCCGATACGGCGCTGATGCTCGAAGCGGGGCGCATGACCTTTCTGGGCCCGGTCGGCGGACTGCCGGCCCCGGCGCAGGCCGCCGCACCGGGCGAGGCCTTCCTGGCCGGCCTGAAGCGCTTCGCGCTGCTTTATGAGCAGCTGAAGGCCGCCGGGTTCAGGCTGAAGGAGTCGGCCCGCGCCACCGACGAAGAACTGCTGCTGGCGCACACGGCCTCCTGGCTGGCCCGGCTTAAAGCCAACGACCTTACCCCCGAAGAGGAGCGCAGCCGGGCCCTGCCTCATTCCAGGGATATCCTGCCCCTGGCCTGGCGCATGGCCGGCGGCACCATAGCCGCCGCGCGCGCCGCGGCCGCCTCGGGCGGCCTGGGCGTCTACCCGCCCGGCGGCGGGCACCACGCTTTCCCCGGCGGGGGCGAAGGCTTCAGCCCCGTCAACGACATAGCCGTAGCCGCCAGGGTGCTGCTCAGGGACGGGGCCGTGAAGCGGCCGGCCGTCATAGACCTCGACGCGCATCAGGGCAACGGCACCGCTTTTATTTTCGCTGACGGCGCGGTAAAGACCTTCTCCGCCCACCGGGCCGACGGCTACCCGGCCCGCCGGGTGCGCTCCTCCATGGACGTGGACCTCCCGGCCGGAGCGGACGGCGCTGCCTACCTGGCCGCAGTGAAAAGAGGAGTGGAGGATTTTCTGGAGCTGGCGCAGCCGGACTTCGTCTTCGCCCTTTGCTCGGCGGACGCTTACGAGGGCGACGCGCTGGGCGGGCTGAAGGTCAGCGAGCAAGGGCTGCGGCAGCGGGATGAATTCCTGTTCAAAACACTGGCAGAGAAGAAACTGCCGGCCTGCCTGGTGCTCAGCGGGGCCTACAGCGCGCCCGAAGCGGCCGCGCGGATAAATTTCAATACGATACAGGCCGCCGCCGCGGCCTTCGGCGCCGCCGGCGCGGAACTAAACGTTTAGAACATCAGGGCCAGGAAGAAAAGCTCCGCCAGCGCCAGCGCGTCGTAATAGCCCCTGGCGCGCTCCTTCAGCGCGCCCAGCGCGAAAGCCGTTATGGTCAGCTGCGCGGCCGCCGAAACATACAGCCCGGAGAACAGGTCGGAGGCGCCCGACGCCAGCGTGAGCGCGCTGATCGCGGCCAGCACCGGCGCGCGCCCGAGCGCGCCGGGGAGCGTGCGCACCCCGGCCCTGGCGTCGCCGCTCAGGTCGCGCACGTCGAAGAGCAGCGTAAGGCTCAGCACCATCAGCAGCAGCTTGTACGAGCCCGCCAGCAGCTGCGGCAGATAAGCCCAGGCCCCGGCGTCGCGCAGCAGCATGGGGCTCATTACCGAGACCAGGAACAGGTTCAGCGTGTTTATCAGGGGCTTGAGCAGCAGCGCCCTTTTCAGGCGCAGCAGCGGGTGGCTGTAGGCGAAAGCGACGGCCGCGCTGTAGAGCAGCACCGGCACGAGCGGCGGCCGCAGCAGCGCCAGGGCGCAGCAGACGAAGATGAACGCGGCGGCCAGGCCCGGGCGCCAGGCCTTCCTGCAGGGGCCGGAGAACAGGTCCTCCTCGCCGTTGAAGCCGTCCTCGGCCCGGTCGTAAAGCTTGTTGAACAGGTAGCCCAGCTGCAGCAGCGCGGCGAACCCCAGGCCGCAGAGCAGCTCGGCGCGCGACACGCCCCCGTCCGTCCTGCGGCAGACGATAAAATAGACCAGCAGGTAAAGCGCCACTATGTGCGTGCGCAGGGCCAGCGGCAGCGCCAGCCGCCTTTTCATGTCCGCGGTATTCATTTGTTATATAATTTTAACAGATATGCGGCCGACCGACGCTTTGAAAATAATAAAACAGCTGCTGCCCGGGGCTTTGCTGCTGGCGGCGCTGCTGCCGCTGCGGCCGCTGCCCGCGCGCGCCGCTCCCGCCCAGGCCAGGGTGGTAGGAATACAGATAGCGGTCTCCCCGCACATTTACCGCAGCCGCCGGGTTTTCGAGGCCCGCCTGGAGGAAGCCGTCTCGGCCGCCGTCAGGCAGTCGGGCAGGCGCCCGGGCGAGGAGCTGGTGCTGGTGCTGCCCGAGCATTTCGGCACTTTCCTTTCTTTTCTCGACGAGCTGGGCCCTATCTACTCGGCCCCCTCACGCCCGGTAGTGGCCGGCCTGCAGGTGCTGACCAGCCCGCGTTTCATGGCCTATCACCTGAAGAGCGCCTGGAAAGCGCGCAACCCCGGGATCCTGGCCACGTACTTCGTATTCCAGAACCTGCTGCGCTACAAGGCAGAAGGCCTGTGGAAGACGTATACCGAAGTATTCTCCGCCCTGGCCAGGCGCCATAAAGCCATCATAGTGGCCGGGTCAATCTGCGTCCCCCGCCCCGAGGACCTGGGCAGGCTGCTGGCGCCCATCTACGGCACCTCCGCCGTTTTCGGGCCCGACGGCTCCATCCTGGGCATAGCCCGGAAAGTCCACCCCGTCCTCGAGGAAACGATGTTCCTTACCCCCTCGCCCGCCGCCGACCTGAAGCCGATAAAGACTCCGGCGGGGCTGCTGGGCGTGCTGATCTGTTCGGATTCCTGGTTCGAAGACACCTACCTGAGCCTGCGCGGCGCCGGGTTCCTCGCCATTCCCAGCATCAGCGAAGGCGGCCACGCGGTCTTCTCGAAGGAACTAAAGGGGATAAAGAACAACCAGCTCGACGTGGCCGAGCCGCAGGGCGGCGGGCCCGGCAGCGTGATGAGCCAGCTGCTGGCCAGAGGGGCCGCGGGGCGCATTTTCCTCACCGGCGCCTCGGGGGCGGTGCAGCCGCTGCTCAGCGGCCGGATGTGGGACCTTGAATCGGGCGGGCCCGGCATAATCGTCAGGCGCACCGGAAAAAAAGTAGCGCTGGAATTCGTCGACAGCATCGAGGGCCGCGACACTTTCATGAACTTTCTCTGGCTTAAAAAAAATACCGGCGCCGGGGGTAAGTTATAGAACGGCCCATGGATATCCTCCTGCTGTCGCAGGACGAAACGCACCCCTTTTACGCCGGCGTCAACGCCTATTTCTCCGCGCCCGTGCTGGAAGCCGTCGGCCCCCGCGAGCTGCTGACCGCGCCGCCCCTGGGCATAACGCTGCTGGCCACGAGCCTCAACAGCCGGGGCTTCAAAGCCGTCCCGGTGCATAATTTTTTCACCATGGAAGAAAGCCGCCGGCGCCTTGTGGCCGGGCTCGAAGCGCGGCCTTTCGCGGTCTGCATCTCCACCACGCACACCTTCACTGAAAAGCTCATGGGCGAGATAACCGGCCTGGTCAGGCGCGTGTCGCCGGACAGCGCGCTGATAGTGGGCGGGCCCGGGGCGGAATGGAACGAGGCCCTGCGCCCCCCGGACGCGATAACGGTGTTCGGCCCGGGCGAGGACGCGCTGCCGCGCCTGCTCGCGGCGCTGCAGGCGGGCGGCGGCCTGGCCGGCGTGCCCAACCTCAGCTATCTGAAGGACGGCGTACGGCTGGAGACGGCGCGCGAGCACAGCTCACCCATCGGCTCCGTGCCGGAGCCCGACTGGGGCCTCTACCCGTCGGCGCCTTCCAAAGTGCCGGTGCAGGGCTCGCGCGGCTGCGCCCGGGCCTGCGGCTTCTGCGCCTATGCCGGCCCGGCCGAGGCCAGGCCGCCGGCGGCCGTCCTGTCCGAGGTGCTCAACAACAGGCGCAAATGGGGCATCGATTTTTTCCGGTTCACGGATTCGGACTTCGCCGCGGACAGGGACAGGGCGCTGGAGCTCTGCCGCGGCCTGGAGCGCGAGTGCGGCTTCTCCTGGACGTGCTTCGCGCGCGCCGACAGCCTGCTCGACGCCGGCCTGTGCGCCGCCATGCGCCGCGCCGGCTGCCTGTGGGTATTCCTGGGCGTGGAATCCGGCTCCGACGCCATCCTGAAAGCCATGAACAAAGGCTGCGGGACCGCCCTGATGCGCGAGGCCGTAAGAACGATAAAGGCGGCCGGCATCGGGACGCACGGCAATTTCGTGGTAGGCTACCCCGGCGAGACCGCCGCCACCGTGGCGGAAACGCTGGACTTCGCCCTGACCGCGGGCCTGGACACCGTTTACTATTCCCCCTTCCAGCTCCGCAGCCGCGCCATTCCCGCCTACCGCTCCCGCGCCGCTTACGGGCTCGAAGGACACGCCGGCGGGTGGCGGCACGCTACCATGACCTCGGCGGAGACCCTGCAGCATACGCTGGAGCTCATGCGCACGACCTGGCTCAGCCCCGGCGCGCCGCTGCTTACCAGCGAGGCGCTGTTCTCCCTGTTCTCGAAGGGCGAAGGCGAAGCCTTCCGGGCGAACGTCTCCGGCTTCTTTGCCGCCATCCGCGACTGGCACCGGGCGAAGTACGCCGAAGACAGGCCCGCCGCGGAGCTCGCCCTGGGCGCTATGCGCGCATATTTAAATGACAAGAACTGAACGCGGCAACGCAGCGCAAATCCCGCCGCGCAACAGCGCGGGGCTGAAGGCTTTCAGGCAGCTGGCCCCGGACAACCGGCTGGCCCTGGCCGTCCTGAACAGGCGGCTCGCCGCGCTGCCCGCCGGCGTTCCGCACACGCTGATCCTGGGCCTTACGCGCCGCTGTCAGCTGCGCTGCGCCCATTGCCGCTACCTGCAGCCGCCTTACAACGGCCCGGTGCCCCCGGACATGAGCCCGGCCCTGGCGCGACGGGCCCTGCGCCTGGCCGCGGCGGCCGGCATCCCGCGGATTATTTTTTTCGGCGGCGAACCCACGCTGTACGCCCGCCTGCCCGAACTGGTCAGGGAGGCGGCCGGGCTGGGGCTGTTCGCCGAAATGGATACCAACGGCCTGCTGCTGCTGGACCCTCGGCTGCTGCGCAGGCTGCGCGCGGCGGGCCTGGCCGCCGTAAGGATAAGCCTGCATGCCGCCGGCCGGGCCGCTCACGACGCGCTGGCCGGGCCCGGCACCTTCGATAAAGCCGGCAAAGCCCTGAAAGCCGCGCGGCGCGCCGGCCTGCTGGTCTATCTTTCCTCCTGCGTCTTCTCCGGGTCCGGGGGCGGGCGGCTGCCCGGGCTGCTGCGCTTCGCCAAAGCTTCGGGGGCGCACGGCGTACGGCTGTTGCCCTATTCAGGCGCGCCCGGCGCCGCTTTTCATCCGGCCGCGCTTTTTACGAAAGTGAAAGCCGCCAGCCCGGACAGGTACGCCAGGACCTGCCTCTCCGGCGGCACCGGGGCCTGCGCGGCCGCCGCGCGGGAGATCCTGTACATAGACCAGCGGGGCGCGATAAAGAGCTGCCCGTATTCCGGGAGGACGCTGGGCAGCATAAAGACCGCGTCCCTGGCGCCCGTCCTGCGCCGGCGGCGTACGGGACGGGCGCTTTTCCCCTGCCGGCAGGCCGCCTGATGTGCTAAAATAACCTTATGAAGGAAGAGAAAAAAAGCGCGTTGATAGCCCAGGCCGTAACGTGGCGCAAGACCGGAGAGGAAGCGGTGATCCTTAACCTGGAGACCTCCGAATATTATTCGGCCAACGAAACCGGCACCTTCATCTGGGAACAGCTCAGCGCCGGGAAAAAGCCGGGAAAGATAGCCGCGGCGCTGGCCGAAGAATACGGCATACCGCCGGCCCTGGCGGCGGAGGACACCGCGGCCTTCCTTAAAGACCTCACGCAGCTCAAGATACTTGCCCCTGAGGCGAAAAAATGAAACCGATAAAAAAAACTGCCCCGAAAGCGAAGAAGTACCAGAAACCCAGGGTGAAGTCGCATGGTAAGATAAGTGAAGTCGCTTCCGCCTTCAAGCCGTAGAACGGCTTTCCTTTTTCCCGGTTCCGGCGCGCAGCACGTCGGAATGGGCCGCGCGCTGCGCAGCGCTTTCCCCGTAATAGAAGATCATCTCCGCCGGCTGGACAAGACGCTCGGCTACCCGCTCTCCGGCGCGATGGACGGGCCGCCGGCCCTCCTTTTCCCCCCCATGCATTCGCGCACGCCTACCATATTCATGGAAGTTACCATGGCACTTTCGCTCTCCGTCGCCCGCGCGCTGCAGCGCGCCGGCGCGGCGCCCGGCGCGCTGGCGGGGCGCAGCATGGGGGAATACAGCGCCGCCGCGTTCGCTGGGGTCTTTTCCGAGAAGGACTGTTTCAGAATGGTCAGGACCGTCACGAGCAGGGGCCAGGAGGACTGCCAGGCGACCCCGAGCTCGCTGGTCACCGTTTACGGGCTGAGCAGGACGCAGCTGCGCGCGGTGGCCGCCGGCATGAAAAAAGCCGGGCATCTCTGCGACGTGGTGGCGTTCTACGACAAGCCCCGCCTGGGCGTGGCCGGCCTGCGGAATGCCAGCCTCCCGGAACTCAAGGCCAGGCTCGCCCCTTTCAGGCACAAGCTCTCCGTCTCGAAGGAAAGCGGGGCCTTTCACAGCACCCTTTTCGACCGGCTGGCCGCCCGGGCGCGGCGCTATTTCGGACAGATAGAATTTGCCGCCCCCGCCGTTCCGCTGTACCTGAACCTCGACGGCCGGCGCGAGGCCGGCCCCGCGGAAATAAAAAAGAAGCTCGCCTCGGCCCTGAACCGCCCGGTGCTCTGGCAGGAGACCATCCATAACATGCTGGCCGACGGCGTGCGCACGTTCGTGGAACTGGCGCCGGGAGCCATGCTCACCGAGTTCGTCTGCGCCCTGCCGCCCGACGCCGAGGTGCTGCGCACCGACACGCCGGAGAATTTCAAGCGCGCGCTGCGCAGGCTGGCCGCCGGATGACCGCTCTGCATACCCGCCTGTTCGATCTCGCCGGCTGCGTGCTGCGGTTCGGCTGCGCCGACGAGGAACTGGCGGACCGGCTGGCGGCCGACCTCGCGGCCTTCCCGGCGGCGCCGGGCGCGGTACCGGAGATAACGATAACCGCCGTCCTGGCGGCCCCCGGCCGCGCCCGCCCCCCCGCCCTGCTGGGCACCGCGAAATGGAGCATCCTTTCAGCCCCCCCGGGCCGGCGGCTGGTCTGGTACCCCGAAGGCGCGCTGTGCGAATACGATTACCGCGCCCGCCGCGGGCAGGTGACCAGCGCCGACGCCGGCCTGCTCTGGGAACTTTCCTACCTGCTGCTGCTTTCCCGCGCCGGCGAGGCGCTGGACCTGCGGGGCCTGCACAGGCTGCACGCCGGGGCGCTGGGCTTCGGCGGCCGCGCGCTGCTGCTGTGCGGCGCGCAGCGCGCCGGCAAGACCACGCTGGGCCTGGAGCTGCTCAAGGACAAGGACTTCTCGCTGCTCTCCGACGATACGCCGCTGATTGCCGCGGACGGCACGGTGCACGGCTTTCCCGCCCGCATAGGTTTGGGCGGGGACAGCCCGCACCTGAAGAGCTTCGCGCGGCTGCGCGCCTTTACGCGCAGGCATTATCCGCCCAAGCAGCTGCTGGACATCCGCGGCTCCGGGCTGGAGCTTTCCCCCCCGCTGCCTCCGTCGTATATTTTCAGGCTTTACAGAGGCGTCCGCCCGGCGCTGCGCCGCCCCGCCGCCGGGGAAGCCGCCTGGGAACTTGCCAGGTCGCTGGTGGCGGGCTGGGGCGTGCCGCAGATGGCGGAATATTTCCTGCGCCTGTCCCCCGCGGACCTTTGCAGCAAGGCGCGGATACTGGCGGCGCGCGTAAAGGCCGCGCGCGCGCTGGCAGCAAAAACTCAGTTCTGGACCTTCGAAACGGGCCCGGACCACGCCGCCAACGCGGCGGCCCTCAAAGCTTTTCTTCGCAGCGGCAGCGCCCCGGCCTAGGCCGTCCCCGCAATTTTTCCAGCAGCCCCTCCAGCGCGCCGTACAGCCAGCCGGCCGCGTAGGCCGCGTGCAGCACGGGAAAAAGCAGGAACACGGCCGGCTTTACCGCCGGGCGCGCGCCGCACCGCGCCGCCGCGGCCAGCGAAACCGCGGCGTAGGCTGCGGCCGCCGCGCCCAGCAGGCTGGGTCGGCGCACGGCGGCCCAGGCGGCCAGGCTCAGCGCCGCCGGCGGCAGCAGCGTAAAAGCGGTGAGGGCGGCCGGGCGGAGCAGCGTTATCTGCGCCCGCCCGCGCCCGGAGTTAAAGACCTGCCCGGCGAAAGCGCGCAGCGCCCGCCGGCGGCGGTGCACCAGGTTCAGGTCCCCGCTCAGGAGCATGCGCGCCCCCGCGCCGGCCATGCGGCCGAGCAGCAGGTTCTCCTCCGCGCTGGTAAGGTGCCCTTCGAAAGCCAGGCCGTGCCGCCGCAGGAATTCACGGTCAAGCGTAAGGTTGCACAGGATGAATTTTTCCGGCCCGGCGGCGCGGGTGCCTTCGACCGGCGCGAAGCGCTCGGTGAACGGCCCGCCGCCCCACGGCGAGGCCAGCAGCGCGTAAACGGCCGCCTCGAAACCTCTGGCGCCGGGGGCCAGCTGCTGTCCGCCGCCGAACACGGCGCACTCCGGGTGCGCCCGTATCAGCGCGGCCAGGCGTTCGAAATACCCGGGCGGCAGCAGCGTGTCGTCGTCGAGAAAGCACAGCCGGCGGCCGCGCGCCAGGGCGGCCAGCGCGTTGCGCGCCTCGCCGCGGCACCTGCCCGGCAGCGCCACCGCGGTCACCGCCGGGCCGTAAGCCTCCAGCAGCGCCAGCGAGGCGGGGTCGGGGCCGTTCACCCCCACCAGGAACTCGGGCGGGCGCTGGCCGGCCGCCAGGGCGCTGTCGAGGAAGGCGCGCAGCAGCTCGGGCCGCCCGCGCGTGATCACTATCACGCTTATGCCGGTCTCAGCTGGCATCGGCCAGTTCCCCCAGCGCGGCGGTCTGCCCGGCTATAAAACAATAATTGTCGGCCCCCGCGCCGCCGGCGCAGTAGGCGGCCCACGGCGGCACGGCGCCGCCCGGCGCCAGCGCCGCGCGCAGGCGCTCGGGGTCGGAAAAAGGCAGCGCCGTGTTCTTTTCCAGCAGCAGGCGCAGGCCCAGGGCCCGGGTGTAGAAATAATGCGGCGGCATTTCAGCCCAGAGGGAGCGCCAGGCGGCGCAGAAGTGCCGCGCCGCCAGTACGGCCGCCGCGCGCAGTTCCGGGGCCTGCGGCGCGGCGCCCCTGTGAACGAGGTTGTAGCAGTAAACCCCGCCGTCCTCCGGCCGGTAGCCGCCCGGGAGGCCGCCGGCGCGCAGGTCGAGGCTGAAAGCCGGGTTGTTAAGGTAAGGCAGGCGGCACAGCAGGGCGAAAGCGCTGCGGGTAAGCACCAGCGGCGACGCGCCCAGCGCCGGAGACGCCGCGCGCAGGCGGCCCAGCGCGGAGCAGGCGCGCAGGAACAAAGCCCGGTCCCCGGCGGCCTCGTCGGGCAGTACCAGGTACACGCGGTAAAGCGAGTCCAGCACCACGCCCGGCCGGCCCCCGCACTCTTCGCCCAGGCCGCGGCAGGCGGCGTCGAACGCGGGCCGGTTGAACCAGCCGGCGGCGGCCTCCGGGCCCGGTTCAAGGAGTATCTGTGCGTCCGCGCCGGCGGCGGCCTGGTGCAGGGCCTGGAAAGCCCCGTAGGCGGCCTCGCCGCGGCTCACGGCCATAAAATCCTCCAGCGGCAGGCCCAGCAGGCGCGCGTAAGCCCGGCGCGACGCGCGCTCCGGCGCCGGCGGAGCCAGGTAGCGTTTTATATCCACCAGGCTCTTAAGGCAGTTCCTGCGCGCGAAAGCCTCCGGCAGCCCGCCGGCCAGGAAATGCCGGGTAAGCAGCGTATAAGCGTAGAACGCCTCCGTAAGGTCGGCCGTGCCGGCGGCCGCGGGCGCGGGCTTCAGTTCAACGGCGGCGCCGTAAAGCAGGCGGGAGGCGGCGGAGAATTCCGCTCCTTTTACGCCCCAGCTGCCGAGGAAAGCCGCGAATTCCGGGGCCTGGGCCAGCAGCACCTCGCCGGTGAACGGGAAAAGCCTTTTCAGCAGGCGCAGCCGGCGGCGCAGCGCGCGGTACACTTCGTATTCCCCGCGCGGCGCGGCGGGCCGCAGCACGCAGGCGAGGTCCATGTCGCTCAGCCCCGCCACCCAGCCTTTGGCGGCCATCCCGCGGTACAGGTACAGCGCGCGCACTCCCGGCATGCCCAGCAGGCGGCTTGCGGCGGGCACGGCGGCCAGGTAAAAAAGGCGGTACAGCGCGGAAAAGCCGGGCAGGCGCGCGGTGGCCGCGGCGAACAGAAAAAGCCGGCCCGGCCTGGCGGGAGCGGCGGCGGCGGGCTTCAGCCAGGGGCGGCCCTCGTAGGAAACCTCCGCCGCCTCCAGCCGCCGCCAGTCGCCGCAGACGATGCCGGGGAACGGCGTGCCGGAGATCCTTACTTTGAGCAGGGAAGCCCGGCCGCCGTCCAGCAGCAGCGCCGACGGGCCGCCCTCGCAGGCCGAATCCGAGACCGAAACAACGGCCCCGCCCCGGACCGTCAGCGCCGGCGCCGCGCGGTGCGCGAAAGTGCAGCCGGCCAGTTTCCCGGCGCAGCCTTCAGAAAATGAAAACCCGGGGCCGGCGCCGCCGGAAACGCAGCCGGCGAGCTCGGCCCGGCCGCCGGAGAGAACGCCGGCTGCGCCTTGCTGCCCCTCGAAAACGCAGCCCTCCAGGCGCAGGGCGTTGCGCCCTTCGGCCTCCAGGCCGGAGGCGTTGCGCCGGAAAGCGCAGCCCGAGAACGCCGCCCGGGTGCGGCCGCTGAAAGCGGCGGCAGGCCCCGACTGCCCTTCGAACAGACAGTTCTTAAGGCGCAGCGAAGCGCTGCCCCCGGCGAACAGGCCCGCCGCGTTGCGGGCGAACACGCAGGCCTCCGCCGACAGGAACGCGGCGCCGGAAAGCTCCGCGCCGCAGCCGGAATTTTTTTTCAGGCCGCAGTTCTTCAGGAACACCCTGGCCGCGCCGGCCGCCGAAACTCCGGCGGCGCAGCCTTCTATGGCCGTGCCGGACAGCCCGGCGAACGCGCGCCCGGAGGCCTCCACGGCCGGCCCGGCGCCGCCGGTGAAAGCGCCGCCGCACACCGCGGCCGCGGCGGCGTCCAGCACCCTGAGGCCGGGGCCGCCGGAGCCGGCAACCGCGCAGTTCAGCGCCGCCAGCCGGGCGCGGCCCGAGAGCTCGATGCCCAGGCGGCAGGCCCGGAATTCGCAGTTCCTGGCCTCCAGGCCCGCGTCGTCGCGGGCGCTCAGGGCGGTTGCCGCGGCTCCCTCCAGGCGGCAGCCGTCCAGCGCCGCCGCGCCGCCGGCCAGCGCGTGAATGCCGCCGAAAGAAGGGCCTTTAAAGACGACCGGGGCCTGGGCCCGGCCCCGGGCGGAAAACCTGCCGTAAACCAGCAGCTTGGCGCTGGCGCTGTCCAGTTCGCGCAGCGCGCCGTCGGCGCCGGAGCGCAGCACGGGGAAGAACCACGGCTCCCGCCTTTCGAAAGTGATGATCGTGCCCGGCAGCACGCTGACGGCCGCGCCGCGCTCGATGGTAAGATAATCGGCCACTATTATGCTGCCCGACCAGGTCTCGTCGGCGGTTATGCGGCCGCTCTTCACCTCCGCGGCCCCGGCGGGCGCGACCCCGGCGGGCGCGGCCCCGGCGGCGGGCCGCACGGCGGCGGCCAGCTTGCGTACGGCGGCGGGGTAAAGCCCGGCCTCCCAGCGCAGGTAAAGCGCGTTGAGCAGCGCCGCGAAAGAGCGCGGCAGGCAGACGGCGGCGGCGGCGAACAGGAAATAGGCGCAATGGACCGCCCAGGACAGCAGCTTGCCGGCGGCGAAGGACCAGGCCGCGGCCAGCGGCCAGGCCCGGCCCGGCGCGGCCGACCAGGCGCGGCCGGCGCGCGAGACCCGGGTTATCCTGGCCACCGGCTGAAAAGCGGAAGGAGGCAGGTCGGGCAGGAAATTCGCGTCCCCCTTCGTCAGCAGCAGCCGGCGGCTCCCCGCCCGGGCATTGAGCAGCACGCGGTGGATCACGTAGCCGGCGGGCCGCCCGCCCGCCCATTTCACCAGCAGCGCCACCTCGCCCGCGCGCAACTCCCCGGCCTGGCAGGGCAGGGCCAGCGCCGAATCGCCCGGCTCGAGCAGGAAGCGCATGGAATGGCCGAGCACCGGGTAGGTCTTGGTCAACGGGCCTTCTTCAGCCTTCGCCCGTCGGTCTCCAGGTACGGGTCGAGCTCGTCGAGGAATTCCAGGGCCTTGCGGCACCACTTGTCCACGAACACTTCGCGGTTGCGCACCGCCCAGGAATGGAAATGCTCGTGCCCCTTGAAGCTGGAATGGTCGCGGTGCGCCACGAAAACGTCCTTGGCCACTTTCAGGGTCCAGCCGGCCTGCCGCAGGCGCAGCGAATAATCCAGGTCCTCGAAGCAGCCCACGCCGAAGCGCTCGTCCAGCAGCCCTATGCTTTCGTACGCGGCGCGCCGGAGCATGAAGCAGAAGCCTACCAGGCGGTGCACCTCGAAAGCCTCCGCGGGGAATTTCAGCGCCATGGCCTGGGCGAACAGCCGCAGGGAGGCTGGGTCCTTTTCCAGTTCGGGGGCCAGCACCACCCGCTGCACGCCCACCGTGCGGTTGGTCAGCGGGCCGCAGGCCCCCGCCCGGGCGTCGGCGTCCAGGCAGGCGGCCAGGCCCTGCAACCCGCCCTGGAAGAAAACGATGTCGCTGTTGACCACGGCCAGGTAGCGGCCGGCGGCCCTTTTCAGGCCCTGGTTGACGGCTTTGGCAAAGCCCAGGTTGGAGGCGTTGCGCAGCTTCACCGCGTTCTTCACCGACGCGAGATAACGGCGCGTCTCCGGGCCGGAAGCGTTGTCCACCAGGATGAGCTCGTACGCGCCGCGCGCCGTGGCCTCCAGCGAGGCCAGGCAGGCTTTCAACTCGGCGGGCGCGTTGTGCACGGGGATGATGACGCTTATCTGTTTTTCTTTTGCCATGTCAGGATTTATTATAACATTTGCCAATTCCGCCGGGGCGGCGCCGAAGCGCGCCTAATTTACTAGAATTACTTTCAATGCAGGAAACCGAAAACCCCTGGAGGAGCGTTCTCTGCGCCGCGCTGGTCTTCTGCGCGGCGCTGGCGCTGTACACCCCGTTCCTCTCGGACCGCCTGCTGTGGGACGACGGCACGCTGATAGGTGAGAACGCTTTCCTGGCCGACTGCTCGAATCTCCCGGCGGCGCTCAGCCCGCTTAACCTTTTCAGGATACTGCCCGTGCCCATGGCGGCGCGCCCCCTGGTCAACGCCTCGCTGCTGGCCGACGCCTGCGCCGGCTCCGGGCCGGCAGCGATGAAGTTCACCAACCTGCTGCTGCACGGCTTCAGCGCCGCGGCGCTGTTCTTCCTGCTGCTGGCCCTGTCCGGCTCCGAAGCCGGGGCGCTGCTGGGCGCGTTGCTCTTCGCCGTGCATCCGGCGGCCGCGGAAGCCATCCACGTCATAACTTTCCGCTCCCACCTGCTGGGCGCCTTCTTTTTTATCCCGGGACTTTCATTCGCGCTGTTCTTCAGCCGCAGGCCCTCGCCGGCGGCCGGCGCCGCGGCCGCGCTGTGCTACCTGCTGGCCCTGCTCAGCGTGGAAACCCCGGCGGTGCTGCCCCTGGCGGCGCTGCTGGCCGCGTACTTCGACTCGGGCCGCGCAGGGCTGAAGAAACTGCTGCCGCTGCTGGGCGTAATGGCGGCCGTGGCGCTGTTCTACCTGTGGTTCAGAACGCCGCGCGCCGGCTACGGCATAGCGGGCCTGGCCGCGCCCGGCATCCCGGGCCCGTCGCCGCTGTATCCGGTTGCGCTGCTGCCGGCCAACGGCCCCGCCGCCGGCGCCTATATGATGCCGCTGCCCTGGCGGGGAATATATACTTCTTTCGCGGCGAACGTGTTCACCATGTCCCGGATCACGCTGGAATACCTGGGGACCATGCTTGCCGGGCTGGGCCTTAACACCGACTACAGCCCGGCGGTGACCGGCTCTTTGCGGCGCGGGCTGGTGCCGCTGGCCGCCGTGCTGGCGGTGCTGGGCGGCGGCGTCAGGCTGTACAGGCGGCGGAACCTGGCCGGGCTGGGGCTGCTGCTGGCGCTGGCCGCGCTGCTGCCCGCCCTTAACTTCGTACCTGTCTACAACATAAAGGCCGCCCGCTACCTGTACCTGCCGCTGGCGGGGCTGGCGGTGGCCGCGGCCGGGCTGCTCAAGGCCGCCCTGGCGAATAAAAAGATAAAGAACGCCGCGCTGGCCGCGGCTGTCCTGTGGGTTTCCGGGCTGGCAGCGGTTACCGCCAGCCGCAACCCTGAGTTCAGGAGCGACCTTACGCTGTTCTCCGCGGCGGTGCGGCGCGCCCCGGCCATGCCGCGCGCGCAGGCCAACCTTTCCCGGGCGCTGCTGCTGGCCGGCGACTGCGCCGGCGGCCTGGCTCACGCCGGGCTGGCGGCCGGGCTGGATAAAGGAAATCCCGTGCTGAGGCTGCGCCTGGCTTTCGCGCTGGATTATTGCGGCCGCCGGCCCGAGGCGCTGCGGGAAGCCGAAGGGACCTTGAAACAATTCCCCGGCGACGCTTTCGCGGTGCAGCTGGTAAAAGCGCTGCGCGCGGCCGGCCCGGCCCGCGCCGGGCGTTAAAAATAATTATTTCTTTTTGCCGAATTCGGTGAAGCCGAAGGAGGTCAGCTTCGCGGGCTTGAAGGTGAGGGCCGCGGAAGACCCGCCCTGCCCGCCGGAGGCGCCGGCGTAATCGTTCAGCCAGGCCTCCCATTTGCGGGCAAAATCCGCGCTGCTGCTGATGCGGTAGCTTTTCCACAGGGCCGTCTCCGTAGTATCGCCGTTGCGCAGCGCTTCGCAGAAATTCTTGAACTGCAGGCGGGTGTTGGGCGCGTAAAGGTAGGACACCGTGCCGAAAGCCTGCAGGTACCAGTCCGAGATGCGCGAGTCCGCCCCCAGCGCGTCCAGCTTCGCCGTGAAGAACTGGTCCAGCGGGAAGCGGCGCGGCGGATCGAAATACGGCAGCGCCTGCCGCCACGGCCCCCCTTCCGGGAAAACGATATCCTCCAGGTAGACCGCCAGCCCCTCGTTGAGCCACTGGGGCGGGTACTTGAGCTTCTCGGCGAAATAGCCCTCGAAATACAGGTGCGCCAGCTCGTGGGCCAGCACGGCCTTCAGCTTCACCGGGTCCCCCGGGTCGTAGACCACCACTATTTTTTTCGCGGGATAGGCCAGCCCCTTGGACCATTTCGGCGGCGCGAACTCGCCGCCGACGAACGACTCCTGCGACGAATAGATGTAGATCCTGGACTTTTCCGAGGCCATCCACGGGGCGAACATGGCCAGGTTCAGGCGCATGGTGGAGAACATTTTCTCCAGTTCCAGGCTGATGGAATTGGGCGACCAGGCCGATTCGTGCAGCACTTCGAAATGGGGCGAGGATTTGATATGCCAGGCGGAGACGGCCGCCGCGGTGCCCAGCTCGGCGGCGCCGGCGGGACCGGCGGCCAGCAGCAGCAGGAGTAGAACGGGGGAGGTCATTTAATTAGGCTGTGCCGGCTGCTATTGTTCTTCGTCGTATGAGAGGCGGACGCGCTTGGTGCCGCCGCCGTCATAGTCCACGGGGACCATCGTCTTGCCGCCGCCGGCATCTACGGAGCCCGGGAGAGTCGGATTGACGGCGGTGTTCCAGGTAGAAAAAAGATACATGGCTCCGCCGAGGGAGGCGGTGCGGGCCTGGCTGCTGCGGGCGGTGCGCGTGGCGCCCATGTAGCGGTTCAGCACCCAGCGCGTAACGCTTATGGAAATAAAGGCCAGGATCAGGCACATCACCAGTGTCTGGAGGAGTATGGCGCCGCGCCGACCGGGACCTATGTTACGCATAAGGACACCTGCATATAGTCTAACAGAGAAAACCTGATTTATCAATGGCCGCCGCGGCGTCAGTTGCCGGGGCGGGAAATGGAGAACGTGCTGTCCAGGCTGGTATCCACGTCGCGCTGGGTGGTGCTGAAATCGTACGCGTTGGTGCCCACGGTGCCGCGGCCGGCGGCCTGCCAGACTGAGTGGATCTGGACGCGCACCGACAGCTTGTCGCCAACGGGGACGTCCTGGAGACTCCAGGACCGGGAGAAGACCGGCACCGCGGTGTTCAGGAACTGCGCCAGCTGCATCATGTTGTTCCCGTTCGACCCGCAGTTCACGTTGGGGATGACCGGCGCGGCGCAGGGGTTGCCCGGGCAGGCGCAGCTGCCGCCGAAAGTCCCGCTGTAATAAAAGAGCTTCGTGTTCCCGGACACGCTGGCGGTGCAGAAGATATACCAGCTGGGCGGGCTGTAATAGGTATTGTCGGGGTCGCGGTAGATGGGATAGCAGCCGGTGAGGCTGTCCACGTTGGAAACCAGCTCCAGCCGGCTGCTGGTGCTGTTCTCGCCGGGAGAGTCTATCCGGGTGGCCTGGGCCATGGCGTTGCGGATGGCGCGCATCCCTATGGCGGCGTCCGACTTCACGGTGTTGCCGCGGTAATTCTGGAACACGTGGCGGTTGGCGGTGGAGTAGACCGTTATAAGCGAAACGGCTATAAAGCCGGAGATCATGGTGGCCACCACGAGTTCGGTCAGGGTAAACCCGGAGCGTTTTTTCATAATCATTGAGGGAAGGTGATCGTGAACGTCACCTGCTTGCAGGAGGTGTTCTCGGTGTTCAGGCCGAAACCGCAGTTCTGGTTCTGCACCCGGTAGGTAAGCGTGGGCAGGGCGTCGGCAGGCCCGCCCTTGAGCTGCGGCATTTTGTCCAGCAGGAACGAAACGTTGTGATTGCCCGACTGCAGCGCCCAGCCGGCGTTGCTGTCGCCCGCCCAGTGCCCGCCGGCGTTGGGCGAAAAACCGGCCTCATTGGGCACCGCGGTCACGAAGACCCTCAGCTGCTCCTGCGCCGCCTTGACGGCCATCGAGGCGGCTTCGCGTTTGTCCGAGCGCACGCCGCCCACCTGGCTGGACAGCACTACGGAAAAAACGGCGGTGGCCGTCATGGCCGCCACCATGGTGGCCACTACGACCTCTACAAGGGTCTGACCTTTTCGTTTAGCCATAGTTCCCCCGCCGCTACCGTGCTTACATGCCCGGGCACTTGGGCGTGTCGGTGGTCAGCTCGCTGCAGACGCCGGCATCGCTCACCCGGTAGCCCCAGTTGATATAGGTGCCGGATTTCCTGAGCGCGCAGGCCGCGGCGGTGCCGCCGCAGCAGGCGCCGCCGGCGCCGCCGTTGCAGGCGTAGTAATAATACGGCGTGCCGGTAGTGGCCGTGCCCCAGTCGTGGTCGGCCATGTATTTGTTCGCTATAAGAGGATGCGTGTTGCCGGTTATGATGCCGGCGGCCAGCACGCCGTTGTCTATCTTGTACATCCGGTTGGCGTTGCCTATCATCATCACCAGGCCCACCGCGTCGGTGGCCTTCGAAGTTTCCACCGTTTTCAGGTATTGCGGCACGGCGACGACGGCGAGAATGCCCACGATCAGCACCACCACCATCAGCTCTATCAGAGTGAAGCCGCTCTTTTTTTGGTCCATAAAAGCCCTCCCCGGGCCGGCCGCGCTATTTCGCGCCGATCTGCGACAGCTGGAAGATGGGCATGAAGATGCTCATCACGATAACGCCGATGATGCCGCCGATGCCGACCACCAGGATGGGGTCGATGATCGACGAGAACCGGCGGATGAACTGGTCTATCTGCTCCTGGTAATACTTGGAAAGCACCACGATGATGTCGGGCAGCTTGCCCGACTCCTCGCCCATCCACATCATCTCCGTCACCATCGGCGGGAAGATGCCGGTCTTCTTGAAGGATTCGGAAATGGAGCGGCCGCTGGCGATGTCGTTCTTCACCTTCTTGAGCGCCCCCTGGAAGATCAGGTTCTTCTTGAACGAGCCTTCCAGCACGGACACGGCGTTGAGGATGCTGACGCCCGAGCGGATCAGCGTGGCCATGGTGGTGAGCATGCGCTCGATCTGCATGCTGCGTATCAGGTCCCCCACGAAAGGGATGCTGAACTGCACGTGGTTCCAGGTGAGCCGTCCCGGCGGGGTGGCGATGTACGCCCTGAAGGCGAACACGGCGCCTATCGCTATCACCACCATGAACACGATGTAATGGGAGACGAAGGACGAGAAGTTCACGATGATCTGCGTGATGAACGGCAGCTTCAGGTTGAAGTCCCGGAAGATGTCGGCGAACACCGGCACGATGTACATGATGAAGTAGGCCAGCACGCCCACGGACATGAAAGCCAGCACGGCGGGATAGGCTATGGCCGTGATGATCTTGGATTTTATGCCTTCCTGCGCCTCGCTGTAGGCGGTGATCTGGCGCAGCACGGCCGGCAGCTGGCCGGAAACCTCGCCGGCCTGCACCAGCGACACCCAGATCTCGTCGAAGACCTTGGGGTGCTTCTCCAGCGCCTTGTGCAGCGCGCCGCCGGCGGAAACTTCCTTGGTGATGGTGCCGAGCACCGCGCCCAGCGCCTTGTTGTCGGCGTGCTCGCTGAGCAGGGACAGCGCCCGCACCAGCGGGATGCCGCCGCCTATGAGAGTGGAGATCTGTTCGCCGAAGAACACCAGCTCGCGGCCGGAAATGGAGCCGCCGCCGCCTTTCATGCGCAGGATGCCCTTGGGCTTGGCGTCCTCGGACTGCAGCGAAAGGATGAAGAGGTTCTTGCTCTGCAGCTGCTGCGCCGCCTGGTCTTCGTCGTCCGCGGCCATGGCGCCGGTGGTAACGGTGCCCTGGGCGTCCTGAACTGTATAGATGTATCGTCCCATAGATGTACCCTGAAATCTACTACATTGCCGTCCTGCTGTCAATTACGGCCGGCCGCGGTCCTTACCGCTCCGTTACCGTCACCGAAAGCATGTCCTCCACCGAGGTGACGCCGGCCATCACCTTGCGCCAGCCGCTGGCCCGCAGGTTCCAGGCGCCGCTTTTCGCCGCCGACGCCGCCAGCGCCTGCACGTCCGCGTCCTTGTAGATTATGCGCTTCATCTCCTCGGTGTTGAAATACACCTCGTAGATGGCCTTGCGGCCTTTGTAGCCCATGTTGTTGCACTTGGGGCAGCCCTTGGGCTTGTAGAAGGAGAGCTTGGACGGGTCGGGCAGCGGGTTTATCATGCACTCCGTCAGGAACTGGTCCAGCTCGCCCGCCGGCGGCCGGTAGGGGGTTTTGCAGTCGGGGCACAGCTGGCGCACCAGGCGCTGGGCGGCCAGGCACAGCAGGGTGCTGGCCAGCAGGTATCTTTCTATGCCCATGTCCAGCAGGCGGGGCACGGCCTCCAGCGCGCTGTTGGTATGCAGCGTGGAGAGCACCAGGTGGCCCGTCATGGCGGCTTTCAGGCACGCTTCGGCGGTCTCGTTATCGCGGACCTCGCCGACCAGTATGACGTCGGGGTCCTGGCGGAGGAACGAGCGCAGGCCGGAGGCGAAGGTAAGGCCTATCTGCGGCTTTATCTGCACCTGGCTGATGCCTTCCATCTTGATTTCGACGGGGTCCTCCAGCGTCATGATGTTTAGCTCGGGGGATTTGATGGTGTTGAGCACCGCGTTAAGGGTGGTGGTCTTGCCGGAACCCGTGGGGCCGGTCAGGAAGATCAGCCCGTTGGGGGCCGCGGCCGCCTTCAGGAAGTCCTCCTTCTGGCGGGCCTCGAAGCCGATCAGCGAAACGTTAAGCTCCACCGAGCCGCGGTCCAGGATACGCATAACGAGCTTTTCGCCGAACACCGTGGGGCAGACGCTTACGCGGATCTCGATGACGCGGTTCTGGTACTTTATCGAGAAGCTGCCGTCCTGCGGCAGGCGCCGCTCGGAGATGTCGAGCTTCGAAAGGATCTTCACGCGGGAGATCATGGCGTCCACCAGCTCGTTGGGCGGGGCGCTGCGCTCGTACAGCACGCCGTCGATGCGCAGCCGCAGCGAAACCTTCTCGTCGAACTTTTCCAGGTGGATATCGCTGGTCCGCTCGGAGATGGCCTGCTTCATTATGGCGTTGACGAGCTTTATGGACTGCGCGCCCTTGGAGTCGCCTATTATCACCTTGTCCAGGTCCAGCTTGCCGTCGGCCGTTATTACGTCGGCCTCGGAGGAGTCCCCCCCCTTGGAAGAGTCCGCGCCGCCGTCGATGACCTTGTCTATCAGGCTGGTCTGGCTCTGGTAGAACGAGTCTATGACCTTCAGGATCTGCGCCTTGGTGGAAATGTACAGGTGCACTTCCATGCCGCTGACCAGCTTGATGTTATCAAGCATCATGATGTTGGTGGGGTCGGTGACGGCCGCGGCCAGCACGCCGTCCTCGATGAAAATGGGGATCACGGCGTGGTCGCGCGCGAATTTTTCCGGGATCACTTTTTCCAGCCCCTGGCCTTTCTCGGGGTTCAGGATCTGGTTCTCTTTGGAAGCGTAGGGGATGCCCAGCTGCTTGCCCAGCGCCTGCGCCACCTGCTCTTCGCTGGCGTAATGCAGCTTTATCAGGGCCTCGCCGATAAGGCAGCCCTGCTGCTGCTGGAATTTAAGGGCCTTGTTCAGTTTCTCTTCGTCGATCCAGCCGCTCTGGATCATTATTTCGCCGAGTTTTTTAGCCATAAATGATCACACCCGGAACGCCGGGACCGCCCGGCGTCCCCGAAAGGATTAACTTCGCCCGCAAGCCTGCCCGCGCCGCCGCATCAATCCACCAGGATCGTAGGGGTTACGAAGATCACGAGGTCGGTGTTGGTGCGCCGGGAACTGACGCTGGTGAACAGCCAGCCTATTATCGGGATGTAGCCGAGCAGCGGCACCTTTTTCACGGACTTGGCCTCGGTGGAGGACAGCATGCCGCCGATGACCACGGTCTGGCCGTTCTTCACGCGCACCATGGTGGAAGCGCCGCGGCTTATGGGGTCGTACACCGTCGAGCCCTGCGTAGTTACGGCCGAGGCCACGGTGTCGGTGTACGAAGGCTGCACGATAAGCGTGACATACCCCTCTTTATTCACCTGCGGGGTAACCTTGAAAAGGAGCCCCACCCGGCGGCGTTCGACGCTGGTGGAAGCGGAACCCGCCCCGCCCCCGGCCGAAGAAACGGTGCTCTGCACGCCCATGGCCGCGTCCCTGGCGATCTGTATGATCGCGGTCTTATTGTTCATCGCCACTATCTTCGGCTTGCCGAGGTAGCGGGCCTCGCCTTTCGAGATCAGCGCGCGGAAGATGGCCTGCAGCTGGGCCAGGCTGAAAATGCCGTAATAAACGCCTTTCGAGCTCTGCTGCCCGGTGGAGAAGATAGGGTCTATGCTCTTGCTGCTGCTGGTTCCGCCGGAGGAGCCGATATCGGTGGTGCTCGGGAAGAACTGCTGCCACTGGTTGCCGGAAAAGAAACCGGGGCGCAGGCCGTAGTCCGTAAGACGCGCGGGCCCGGCGAAATACGCCATTTCGCCCTTGGATCCGCCCCATTCTATGCCCAGCTCGTTCATCCGGTCGGTGTTTATCTCCACGATCTGCGCCTCTATGAGTATCTGCGGCGCTTTCTTGTCCAGCTCGGCGATTATCTGCTCCACCTGCGGGAACACTTCCGGCACGTCGGTGATTATCAGGGTATTGGTGCGCGGGTCGGTGGCTATTTTCCCGTTCTTCTTGGAAAGGACGCTGCGCACTATGTTGATTATCGCTATGGGGCTGTCCTTCTCGGCCGCCCCGGGGCCCTGGGGGCCCTGCTGGTTGCCGCCCTGGGCGGAGGCATCGCCTTCCGTTCCTGTAAGGGAAGAGGACACGTCCTGCGAGGTTATCGCGCTGAGTTCCTCCTTGGTCGAGGCGATGGGAATGAGCGG
Organism: uncultured Elusimicrobia bacterium; assembly: GCA_903879915.1. Lineage (GTDB taxonomy): Bacteria > Elusimicrobiota > Elusimicrobia > Elusimicrobiales > UBA9959 > UBA9959. The sequence goes on from CAIRNJ010000059.1 coordinate 25,879, forward strand.
GATGTAGTTAAGGGTATAGATCTTCGTTATCAGGTTAGGGGCCTCGGCGGAGCGTTTCTGCACCACGTAGGTATTGCTCTTGCCGATGCGCTGGTAGGTCAGGCCCTTCACCCTCAGCAGGAGTTCGAGCGCTTCGCGCACGGTGGTCTTGCGCAGGAAGACGGTGATGGTTTTCGCCTCCACTCCTTCCGTTATGATGAAGTTCACTTTGGACTGGGCGGAAACCACGTCCAGGAAAGTGGACAGCGGCGCCCCTTTAAGACGTATCGGGCCTATTTTCCGGTCCAGCGGGGAAGCGGATTCCACATCCTCGTACATCGTCGCCTCTTTAGGCGCTTCTCCGACGGCCCTTCCCTGCTCGATGGGAGCGCCGGGCGTCTGCCCCTGCGGCATGGTGGAAGGCGGAGCGGCTTCGTCGCCGCCCGAGGGCTGGTCCTCGAGGATCGGCCCGCCCTCGTCGCCCGACGGACCCTGCAGGTCCTGGGTGAACGATTTATCCGTGCCCTGGGCGAAAAGCTGCGAAACAGGGAAGAGCACCTGTTCCACGATCAGCGCGCACATCAGAAAAACCCTTAAAATATTCATAACTCCGCCTCCGTTACCTGTGACTATCGCGTTCAACCGCCGCGCGCCGCCGCGGCCTATCTGAGCTTTATTGTAAATCTCTTGCCCTTATATTCGCCGATGATATAGTCCGTGCCTATCTTAACAAGTTTTCCGCCGTAAACGGTCTGGCCGGCCGTGTACATCTCGCCGTTGATTATCGCGGCGTTGCCCACTATGCCCTGCAGCCGTATCCTGGTCTCTATGCCGGCCTCTTTCGCGTGCCTGTTGCGGCTGAGCCGCGCCTGGCGCTCTTCCTCGGCGCGCCGCAGCTCGTCTTCCTTCATGTGCCGGTAATCATCCGGCGAAAGCATGGGGTTCCTGCTGAGCTTGGGATTGTAATAAGAGCCTTTTATCGTCTGCGTGGAAGCGGCCGTTACGGGCGCCGCTTGCGGCGCCGCGGCCGGGACCGGAATTCTCTGCTGGCCGGCGGGCGCTGCCGCCGGGGCGGGAACCGCCGCCTGTACCGGCTCCGCGGCCGGGGCCTGCGCTGCCGCCTGGACCGCGGGGCGGACCGGAGCAGCGGCCGCCGGGGACACCTGCGCCGCCGCCGCCTCGCCGGCATGCTGGTCGGCGGCCGAAAAAACGTCCTTGACCGAAGTTACGGTGACCGCCTCCGCGGCCGTCTGGGTCCTGTTCTTGGTCCACCAATTATAGAAAAGAAAAGACGGCACGGCCAGCACGGCCAGCATAAGAAGCCATCCCAGCAGGGCGTTCAGGCCTTTCATGGCGCCATCCCCCCCGCGGGCGCCGCCGCCGCCGCGCCGCTCAGGCCGGAAGCTATGTCGGGCTTGGCGAAAAGAGTGGAAAGCTTCATCGAGACCTTTACCCGGGAAGGGTTGTCGGCGTCGCGCTGCACGGTAAGCGATACTATCCGCAGGAAGATAGGGGAGTTCTCTATATCGGCCAGCCATTTCCCCAGCGTATCGTAAGTGGTGACAAGGTCCACCTTGCGGGAGGCCACTATGACCCCGCCGGCGTCCTCTTCCGTCTGGGCGCTTACCTGCTCGAAGGAAATGCCGTGCGCCTTGGCGGTGCGCATCAGCAGGTAATTCAGCCAGTCGTCCTTGTCCCTGAGCAGCGGCAGCTTGGCCTGGAACGCCATCAGGCGCTGCTTGGCGTCCTCGTAATCCCCCGCCCCCTGCGAAACCACGTCCGCGGACGCCACCTTCATGGACGCCATGCTTATCTTCCCGGACAACGGGCTGTAAACCGCCGCGTAAAGCACCAGCAGCACCGGCACGCAGATCAGCAGCGGCTTCTTGAAAGGCTCTATGCCCTTTTCCGCGTAGATGACCATCACATTGTCGGTGGCGTCGACAAAAAAGCCTTTGGCCCTGGCAAAAAGTTGATTCAGGTCGGCGGCCATATTATTTACCCTTCCCGCGGCCGAGAATGCTGAACTTGCCCGTCCTCGACTCCTTGTCCGACCGGTTCATGTTGCGCGAGTCCTCCACTATGATGTTCGGGGCCAGCGTGCCGAAGGGCGGCATGAAAGTTTTGAACTCCGGCGCGGTCTTGAGCACCTTGCAGAACGAGTCCACCAGGTTGGTCTTCCTTTCGCCGGTGAGGAAGGTCTCGCCGTTGAGCGTCAATTCCCTGCTGTCCTCCTGCCTGTCGGTAAGCTGCAGCGGGTTCGCCACGTTGACGTCGGTCAGCCAGAGGTCCCCGGGGATGCTGTCCGCCACGAAGGAAAGCCTGGGCGCGATAAGATCGGAATTGGAGAACGCTTTCTGCAGCAGCTGGCCGTTGACCCGCGCGCTGTCTATCTTAAGGCGTATGCTGTCGGCGTTGCTGCCCACCAGCTCCGGCACGCCGCTTATCCGGGCCTGCAGGGCCGCCAGTTTCGAGTTCAGGCCCGCCAGGCGCACCTGGTTGATTATGGAAAGCAGCAGCAGGATGCCGCCCAGCGCGGCCGTAAGCGCCCACACGTAGTTCTGCGCTTCCTTCTCCAGCCTGGCGTTGGTGCTTATGCCGGAAATATCCAGCCGGGGTTTGAGCGCCGCCCGCTCGCGCAGGGCGGCCCCGATGGCGAACAGGGAGGCTATGGCAGGCTCCTTGACGGCGCAGGCCGCGTAGGGGTCCCAGATGGTCACGGGGATGTTCTCGGCTTCCTTCTCGGCGGCCGGCTTCCAGGCGTCGGCCCCTTCGCCGCTGAGGCAGATGCCCTGGTACTTGTTGCTGCCGCCCACGTAGCGGTCCACGAACTGCACCGCGCCTTTGATGTCCAGGCGCTTGCGCTCGCTCATGGTGCCGGAGGCGTCGCTTTCGGTCTCCCGGTACAGCACCGGGAACCCGCCGTGCGGGAACATCATGTAAGTGCTGTTGCCGGAAAAATGGATGTAGCCCTTGGACGCGTGGTCCTTGGGGTCGATGAACCCGAACAGGCGCTCCAGCGAGGCCGGGGCTATCTCCAGGCTGGCCAGCTCGAGCCCGGCGGCCTTAAGGGTATTAATAAGGAATTCCACGCTCTTGCGCTGCGTCAGCCCGAACAGCACGCCCAGCTTCTTGCCGTCGTCCAGCGGGGCCACGTCGAAATCGTAGCTTACCTCGTCGAACGAGACCGGGATGTATTTCTTGGATTCCAGCGGGATGGACTTGCTCCAGAATTTCCGCTCCACGCAGGGCATCACGAAATAGCGCAGGATGCCGAACTGCGGCGCCAGCGAGACCACGGCCGACGAGGCGCCCCAGTGCACCTGTTTCATGGCCTGGTTGAACGGCGCTATCCAGGAGGCCTTCTCGCTGAAGAATTCCGTGTTAAGGGAAAGAGGGCGGAGCATCCCCTCCTTCACCGCGAAGCCGGTGGGAAATTTTACAAGATGCTCGGGATCGGGCCTGGAGTCCTTGCCCGTCTTTATCTGGGTAATGCAGATCTCCTTGGGGGAGATGAAGATACCCAGCGCGTTTTTCGACTCTGATTTTGCCATAACTTCCTGGCCGCGGCGGCCTGCGCCCGCGGCCCTCTACTCGTTGCCGGTCATCTGTATTTCCACCGTGCTCTTCGGCGTTTCCGAAACGTGGGATTTGATGTCCATGCGGGTATGGTCTATTTTATATTTTTCCGTCAGGCGCGTGGCCACGTAATTAACCCGGTTCTCCGCGATGGTCTCCGCGTTCGCCTCGCCCGAATAGGCGTACCCGGTCAGCGCTATGTTGGCCATGGGGTAATAGCCCAGCGTCTCGGCCACCTGGGCCAGCTTCTTTTCGCTGTTGGCCGTGATGGTGGCGGTATTTTCCTTGAAATAGATCTTGTAGCTCACCCGCCCCGAAAGCTCTCCCTGGGCGTCGGCCGCGGGCGCCTTGGCGGTAGCGGCGGCGGGTTCGCCGCCGGCCTCGGCCGTGGCCTCTGCCTCGGCGGCGGCGGCCGCTTTGGCCTTCTTCGCCTTGACGGCCGCGCCCTGCGCTTTCTTGCCTTTTTTAAGCGCGGCGGCCTTGGCCTTCCTGGCGGCCGCGGCGGCCTTGGGGCCCAGCGCTTTCCCCGCCTTGGCGCCGGCCGCGGCCTTTTTGACCAGGCGCGTTTTCACGCCGGAGCCAGAGACGTCGTCCGTATCCGCTTCTTTCTTCGGGGCGGGGCGCGCCTCCGCGGCTTTCTCTTCCTGCGGGCTGGGGCGCACGGAAAGCAGGCGGCTCAGCGAGGTTTCCCTCCCCTCCACGTCCTTGGCGGTGACGGTGAACATATATTTGCCGGAGGGATAGGGGGCGCCGAAGAACTTGTTGCGGCCGTTCCAGTAGCTCTGGTTGTACTGCGCGCCGTGGCCCGAGATCTCCTGCAGCTGCAGCCGGCTGCCGTCCTTCTGTATCTGGAACACCTGGAAGGTCCAGGTAGGCTGCCCGATGGGCGATTCGAAAGCGGAGAACTCCACCACCGCCCCCTCGTTGTTGAACACGGAGATGGCGGTGGGATAGACGCCCAGCGACACCTTGGGGCCCTTGGTCTGCACGTCCTCGAGGTCGTTGAGCTTGGGTTCCTTATCATAATCGAAAAGGATTATCATTCCGCTTATGTTGGTAAGCTCTTTGGGGAACTGCACCTCGGTGCCGGTCAGGTTCACGTCCAGCTTGGACTTGGACACGCCGCGCGCCTCCAGGTAGGAATTTATGGCCAGCGCCCGGCGGATGTTCTTTATCTTCACGTCCCCGCCGGCGGCGCCCTCGGGCAGGATAAGGCAGTTGGTGCGGCCGACGGTGAAAATAAGGCCCGAGATGGCGGCCAGCAGCTTGTCGGCCCCGGGGCGGAAAGAGGTTTCCCCGGAAAAGAAATAATTCGTGTCCAGCGTGATGGCCCTGGGCATGGATTCGCCCATGTACACCTTCACCGCGTCGGAGCGGCCCAGCTCCAGCAGCAGGTCCCGGCGCATCTGCGCTATCTTGGCCGTGATCTTCTCGCCTATGGCCTTTTTCTGGCGGTCCGAGTCGGCTTCGTCCTGGTCGTCCACGGCGTCGTCGCCCACCGGCTGGCTGCTCTTAAGGTCGGCGGCGCCCGGCCTGTCGGCGGCCTTGATGGTGTTCATCGTGCCTATCTCGGTTTCGGAGTCCTTGGCCGTATGCACGCCGGTGTTCATGCGCAGCGTGATCTTGGTTATGTACTCGTTGGCCAGCGCTTTCTCCGCCGGCGAGCCTTTCACCAGGATGTCCATGAAGCGGTCCATGGCCTCGGTGTTCTCGCCCTCGTGGTAAAGCCGTATGGCCTGCTCCATGGAGCGGCTGATCCCGCTTTTCTGCGCCTGGGCGCACACCTGCGCGGGACAGGCGAACGCCGCCGCCAGCGCGAAAAGGAGCGGCAGGCAGGCAGGCAGGACTTTCGGTCCTAAAAGTTTTTTCATTGTCCGCATCTCCGCTGCTGCGCTTTTTAAACTTCGCAACTATATTAAACTCATTCCTGTTTGCCTAAATATTACAGGATTGTTACAAAACAGGGTCCGGCCCCCTCAGGGCAGCGCCTTCAGCCGCGCCGCCGCCGCCGCGTTGCCGGGCTCGTAATCCAGGTACCGGGCCCATTGCGCCCGCGCGGCCGGGAAGTTCCGCTCCTTCTCGTACACCACGGCCAGCCCGTAGCGCACGGCGTTGTCGGCGTCGTTGGCGCGCAGCACCGCCGCCAGGTCGGCGCGCGCGTCCGCCAGCCGGCCCGCCCTGAAATAATATTTCGCCCTCAGCGTGCGCGCCTTCAGGTTGCCGGGCTCGGCCGCCGCCAGCGCCTCGGCCGCCTGCAGCGCCGCCGGCCGGTAGCCCGGCGCGGTAAGCTCGCGCTCCAGCGCCAGGTACCGCCCCAGCCACGCCACGTCGGGGTCGCTGTTCAGCCCCAGGCGGCGCGCGGTGCCCATAAGGTTCTCCGCCAGCATCCTGTTCTCCGGCGCCGCGCGCACCCCGCGCGCGTACGCCCCCCGCGCGGCCGGGTAATCCTTGGCGAGCGTATAGAAATAGCCCAGCGTGTTCCACATGTTGCCGTCGTACGGGAAAGCTTTCACGGCCTCTTCGTAATCCGCGGCCGCGGCGCGCCCGCGGGCGTCGCGGTCGGGCAGCGAAACATACACCTCGGCCAGCGCCTGCCAGGTAAGCTGGCTGAGCGGGTTGATGAACGACGAGACCTGCAGGTAGTTGAGCGCCTCCAGCGGGCGGTTCAGGCGCTTGAGCACTATGGCCAGGTTGAAATAGATCTCGTCGTAGCCGGAGTTGGACCTCAGCGCCTCGAGGTAGCCCCAGGCCCCTTTCTCCAGGTCCCCCGAGCGCACGTAGGCGTTGCCCATCTCGTAGTTGCTGTTGACCTCGCGGGGATGGGCTTCCCAGGCGCGCCGGAGCTCGGCCGCCGCGCCCGCGAAATTATTCATGCGCATGGCCTTGAAGCCGCTGAAATAGCGCAGCTCCCTGGTGAACTGGCGCTCCCAGTACCACGCCCCCCCCAGGCAGCAGACGATAAGCAGCCCGGCCGCGGCCGCCGCCGCGCGCGGCCGCCGCCACGCGGCGTACGCCGGGGCGCCCGCGCCGCGGGTCTTCAGGGCCAGCGCCCCGGCCACCCACCAGAAAGCCAGCGCCGGCACGGCGAAATGCAGGGAAACGTTGAGCATGTTGTCGGCGAGCATCCCGGCCAGCCCCGCCGCCAGCGCGGCGGCGTAACAGCCGGCGTCCGGCGGCGCCGCCCGGAAGAACCGGTAGAAGCCGTAGAACAGCGCGGCCAGCAGCCACAGGTAGACGCCCAGCCCCAGCAGCCCGGCCTGCGCCCACTGCTCCAGCAGCTCGTTGTGCGCGTTGTTGGCGTGCGTGCGCAGCGCGCGCATCTCGGGGAAATTGAAGATCAGCCGCCCCTGGTAGAACGGATAGAACAGCTCGAACTGGCCCCAGCCCTTGCCCAGCAGCGGGTCTTCCAGCCCCATCTGCCAGGCGCTGGTCCAGATAAGCAGGCGCTGGTGGAACGAGGAGTAGATCTTCTCCGGGGCCGCCGCCAGCGAATAGGCCGACGGCGTGTCGAGCGCCCCGGACGCCTCGCCCACGCGGTCCAGCAGCCCGGAGCTGAACGGCTTGAGCGACGCGGAAGGCCAGAAGAGCAGCAGCACCAGCGCCGCCGCGGCGAAAGCGCGCGGGAATTTGCGGCCGGCCAGGGCTTTGCTGCGCTGAGCGAACCAGCCGAAGAAGCCCAGCGCCACCGCGGCCCCCAGCCAGGACGACCTGGTGAGGCTGGCCATGAGCATCCCCTCGTAGGAGAGGAACACCAGGCCGTAGTACCAGCGCTTCGCCGCCGTTTCGGCCCTGAGGAAATACCAGGCGGCCAGCGGCAGCAGCAGCACCACGTACGACGAGATGAAGTTAGGGTTGCCGAAAGTGGACACCGAGCGGTTGCCGTAGGGGTTGATCAGCTTGGCCCACACGAACTCGACGTGGAAATACTCCAGCACGCCGTAAAGCGAGGCGATGGCGCCCACCGACAGCGCCAGGTGCAGGATATCCTCCTGCCGGCAGCGCTTTATGAGCAGGTACACCGCGGCTATCCCCCCCGCCCACAGCAGCGACCCGTAGGGGTCCAGTATCCGCTGCAGCACCCCGTCGCCGGCGGCCGGCAGCTTAAGCCACGGGAAAAGGAACCACAGCCCGCCCCAGACCAGGATGAACGCAAGCCATTTCCCCGCCGGGACCTCGGCGTCGCGGCCGGAGGAGTACGGCATGCTGAACGCCAGGAAAAAAACGAAAGCGCAGTTCACCACGAAAAAAATGCCGGCGCGCAGGCCTTCCGAGATCATGGCCGGGTGATAGAATTTTGCGTGGCAGAACAGCGACCAGGCGAAGGACGCCGCGTATACCGCCAGCAGCGCGCCCAGGGGCCGGTTCAGCGCGGTGCGCGGCAGCAGCCAGGCCCCGCGCCTGAGCGAAGCCGCGCAAAACAGCGCGGCCGCGCCCAGCAGCGCCACGTTCAGCAGCGTTATCTGCAGGTAGTACGGGTTGCGCGTAAGGTCGGTGAAGAACAGCAGCGGGGACACAAAAAAAACGACCGTCAGCAGCAGCGCCAGCGGACCGCGGGCCACGGGAAAGTTGTTTTCTTGGTCCTGCATTTATTTCTTGGGGAGCGCCCCGGCCGGCACCTGCAGCCGGGCGATGCCGAGGTTGCGCTGGGCGGGCGCGTAAGTAGGGTCTTTTTGCAGCGCCATCTGGTAGGCTTCCACGGCCTCGGGGAACTTGTGCAGATTGTACAGCACGTTGCCCATGTTGGAGTACGCTTCGGCGGTATCGTGCAGATGCCCTTTGACGAAGCATTTCCAGGCGTACAGATTGTGCTCGTACTCTTTTTTCGCGGCCGGCAGGTCGTGGCGCATGTAATCTATCTGCGCCTTGCGGTAATAGTTCAGGTCGTAGACCGGGTCTATCTCCTCGTAAAGCGCGAAGCGCGCCATGGCCTTGTCGAGATACTTGGCCGCCTCGTCGGCGCGGCCGTTCTTCACGAGGTAGTCGTACATCTTCATGTACATGATGCCCACCTGGTGGTGCATCTGCACGTAGTTGGGCGCCATCGAGCGCGCCTTCTCGTAGGCGGCTATGGCCCTGTCGTAATCCGTGCGCAGCTCGCCCGGCTTGTCGCCCCATTCAGGGTGATGCGACTTCGTCATGTCGAACCGGTCGTTAAAAACGTTGCCCGTGAAATAATAGGGCATGATGAAGAACTCGTTGAGCTTGTTCACCTTCTGGTAATAGCTGATGGCCTCTTCCCACTTGCCCTGCTTGGAGAAGAAAATGGCCATGTTATGGTAAACGTCGCCCTTGAACCAGCCCCAGAAATAATAGAGCGGCAGCATGGTGACCAGCAGCACCAGCGGCGCCGCCACGGAAACGCCTTTGAACAGGATGCCGCCGAAGATATAGATGCCGCCGCCCACGCAGGCCAGCATCAGCGCCCAGGCGATGTTCCACTGCAGCACTTCGCCCTGTGAGGTGTACAGGCTCACGGACCCCTGCAGTTCGGAGAACTGCCGGAGTATCAGGAAGCAGGTATACAGGATGCCCGCCATGGCGCCTATGCGCGCTATCCACATCAGCGCCTTGAACGTGGCGGACGGGGCCTTCTTCTCTTCGCCGGCGGCCGCCTCGTCTTTGTAATGCAGCTCCCACAGCGCCCGGCCGCGCGCCAGGTTCACTACCACGCCCGGCAGCAGCCCGAGGAAAATGCCCGAAGAAACGAAACGCATGCTGACGTCGGTTAAATTGTGCGCGAGCATCCCCAGCAGCGCCGTAAGGTAGCCGAGAATGTCGTAGGCCACGGGCGGCGGCCGCGCGCCCTTCAGGTTGTCCGTCAGGGCCGACAGCGCGCGCAGGCCCACCACGGTTACGAAAATTATCAGCCAGAAATAAAGCCCGCCGCCGATGATGCCGTTGTCCATCACCTGCTCGAGGTGCTCTTCTTCGGCGTGGTCGGTTTCGGTGTTATGCTTGCCTTCGATATGGAAAATGACGGGCCGCCGGTACGCCGGGTAGATCACCTTAAAGCTGCCCACGCCTATGCCGGCCAGCGGGTGGGACTCTATCATTTCCCAGGTGGACAGCCAGGTGGCCACGCGGAAACTGGCGGAATTCGGGCGCATGTAAGTAAAAACTATGATGGTGATGAACGCCGCCACGGGGATAATGGCTGAAATAAGCACGAACTTCACTTTGCTGATCTGCAGGCGTTCGCGCAGGAAGAAGTAGCCGTAGAACATGGCGAAGATGAAGAACGAGATGGCGAAACCCAGCCACGCGCCCTTGGTCTCGGTGGCGTACAGGCACAGCAGGTTAAGGAAGATGAGCGGCAGCAGCAGGACGGAGCGCTTCTTTAGGAACTGGGTGACCGCTATAGGCAGTATCAGCACCAGGAAGTTGCCGAAGAAGTTGGGGTTGCCGTAAGTGGAGAAAACGCGCTGCGCGAAAGCCCCCCGCCAGACGAAGGGATCGAGCCCCGGCCCCTGCTCCTTGGGGAACCAGCGCGTATCCAGGAACTGTATAAAGCCGTAAAGCACCGAGATATAAGCGGTGATGATCAGTATCTTCGTGAGGCGGTCGATGGACTCGGTGGTGAATTCGCGGATGATTATCAGCGTTACCGACATGTAAAGCACGTACCGGACGAAGTCGTCCACGCTGGGGCCCCAGTAGGGCGCGTGGAAGAACGAAAATATCACGTAGAGCAGGTAGGCGAAGAAAGGCGCCAGCAGGATGAAGTCCTCGCGGCGGAAAGCCCGGCGGCCTTCGAGGATGAGCAGAGAGACCCACATGCCCAGCATGCTGACGCCGCCCATCTGCAGCAGCGTTATCTTTACCTGGGCGGAATCGTAGGTGCGCAGGTAGAAACTGTCGGAAACAAGAAGATAAAGAAGAGGCAGCCACCAGCAGATGGCCTTGCGGGCGAAACCGACGCCGGGCGCGAAGTTAACGTCCTCTAACTCGGGAGTATAATTTTTTTTCTTTGCCATACGCACGCGGCGGGCGGCCGGCCGCCACTACTATTCCGCCCAGAACCCCGCCACCAATAAATTATCAGCCGAGGATGGGACTTGAACCCACAACCCTTCGCTTACGAAGCGAATGCTCTACCAGTTGAGCTACCTCGGCAATTGACTGCAATATATATTAGTAAATTATAAAGAATTTCCAAAATGCATTCGTAAAAACGCGGCCCCAAAACCCTCTTGGTGTCCAATTTTGGTGGCTCTTTATTGGACACCGGGCCAAAACCGAACAAAACAAGATAGAACCATACACAACAAAAGAATATTACTCTGGTGTTGATGAGTTTTTGTCAGGCTGGACTGATTCTAGTGTGTCAATATCAGTATCAAGAAGTGTGTCTTTGGTCTCCAATTTATCAATAGCCTCCTTTATCCGGACTTTTGTTTCAGCATTATTTGAAAGCAACAGTGCCTTCTTGTAACTATTTATAGCTTTACTGTTATCGCCGCTCTGCTCGAAACAATACGCCAAACTTAGGCGAGAGTTAACTACTATTGTCTCCGGGAGATTTAATTTCGTTGCAGTCTGAATAGCGGCGAAATAGAACGCTTTTGCTTTTGGAATATTTTTTAGCTTCAAAGATATATGGCCCTGTTGTTCCAACGTATATATCCTACGTTTATCATTTTCTGGTAATGCCTTTAACGCTTCAGCATATGACACTGCCGCATTTTCATAATCTTTTTGAGAGATATAATCATCCGCAGCCTCCAGGTAATCCTGATATGTTTTCTGCACGTCGGGGACCGCAACTGCAGTTCCTATTTCATCGTTGCTATGAAGCTCATGCTTGGGAACTTGCCCATTTGCCTCTAGATGTTTACGGTTAACCTCGCTTCCTAGTTTCATATTAAGTGAAAACCAATGTGTTACCCCCAAATCGCCATAGAGACTCCAAGCATAATCAACGGCTAAATCTCCGAAATCTATGCCAGCACCAGCATTTATCCCGGCCATATCACCTAATTTACTTGTGGAATAACGGCTATTATAACCCGCCCGAAGTGCCAATTCCATTTTTTTACTCAATACAAGTTTATATTCTGTTCCTACGGCTATTGTAGGATTAGTCCCTTTTGGGGCAATCCCATCAACAGAAAACAACCACCTGGGAGTAAAAAGAACGGAAACGCCTAACCTGCCGGTCGTCGGCAAACTGCTTTCGTCATCAATAAACTTAAGGCCATTCCCAGCATTCAAAACGCTCAATCCCAACCCAATTTTTCTGGTCCTGACTTGCAATCCAATATCTCCTGCAAAAGTAGACGCCACATGTCTGATCCTGGATTTTATTTGTTTTGCTGTTAACCCAAAACCAAACGCGCCGAATTGTTTTGCGTAAGTTACGCTTAAAGCCATATCACTCGGTTTAATATATTCTCCGGTAGGCACACCGGTTTTATCCATCTCCGCAAGCTGGCCTACAGCCAAGTATTGTGCAGAGACGCCCAGAACACCCAGTTTCCCGATGGGTGTTGCAATTACGCCGTAATCGTAAGATATATCCTGAAAATACAGGGCATGCATTAAACCTGCGCTAAATCTAGCAGTGTAGGCAAGTCCGGCCGGATTATAATAAACAGAAAAAGAATCATCACTTATTGAAGAATATGCTGAGCCCATGGCTATTGCGCGAGCACCAACCGGCAACTCCAGGAACTGTGCACCGGTAGTACCACGGGCATCCGCGGAAAAATCCGCAGCCCTGACAAAAGACAGGCAGGCAGTGCACAGAGCCAAGAAAAGTATCTTCCACATAACTATCTCTCAATAGCCAATTTTTTTATCGACCGCCCGCCACCAGACCCTTTATTTTTAATCACAGCTATATATACACCACTAGCCACATTGCGCCCGACAGCATTCTTCCCGTCCCACGCTTTACACCCATTATCAGCGGCAGTGAAGGCAATTTCACGCACAAGATCCCCTGGAATGTTGTAAATCTGTATCGTACCTTCACTAGTCAAATTATCAAAGATTAGGCCGCTGCCGCAGCCTGCCACAGTTGCTGAACCAAATCTGCCATTACTATTTGGCTGCCATGGTATAGGGTAGACACGCGTATTATTTAACACAGGCTGAGCTTGAATAGTTGATGGTCCAGAAAGCGAGTATATTGATAAATGGGTTATTGAGAAAGTTATTGTATGGTTTGCTACATCCCGGAAAAGAGGCCCGTCAACCTCGGTCCATCTCCCATTATGCCAAGTATATGGACTTAACTCAGATACTTTTACTTCTGGAGATGTCCCATCAACTATCCCATCGTCATCATCGTCGTTATATGGGATTGTAATGCTTCCGGTCAGTTCGCTTTCATATGTTGAGGACCCATTGTAGATTACAAACTCGCGCATGGTATCCAAAGAGCCGCTATACTTGTTATTTAGCTCCGTATTAGCAAAAGCCATATCTGCAGGCGTGATTTCAACTGGTGCAGAAAGCGGATCTGTCGAAATATATAAAGTTGCTCCATAAACCGGCGCGCTGTCTAAATAGATTGAAGTTATCAGATCCGCTGCAAAATATCTTGCACCTGAAGTATTAACGGAACTAAGTGCAAAAGCTTTCGGCATTGAAGGCATCGAAACAGTGGAATAATTTACAGCCTGTGCTGAGAATCCGTCACGATTGACGCCATCAACCCGCACATAATAGGTTACGCCCGGGACAAGTCCCTTAATCTCCACAGGGGTATCTCCCACAAAATCATATCCAACAATATTTGTAGCTAAAGCTGGAATAGTGGAGACAGCAACGCGATAAGAAGTATCGCCAGGATTCCCCGGGTTCTGCCAAGAGACGCGAATGCGAGTAAGAGCTGTAACGCCCACGCTTTCAATATCGGGCGGAAGTGCTATAGTTGAGCGCTCCGTCGGCAAGGATGCTGACAGAAGTCCAGAATTATCATAAACTAAAAGTTTTCGTTTATATGTAGTATTAACTGAAAGGCCGGGTTCAATCCAGGTTGTAGTCCCTGCTGGCAATATGTCAGAGATAATATTGCCAGATGAATCGGCGATTTTGTAGGTATCTGCATCGTCAACAAGATCCCAGCGCCATGTAATAGCGGGAGAAAGATCTTGTGCGGCTAAAATATTTGCATGAGATGATCTAGTATTTAAATTTTGCAAGTTAGAGCCATAGCAATTGCCCGATGCACAAAACTGCAAATTTGCCCAACCATCCAATATCACTCCGCTCTCCAAAACATCTTGAATCCATGAAAAAGAATTAATGGGAAGTTCAGCCATAACCGTGGTTCCGGCAGTATTAGACGACAAGCTTTTCCCAAGATAACATGCGTTTCGTAACAATGCAGAATGCGCACTGATAAATGTTCCATCACAAACGAAAGGCCCGATTCGTGTAATGGAATCCCCTCCCATAGTGAACCGAGCAGAATCTCCTGGGACAGCTATATCCCATTTCCAAGGCGCATAAAAAGCGTTTGCGATATAAAAAGTCTTTATTTTATAGAAAAACCCAGGCCCAGCTGTTACATCATCGATTGAATTAATAAAGCTGCCATTTTGTTGTAAGTCACTTTTAATCGCATAATCCAAATATCCTATCGCGGAATAAATCTGCTTATCGGAGATTCCCGTAAGATTTCCGCCTTGATGCGGAGTTTCAAACGTTAATAATTTAACCACACGACCGCCACATTTATAAGAACTGTTTAAAGGACAATTCTGTTTTTGCATATATGACCGCGCAACTAATCCACCGTTAGAGTGTGCCATTATATAGATATTAGAACTTGCAGTTAATCCGAGTTCTTCAATGTATTCTCTAAGTTTGGACGCGATTTGATCATCATCTTCTGCGCCAAATGGAGTTAAACCAGTTGCTGTTTCATACCTAAATATATACGGTTTGAAGTTTTTAGATAGACCAGAATCATGGAGATATTTAATAAAACTATTGCTATCATTGTTCGCGCCGCCGAAAACTTGCGGGTAATCATCATCACCAAGATCTCCATCGGCATGAATTGCATTATAACACTGGTTATTGGGAAGACCTGCAACTGTGCAAATTCCATGAATAAGAATAAGTGGGCGCCTAACACCCAAATCCTCTTTATCATCCTTATGGGAACATAAAAAAACCAATTTATCTCCAGATTTTTGATCTCCACAATAATTATCTGGAGGGTTAGTGGGAGTCACTTCAATTTTTGATGGATTTTGACCTGGATACCATGAAATGCCGTTACTACTGTACTCCCAAGTATTGTAAAGTTGCAGGCAATTTTGACCCACCAGTAGCAGCGAATTTTGACCCTCCTAAATCCAAAAGATACCCTGTTAGGAACAAGACAAATAGTTCCAG
>CAIRNJ010000060.1 GCA_903879915.1 uncultured Elusimicrobia bacterium
CGGGCTGCGCGGCCGGGGCGGGCGCGGGCGCCGCTTCGGCCGGCCGGGCGGCTTCCGGGGCGGCCGCCGGGGCCGGCTCCGGCGTAGAATCCATCTCCGCCGGCGGCGGAGCGCTCTCCGGGGCGGCGGACTGCGCCGGCCCGCCCGCGGCGCGGTTCATCTCGCGCAGGGCTTTCGCCCTTTCCGCGGCCGCGCTGGCGAATTCAGCCTTGCGCGAGTTGCGGGCGATATCGTCGTAGAGGCGCGCGGCCTCGGCATAGTTCTTCTCGGCCTCGTAAATATCCGCCAGTTTCACCATGCCCTGCAGGCGCCAGGCGTTGGACAGCGGCTGCTGCTTGCCCAGCCGCTCCCAGTAATCCCGCGCCTCTTCGGTCTGGTTGTTGTCGCCGCTGATCTCGCCCATATAGTACAGGGCTTCCAGGCCGTCTTCCTTGCCCCCCGCCTCGCCGTAGATCTGCGTAAGGGATTTGATGGCGCCGGAGAGGTCGCCCCGCGTCTTCTGGATGTTGAAGATCTCCCAGAGCGCGCCCAGCGAATCGTCCGATTTTCCGGTAAGGCTGTAATATTTCCGGTAGGCCGCTTCGGCCTTGTCCACCGCGCCGATGGTCTTATAGCACAGCGCCAGGTTGAACAGCGCCGGCTTTATGTATTCGCTTTCCGGGTACTGCGCCACCAGCTTGGAATAGGCCTGCGCGGCCTCTTCGTGCTTCTTCTGGTTGTAATAGGCGTTGCCCAGGCGGAAAAGGCCCACCGGGTGCTCTTTGGCGTCCTGGTAATTGCGCGTGAACCGCTCGAAGACCCCGGCGGCGTTGTCCATATCCCCCGACTGGAAGAACGCCTCGCCCAGGTAGAACTGCGCGTCCTTGATGTCCTGGTGGTCGATGTAGTCCACGCTGAACTTTTTAAGGGTGGTTATGGAGGAGGCGTAATCCTTCTTCTCGAACTGGCGGCGGCCAAGCCGGAACAGGGCCTCGCCGGAGGTCCTGTCCTGCGGGCTGCGGGCGGCCAGCCCGCCCAGCCAGGCGGTGAAATCCATGCCGGGGTTGCGGTCGAACACGGCCTCGGCCAGGTCGAACGCGTCCGTGGCCTCGGGGGCTTCCGGGAAATTCGACACCGCGAGCCTGGCCTGTTCGAGGGCCTGCGCGTCCTGGTTGAGGCTGTAGCGCACCTGCGCCATGCGCAGCCAGGCCAGCGGCAGCTGCGGGCTTTTGGGATAGCGGGTAAGGATGCGCTCGTAGGCGGCCGCCGCCTCGCTGTATTTCTGGGCGCGGAACAGGATGTCGGCTATCTGGAAATCCGCCGGCTCCGTTTCCGGGGCGTCGGGATATTTTTTAAAGATACGGCTCCAGGTATCCACGGCCTGGCTGTAATACCGCAGGCGGTACAGGGCCAGCCCGGCGCGGTAAAGCGCGGTGGCGGCGTACTGGTTCTCCGGCCGGTCGGTGGCGAAGCCGTCGTACAGCTGGAAAGCTTTCTCGTAATCCTTGTTGTTGAAGTTGCTGTCGGCCAGCGCCATGGCGTCCGAACCGTCGGGCTGCTCGGCGTCCGGGAAGGCGGCCCGCAGGACCTTAAGCTTCTCCCTGGCCCGCGCGGCGGCCTCGGTGTCGCCGGACAGCGAGTAGCACCAGACCAGCCCCTCCTGCGCGTACAGCGTGGACACGTCGTTGGGGTAGATGCGCGCGATGGTGTTGTAGATGTTCCTGGCGTCCTCCGTAAGGTTGATGGCCATATATGCCTCGGCCACGTACAGCAGGCTCAGCGCCCGCCACTTCGATCCCGCCGGCGGCAGGGTCTTGAAAATGAACTGGTACGACGTAAGGATGCTGTTGTAATTGCCGCGGGCGTGCTCAGAGCGCAGGATCATGTACAGGGCCTGCTCCGCCACTTCGCTGGAAGGGGCCAGGTCCACGGCGTTCTGGAAAGAGCGCAGGGCCTCGGTGGTCTTTTTAAGCTCCAGCAGCGCCAGGCCGCGCAGGTAGTGGGCGTTCTTCGCCAGCGGGTTGGAAGGGTAAAGCACCAGGAAGGTGTCCAGCGCGTTGACCGTCTGCTGCTGGTCGCCCAGCAGGTACTGGCACCAGGCCGTCTTGTACTGGCTGGGGGCGGCCACCGAGGACCCGCCGTAGGAGGTGGTCACCTTGGTATAGGCGAACAGCGCGTCGCGCGTCTGCTTGTTCTCCAGGTAGGACTCCGCGATGAAGAACTGCGCCATGGGCGCGAAGAAATCGCGGGGGTCGCGGTCCATCACGGACTGGAAATTGGACCGGGCGCTGGGGTAGTCCTTCATGTTGAACTGCGAGGCACCGATGCGGAACACGGCGGCGCTGCGCAGCTTCGAGTGCGGGTATTTCTTCAGGAAATCCTGGTACTTGGAGATGGCCCCCTCGAAATCGCGCGCGTAGAAGAAGGAATCGGCGGTCAGCAGCTCCGCCTCCTCGCGGAAATCCAGGTCGGGGAAATCCGCCACCAGCTTCTGAAAAGTTGAGGCGGCCAGGTAGGTGCGCCCCTCGTACAGGTAAGCCTTGCCCAGGAAGAAGCGGGCTTCCGGCGTGTCCAGCTGCAGGAAAAGCTTCTGCGCGGCCGGGTAGTTCTTGCGGTTGAGCTCTATGACGGCCTTGGCGAAAAAAACCGCCGGCTCGCGCGCGTAGGGCAGATAGATCTCCTCCAGCCGGAACAGCGCGGACTGCGCGGTCTGGTAGCGGCCCAGCGCGATGTTCGCGTAGACCACGCCCAGCAGGCTCTCGGGGACTATGTAGCTCTTCGGGTATTTGTCCTCCACCTTGAGGAATTCCTTCAGCGCCCGTTCCCAGTTCCCGCTGTTGTAATAAGTTTCGGCCAGGCGGTACTGGGCCGAGGCCTCCAGGCCGCTCTTGTTCCCGTCGTCCGTCACCGCGTAGAAATTCTCCCCCGCGGCCTTAAGTTCGGCGAGCGCCGCCGCGTTGGCCCCCACCATGGCCCGCGCTTCGGAGACCAGCTTGGAATTCTTTTCCTGGCGCAGTATCTCCAGGCCTTTGGCCATGCGGGCCGAGCCCTGCATGAAGACGGCGTCGGAATTGCGGTGGCTTTTCGGGTACTGCTTGAGGAACTTGCGGAAAGCCTCCACCACCGCCGAACGGTCGGTGGCGGTCTCGTAGAGCACGGCGAGGTTCTGGAAGACGGCCTCGTCCTCGCTCAGCTGCGAGGCCTGGAACTGCGCCCGGGCCGGCGCCGCCGAGCACAGCAGCAGAAGTATGGGGAACAGCAGTTTTTTTTCAGGCATATATCCCGGTGAGCAGTCTCTGAGAAGTCTCCTTGCGCAGGTTCTCGATCAGCTCGGCGGTACTGATGCCGAAAAGGCTTTTCCCACCGCGCAGGCGCAGCGAAACCGTGCCGGCTTCGCTCTCTTTATTCCCTACTATGACAAGATACGGTATTTTTTCCAGCGAGGCGTCGCGCACCTTGGCGTTGATGGTGCCGTGCCCCAGGTCCAGCGCGACGCGCAGGCCGGCGGCTTTGAGCTTCGCCGCCACAACGCCGGCGTAGCCCTCCTGCTCCTGCGTTATGCTCATCACCTTGACCTGCACGGGGGCCAGCCACAGCGGGAAGTTGCCGGCGTAATGCTCTATCAGCACGCCGAAAAAGCGTTCCAGCGACCCCAGCAGCGCGCGGTGCACCATGTAAGGCTGGTGCTTATGGCCGTCGGCGCCGGTGTATTCCATGCCGAAGCGCTCCGGCTCGTTGAAGTCGAACTGGATGGTGCTCATCTGCCATTCGCGGCCGATGCTGTCCTTAACCTTCAGGTCTATCTTGGGGCCGTAGAAGGCGCCGCCGCCCTCGTCGAGCTCCACCGGGACGCCTTCCTTGTCGGCGGCCGCGCGCAGGCTTTTCTGCGCCTCTTCCCAGCGGGCGGGATCGCCCACGGCGCCCGCGGGCCGGGTGGCCAGGTAAGCCTTGATATCCTTCAGGCCGAAGGTCTTCAGGATATTCATGCTGAAGCGCAGCACCTCTATGGTCTCCGCCTCTATCTGCTCGGGCGTGCAGATGATGTGCGCGTCGTCCTGGGTGAAGCCGCGCACGCGCATCAGGCCGTGCAGCACGCCGGCTTTTTCAAAACGGTACACGGTGCCCAGCTCTGCCCAGCGCAGCGGCAGGTCGCGGTAGGAACGGCTCCTGCTCTGGTAGATCTCTATGTGAAAGGGGCAGTTCATCGGCTTGGCGTAGTACTCTATGCCGTCGATATCCATCGGGGCGTACATGGACTCCTTGTAGAAGCCCAGGTGGCCGGAGGTCTCCCAGAGGCCCGCGCGGCCGATATGCGGCGTGTTCACCAGGTCGTAGCCGCCCTTGAAATGCTCGTCCTTCCAGTAGGTCTCTATCTCGTGGCGGATGCGCGCGCCGTTGGGATGCCACAGCACCAGGCCTGGCCCGACGGTCTCGTTGATGCTGTAAAGGTCCAGCTGTTTGCCCAGCTTCCTGTGGTCGCGCTTGGCGGCCTCTTCCTGCTGCTTCAGGTAGGCGTTAAGCTCGTCGGGGGTAAGGAAAGCCACGCCGTAGATGCGCTGCAGCATGGGGTTCTTCTCGCTGCCGCGCCAGTAGGCGCCCGCTATGGACATGAGCTTGAAAGCTTTCAGCTTGCCGGTGTGCTCCACGTGCGGGCCCTTGCAAAGGTCCTCGAACGGGCCGTTCTTATAAACGCTTATGACGCTGCCCTCGGGCAGGTCGTTGATGAGCTCCACCTTGTATTTCTCCCCCTTGGCCGCGAAATGCGCGAGGGCCTCGGCGCGGGGCAGTTCGGAGCGTTCGAACTTCTGGGCTCCCCCCAGGATCTGCTTCATCTTTTTCTCTATCACCGGCAGGTCTTCGGGGACGAAATGATGTTCCAGGTCGAAGTCGTAGTAGAAGCCGTTCTCGATGGCGGGGCCGATGCCGAATTTCACGCCGGGAAAAAGTTCCGCCACGGCCTGCGCCATGACATGGGCGAGGGAATGCCTGACCTTCTCAAGTTGCTGCGCGTTGTTGTCTTCTGCCATATTTCCCTTTGTCCGCCCGCGTTATGTTTTGGATTTTATAAAAAAACCGTCCGCCCGGGCGGTTTCCCGCGCCTGCTGGCGGACGGCTCTGACGGGCGCTGTGGTTCCCGCATACTGTTTAAAAACTGGTGCCCAGTACAGGGATCGAACCTGTGACCTTTCCCATGTCAAGGGAACGCGCTACCGCTGCGCCAACTGGGCCTCTACGTCATACTTGCCCAAGATGCCATCGCTGTGCAAACTGGGCTTAAAATCACTTGCGGCATCTGCTACGTCATACTTTCCCAGGGTGCTACCGCTGCGCCAACTGGGCCTAATCTCATACTTGCCCAAGATGCTATCGCTGTGCAAACCGGGCCTTTTTATAACAATAATATTATATCAAAAACTTAACGGAACAATTACTTTTTATACGGATATTTCGCCTCTATTACGGAACGCAGGCCTCCGCGCGGGGTAAAGTCGGCGGTTACGGTGCAGGACCTGGGCCTCACGGCCTTCACAACGTCGTCCAGCACGCGGTTGGCGATATTTTCCATAAAGATGCCGCAGTTGCGGTACTGCAGGAAATAATATTTAAGCGACTTAAGTTCCAGGCAGAGCCGGCCGGGCACATAATCTATGGTCACCACGCCGAAATCCGGCAGGCCGGTCTTGGGGCAGACGGAAGTGAATTCCGGGTGCACTATCCGGATAGTGTAAGCCCTTCTGTACTGGTTCTCCCACGCCTCTATTTCCGGCAGCTCGATATGCCTGACGCTCTGCGCCTGGCCGGAAGTATAACCGAATTTTGTGGAAGTATTTTTCATGGTACGGCTCCTGTTATTGAGTTAAGGACGGGATCAGATCTTCATGTTCTTCAGCCGCAGCGAGTTCATCACCACCGAGACCGAACTGAGCGCCATGGCGGCCCCCGCGAAATGCGGGGGCAGCAGCAGCCCCCACCACGGGTAAAGCACCCCGGCCGCCAGCGGGACCAGCGCCATGTTATAGATGAAGGCCCAGGCCAGGTTCTGCCAGATAACTTTGCGTATCGCCTTGGAGATCCTGATGGCGCGCACCACGGACCTGAGGTCGTTGTGCATCAGCGTGATGTCGCTGGCCTCGGCGGCCACGTCGGTGCCGCTGCGCATGGCGATGCCGATATCGGCCTCGGACAGCGCCGGCGCGTCGTTGAAGCCGTCCCCCACCATCACCGTTTTCTTGCCCAGGGCCTTGTAGCGCATCACCAGGCGCCTTTTCTCTACCGGCAGCACTTCGTAGTGAAAGGTCTTTATGCCGGCGGCCCCGGCGGC
Organism: uncultured Elusimicrobia bacterium; assembly: GCA_903879915.1. GTDB lineage: Bacteria > Elusimicrobiota > Elusimicrobia > Elusimicrobiales > UBA9959 > UBA9959. The sequence continues at coordinate 6,302 of CAIRNJ010000060.1, forward strand.
CGCGGCCACCACCGCCTGGCGGTCGCCCGACGCCAGCACGGGCTCGATGCCCATCGCCTTAAGCTCCGCTATGATGGCGGGCACTTCAGGCCGCAGAGTGTCACCGAGCCTGGCGTAGCCTTTGTAGGTCCCGTCCAGCGCCAGCAGCAGCATGGCGTCGCTGGCCTTCTCTATGCCGGCGCGCGCTGCAGCCGGCACAAGAATGTCCAGCTCGTCGAACCATTTAAGATTGCCGGCGGCTATTTCGCCGCCGCCGGCGACGGCTTTAACGCCTTTGCCCGGGAAAGCTTCGAAAGCGGTCACGCTGCGGGGCTTCACGCCGGCGGCCTCGGCGCGCGCGCGGACGGCCTCCGCGAAAGGATGTTCGGATTTGTCCTCCACCGCCGCCAGCAGCTCGAGGAAGTTCCTTTCGTCGATCCTGTACGGCTCCAGCGCGGCCAGGCTCAGGCGCCCGTCGGTGACGGTGCCGGTCTTGTCGAAGATCACCACGTCCACCCGCGAGATGCGCTCGAGGATATCGGCGTTGCGCATAAGTATGCCCATGGAGGCCGCCCGGCCGAAACCGACGGCCACGGCCATCGGCACGGCCAGCCCCATGGCGCAGGGGCAGGCCACGGCCAGCACCGCCGCGAACACGCTGACCGCCCTGTAGGGGTCGGCGTAATACAGCCACAGCGCGGCCGCCCCCGTGGCGAGCCCGAAGACCGCGGGCACGAACCAGGCTGAAATTTTATCCACCAGGCGCTGCACCGAACTTTTAGCCGCCTGGCTCTCCTGCACCGCTTTTATGATCTTCATCAGCGCGGTGTCTTCTCCCACGCCTTCGGCCATGAATTCCAGCGAGCCGGTAGTATTGATGGTGCCGGCGTAAACGCGCGAGCCGGCGGCCTTCTGGCTGGGCACCGACTCCCCCGTCAGCAGGCCTTCGTCCAGCGCGGAGGCGCCGGCGGTGACCCGGCCGTCCACCGGCACCTGTTCGCCCGGCCGCAGCAGCAGTTTGTCCCCCGGCTGTATATCCGTCACCGGCACCGTTTCCTCTCCGGCCGGCGTCAGGCGGCGGGCGAATTTAGGCGCTATGAGAAAAAGCTTGGCCACGGCCTCGCCGGCCCTGCTCTTCGACCGGTTCTCCAGCCAGCGGCCGAAATTTATGAAGGTGATCAGCAGCACCAGCTCGTGCCACTGCGCGCGGTGCAGCGGGCCCGCCGGGTAAGGGGCCACGGTGACGAACACGCCGTAGAAAAAGGTCACGGTGGTGCTCAGCGACACCAGCGAGTTCATGTCGGCCGACCTGGACCGAAGCGCGCGCAGGAAGCCGGCGTGGAACTGCCAGCCGGCCAGGCCCCAGGCGAGCCCCGCCGCCGCCAGCATGGTATAGGAGGAAAGGCCCAGCGCGTAGTCCAGCAGCAGGAAACAGGCGAAGAACAAGGACAGCAGGAACCTGTAGAAGGAAACGCCGCTCTCCCTTTCCAGCTCCTTCAGCGCGGTGTTCTGCGCGGTGCCCGCCGATTCGGAAAAAGCCAGGGCCTTGTAGCCCAGCGCCTCTATCTGCGCCGCCACGGCCTTGCCGTTAAGCTTTGCCGGATCGTAGGTAAGGAAGGCGGTCTTGGAGGAAAGGTTCACCGAAATTTCAGCCACGCCCGGCACGGCCTTCAGGCCTTTTTCCAGCCGCGCCACGCAGGCCGCGCAGTGCACGCCGCCCAGCGGGACCACCGCTTTCCTGAATTTTACGGCCGGCACGGGGTTGTTCATAAGATAGTGTCGCCGCCGCGGCGCCTAGCGCTTCACTTCCAGCAGCCACGCCTGTTCCACGTCGGACAGTTTCTTCCAGGCCCCGGAGTAGGCGGAGTCGAGCGCCTGGTCCGCCGGGGCGCCGTCGCGCAGTTTCGCCAGGAACAGCGAGAAATTAAAAGAGCCGCCGGTCCGTATCATGAACCCGGCCACCGAGCCCACCTGCGAGTACCAGCGGTCCACGTTGAGCACCGTTTCCCGCTGCGGGGCGAGGTTCACCATCTGGGAGAAAGGGATGGGGTTGGGCGCCACGGCTTCCCTGATCTTCTGCGCGTAAAAGGCCGAGATCTCGGAGCTCGACCGGCCTTCCTCGTAAACGGCCGCGCCTTCGTTAAGCCAGCGCAGCTGCGACGCCTGCGACAGGCCCATGAACTCGTTGAAGACGAGGTGGGTCATTTCATGCGCCGCGGCGGGACGCAGGTTGCCGCTCTCGTATAGCAGCAGGGCGTTGCCGTAGGCCGCGCCGCCCGACCACTCCGGCTGCCCGGTCTTCAGGTGGTATTCCGCCGCGTCCCGGTACACGGTCACGTTGTAAGGCCGCGCCGGCACGAAGGAGTAGATCCCCAGGTCCTGCATTATCCTGCCGTAGTTCTCCTCGCACATCGCCGCGTACCGGGCGGCGGCCGCGGTGGTATAGGCGTTAAGCCGGAAATGCGCCGTCTCTTCGGTCTTATAACCGGGGTCCAGCCCGCGCACCGGAGCGTCCAGCGCGGCGGAGGAGGCGGCGGCCGGGCTGCCGTACCCCTCCGGCGCGGGCACGCAGCCTGCGCAGCAGAGGCAGGCCGCGAGCGCGGTGGCGAGGACGCCGGTATCGTTGCGCGAAAGTAAGTTCATTTTAACTCAGTAAAACTCCAGCATTTGGCCGCGTATGCGCAGGCCGGAGATACTGAAACCGTAAGGATTGCCGGAAAAATCCATGCGGAAGGAAAAAAGCTTCAACAGATATTCCGAAACGCTTACCGGCCCGAGCGAAAAGACCACGGGCCTGATCTCTATAACGTCCGGGGCGGTCAGCGCGAGGATGAATTCGGCTTCCAGTTTGCGCCCGCGGGCCACCGCGGAAACGCCCAGCGTGCGGTCGAGGGTAACCTGCAGTTCGGACAGCGAAGGGAACCGCTCCGACAGGTATTTTTCAAGGGCGTAGGAGGTGATCTTGGCCGAGGTCAGCTTCAGGCTTTTCATCCCGGCCGGGACCGGCGTCGGCGCCGCTCCGGCGAGCTGCACGCCCTCCATCTGCAGCGTCAGGCCGTAAATATCCCCCCCGCGCAGCGCGGCGGAAGGCGCGAAGAATTCCCCTTTGGCGTAGGCCCCCGTGGCGGCGTCGAAACTTTCCACTTTCAGCGTGGCGTCGGGGATGGACAGCTCTCCGAAAGTCAGCGCGCCGAGGCTGTATGTCCCGTCCTCGAAGATCCTGCCCAGCCCGGGCACCTTAACGTAGACCTCCACCCTGGAAGCGTCCGCCAGCGCTAGCTCGGTCTTTTTCGCGAACAGCTGCGGGAACCAGGGCTGCGCTTTGACGCCCGCGAAAGCCCCCGCCTGCGGCGCCGCGGCTCCGGCCGCGCGCGCTTTAAGGATAAGCACGGAGGCGCAGGCCGGGCAGGCCGGGTCGTTCTCGAACCTGGCGTCAAGTCCCGCTTTCAAAGCGGCGAAACGCAGGCTGTCGGCGTTCAGGCCGTTATCCCCGCCGTAGACCCCCACGAGGCCGGCTTTGGCCGGGGTGCCCGCTTTGATCAGAGAAATAATTTCGTCGACGCGGTATACCTGCGAGGGCGGCAGCGGCAGGCCGCCGAAACTGTAGCGGCCCAGCGAGAACGGCGGCACCAGGCCCGACTGGTTGACGGCGCCCAGGGCCAGCACGAGAACGAACAGGTAGCGCCTCAGCGCGTGCGGCGTCATCACCGGCACGGCTATCGCGAAAGGCAGCAGCATGGCCGGATACAGCAGCTCGGGACGGCTGCCGCGCAGCCCCCAGGTGAGCACCAGGTAGGGCACCCAGAACAGGGCGGCGACTATTTTCTTTTTCTCGTAGGGCATGAAGACCGAGAAATACATCCAGGCCAGGGCCAGGGCGCCCAGCGTAAAAAACGGCAGCCCGGCGGAGGCCAGCCCCGTTTTTAAACAGGCCCAGAACCCCTGGTACGCCCCGATCACCGGCAGGAACCCCGAGGCGAGCACCGCAGCGGAGAACAGGTACCAGGGCAGGTTCAGCAGCAGGCCCGGGAATATGCCCTTGAGCAGTTCGTCGCGGCTCAGCGGGCTGGAAAGGCCGGTAAGGATGAACGGGATCAGCGGCAGCGTGTACAGCCAGAAAAAGCGGTGGGAAAAGAAGCCGAGGCTCAGGCTGAGAGCGAACCAGAAAGTCCATTTATTCCCCTGCTCGAACTCCTCCGAGCGGATATAGCAGGCGTACAGGGCGGCCACCAGGGCCATCAGCGCCATCTCCGGGGCCGGGCGGCGGGCCGTCTCCAGCACGAAAGGCAGGGACAGGGCGAAAGCGGCGCCCAGCCAGCCGGAGCGGTTCGGCCGGGTTTTGCGCACCGCGGCGAAGACCGACAGCGCCAGCACCAGCATAAAGAAAGAATTGACGATGATCAGCGCCAGGTTCAGGTCGGAGGTGAGGTAGGAGAGCACGGGCACGTAGGCCAGGAAATAGAACGGCGGGTTCAGGCTCATGCCGGCCAGCTCGGGCTTTATCAGGGCCAGCACCCCCTGGCTCTTCAGGTAGGCCGCGTAGCGCAGCAGCCCGGTGAAGCTTTCCGCGTCGGCCTGCACGAAGAAATAGCCGCGCCGCAGCACCCACTGGGCCAGCAGCAGCGAGTAGAACACCCAGATGCCGGCGAGCACGAGCAGCCCCGTGCTCATCTTTTCTTTCTGCGCCCCTACCGTCTCCCGCTCGAACAGGATGCTTTCGAAGGTCATCCTGTTCGCGAGGAATTTTTTCCGCCAGCCCGGCAGGTCGTTTTCGTCGGCCATATAAGTTCAGGTCCTCCGGCGGCCGCTCAGCGTTTCCCGGCCCGGCGGCCCAGGGCATTGAGCCGCGCGTTGTAGTAGGCGGCATACTGCGAGGAAAGCCCGGCGGCCTTAAGATAGAACTCTTTGGCTTTGGGCAGGTCCCCTGAGGCGGCGTAAACATCGCCCAGCAGCCCGGCGGCCTGGTAGGAATCCGGCTTGAGCTCCGCGGCCCGAAGCGCGCTCTCCAGCGCCCCTTCGTAATAGCCGCTCTTATAAAACGCCAGCGCCAGCCAGTACGAGGTCTGCGGGTCGTCCTTTTTAAGCTCCGCGCTCTTCGAGAAATCCAGCGCGGCCCCCGCGAAATCCCTGGCGGAGAACTTCAGCTTCCCGCGCTCGAACCAGGCCAGGGTGGCGGCGGGGTTCAGCTCCAGCACCGCGTCCAGGTCGGCCAGCGCCCCGGCGACGTCGTCCGAGCGGCGCCGGCACAGCGCCCGGTGATAAAAAGCCAGCCCGAGTTTCGGGTTAAGCTCCAGCGCTTTCGTAAGGTCGGCGTCGGCGCCGGCGCAATTCTCCATTTTATAGTAGGACAGGCCGCGGTTGAGCAGGGCGTACGGATAATCCGGCTTCACCGCGAGGGCCTGGGAAAGATACTCGGCGGCTTCCCTGTAATTGCCCGCGTCCATCAGCAGGGCGGCCATGTTGTTATAGGCGGGCAGGTAGGAGGAATCGGTCTCGATGGCCCTTTTATAGTCGAGCCCGGCCTTCTGCCTGTCCCCCTGCCGCTCATAGAGCATGCCGCGCGCGGTCAGCGCTTCCGGGAAGTTGCGGCGCAGGAACAGCGCCCGGTTATAATCCTCGAGGGCCAGGCCTTCCTTTCCGACGGAGAACTGGTAGTTCGCCCGTTTGAAATAAAATTCCGGCGACCTGTTGCAGCCCGCCAGCGCCGCCGCGAAGAATACGAGGTAAAGAATTTTTTTCATACCATCCCCTGTTCGCGCCTCTACGCGCTCCTTTTTGCGCCGTCCGTTCTTTCCTGCATGCCCAAAGCCAGCAGCACCGCGCCGACGGTGATGGCGCTGTCGGCCACGTTAAAGACCGCGGGAAAGAAGGAAAGATCGAAAAAGTCCACCACGAAGCCGTAAACCAGCCGGTCGTAAAGATTGCCCAGCGCCCCGCCCAGCACCAGCGCCAGCCCCGCCTCCGCCGCCAGGCCGCCGGCCCTGATGCGGCGGCGGAAGAACAGCAGCGCCGCTACCAGCGCCGCGCTCACGACTATGAAGAAAAGATTGTTCCCGTGGAACATGCCGAAGGCCACGCCGGTGTTCTCGGCGTAAGTAAGGCGCAGGAAAGGCAGCACGGCCACGGAGCGCGGAAAAACGTGCTCCAGCGCCCAGACCTTGGAAAGCCTGTCCAGGACGAAGATGGCCAGCACCGCGGCCGGAGAAAAGAATTTCCTCATTATTTCCCGGCGCCCTTCAATACCGCGGAGCAGCGGCCGCAAAGCTCGGGGGAATCGGCGTGCGAGCCGATGTCCCGGCGCCACTGCCAGCAGCGCGGGCACTTGGCGCCCTCCGCCTTGTTCACCCTGACTTCCAGCTCCCCCGCCGCGGGGTCAAGCTCGACGGCGGCCTCGGAGACTATCAGCACCTGGGGCCACAGCGGCAGGGCGGATTCCAGGAAAACTTTCATTTCCGGTTTCGAGGTGCGCAGCGTCACGCGGGCTTCCAGGGAAGAGCCCACGGCGCCCGTCTTGCGCACTTCCTCTATGGCCTTGGTGGCGGTCTCGCGCACGCCCATTATCTTCTCCCAGCGCTCCAGCAGGGCCTGGTCGGCCCAGGCCGCGGGAAATTTCGGGTAGTCGGCCAGGAACACGCTCTCCTCCAGAGCCGGGTCTATCTCCAGCCTGGCGGTCTGCCAGGCCTCCTCGGCGGTGAACGACAGCACCGGGGCCGTCATCTTGAGCACCGCGGTAAGGATGTCGTAGAGCACGGTCTGGGCGGAACGGCGCTCCACGGAGTCGGAGCTGAAGGTGTACAGCTTGTCCTTCAGCGAGTCCAGGTAGAAGGCCGACAGGTCCAGTATGCAGAAGTCCGCCACGGCGCGCACGGCCTGGCGGAACTGGAAGTTCTCGTAATGACCTGCCACGGCCGCCGCGGTCACGGCCAGCCTCGCCCGCATGTAGCGGTCGGTCTCGAGCAGTTTGTCTTCGGCAACGCGGTGCAGCTCCGGCTTAAAGTCGCTGAGATTGCCCAGCAGATAGCGCAGCGTGTTGCGGATCTTGCGGTAGGTGTCTATGGCCCCGGCCAGGATCTTTTCGGAGATGCGGACGTCCTCGGAGTAGTCGCACAGCGCCACCCACAGGCGCAGGATCTCGGCGCCGTACTTGGAGATTATCTCGGCCGGGTCGATGGCGTTGCCCGCCGACTTATGCATGGCGTGGCCCTTGTCGTCGAGGATCATGCCGTGCGTGAGCACCGTTTTGAACGGCGGCTCGCCCCGCAGGGCTACGGCCGGGATCAGCGAGGTCTGGAACCAGCCGCGGTGCTGGTCGGAGCCTTCCAGGTACACGTCGGCCGGGAAGAACTTGCCGGGGCCGAGCATCCCCCCCTCGAGCACGGCGTACCAGGAAACGCCGGAGTCCAGCCAGACGTCCATGATGTCTTTTTCCTTGGCGAAGACGGCGCCGCCGCAGGAACATTTGTGCGGGCCGGGCCCCATAAGCTGCTCGACGGGCTCGGAGAACCAGAAATCGCTGCCTTCGGCCAGCACGCGCTCTTCCATGCGCCTGAGGAAAGCGGAATCGGTCTGTACCTTGCCGCATTCCTTGCAGTATACGGCTATGATGGGCGTGCCCCAGTAGCGCTGGCGCGACAGGCACCAGTCGGGGCGGGTCTTGAGCATGCCCGCCATGCGCTCGCGGCCGCCGGCGGGCAGCCAGCGCACGCCGTCGGCGGCTTTCAACAGCTTCCCGCGCAGGCCGTCGAGGTCCACCTTCAGGAACCACTGCTCGGTGGCGCGGAAGATCACCGGCTGCTTGCAGCGCCAGCAGTGCGGGTAGCTGTGCTCTATTTTTTTATGCGCCAGCAGCAGGCCGTCGGAGCGCAGCGTTTCCACCACTTTGTCGTTGGCCTCGAAAACTTTCATGCCTTCGAAGACGCCGGCGTCGGCGTTGAACCTGCCGTCCTCTTTGACGGGGCAGAATATTTCAAGGCCCCATTTCTTGCCGGCGTGGAAGTCTTCCTCGCCGTGACCGGGGGCGATGTGCACGATGCCGGCGCCGGTGGACATGTCCACGAAGTCGGTGGAGATCACCGGGCGCGTGAAGCGGCGGCTCTCGGGCAGATGCGGCGCCAGGCAGTGATGATACTTAAGCCCGACGAGCTTTTCGCCGGGGATCAGCGCGCCCTTCACGGCCTCGAGCCCCGTGGCGGCCAGGAAGCCGTCGGCCAGTTTGTCCGCCACTCTCAGGTACTGCCCGCCGGCCTCCAGCACGCGGTAGCTCTCGGCCGCCGCCACGGCGGCGGCCATGTTCGAGGGCAGCGTCCACGGCGTGGTGGTCCAGATCACTATCGAGGCGCGGCCTTTCGCGGCTTCGCCCAGCCCCTCGGGCAGGGTCTCCAGCGGGAAGCGCACGTAGATGGACGGCGAGGTCTTGTCCTTGTACTCCACCTCGGCGTCGGCCAGCGCCGTCTCGCACGAAACGCACCAGTAGATGGTCTTTTTGTCGCGGTGGATGTGGCCTTTCTCCAGCAGCTCGCGGAAGGCCCTGATCACGGTGCCTTCGAACTCCTTGGACATGGTGATGTAGGGGGCGGCCCAGGCGGCCAGCACGCCGAGGCGCTTGAAGCCCTCGCGCTGTATGTCCAGGAAGCGGTTGGCGAAAGCGCGCGCGCTGCGGCGGAAAGCGGGGATGTCGTCTATGTGGCGCTTGCCCATCTTCATCTCTTTGAGCAGCGCCTGCTCTATCGGCAGGCCGTGGCAGTCCCAGCCGGGCACGTACGGCGTGTAATACCCCAGGATAGCGTGGGATTTGACGACCATATCCTTGAGGATCTTGTTGAGCGCGGTGCCTATGTGGATGGGGCCGTTGGCGTAAGGCGGACCGTCGTGCAGGATGAAGGGCTTGGCGCCGCGGCGCCGGGCCAGCATGCGCCCGTAAAGGTCCATTTTGGTCCAGGTCTCGAGTATGCCCGGCTCTTTCTTGGTCAGGTCCCCCCTCATGGAAAAGGAGGTGGTGGGTAAAAAAACGGTCTTGGAATAGTCCTTGCGTTCGGACAGATCGGCATTGGTGGTCATTTTCGCGCCTTTCAATACAAAGTGAAGATATGTATAAGTATACAAAAAAAGGCGCAAACAGGGCCCTTTCCGGCTGCCGGAAAGCGCATTACGCGGCACGGCCTCCCGGCCGGTCAATCCGATTTCATCAGTGAGATCTCTATGCGGCGGTTCTTCGCGCGGCCTTCCATGGTAGCGTTGTCCCCGATAGGCCGGTTGTCCCCGTAACCCAGGCCGGCCAGGTTCTTCGCGGGGATCCCCTGTTCGGAAAAGAACACCAGCACGCTGTAGGCGCGCGCCATCGAAAGTTCCCAGTTCGAGGTGTACTTGCCGCTTTTTATGGGCACGTTGTCGGTATGGCCTTCGATAATGATGTCTTTATTGACCTTTTTCAGCTCGTCCGCCATGGGCGCCAGGATCTTCTTGGCGGGCTCTTTCAGGGTGGCGCTGCCCGAGGTGAACAGCACGCCTTCAGGGAGCACCAGCTTGACCTTGCGCTCGTTGGACTGCATCTGGATGAGGCTCGAGAGCTCGGTGGTCTGCACGGTCTCCTTCATCTTCTCCTCGAAGTTGTCCGCTTTTTTATCGTCCTCCATGCGGTCCAGGCGCTTCTGGTCCACCTTGCCGCCGAAGGCCTTCTGCAGGTTATTCATGGACTCTTCGTATTTCCGGCTTTTGGTCTTGTCGGTCTTGGCCATGGTAAAGGAGAACATGATCAAAAAAAAGATCATCAGGTAGCTCATCAGGTCGCCGTAGGTGACGGCCCACAGGGCGCCCTTGTTCAGCTGGTTCTCCAGGTCCTCGCGGCGGGTGCGGTAAACCGACATTTCAGCCTTCCTTGAAGATATCCCCGAACCGGTCTTCGACGCTCTTCTTTATTTCGCGCAGGCGGGTGGTATCCGTTCTCAGGGCTTCCAGCATCGCGGTCATGGTCTCGAACTGCCGGCGTATCATCATGCCCGAAACGCCCGTGGCTTTCTGCAGCTGGTCGGGGCTGGCTTCCTTCAGGAAAGCCTCCAGCTGCGCGCCGGATTTTTCGAATTTATCCACGGACTCGGTCACCGCGGCCCTGAAGCTTTCCACGAACGCGGCGGACAGCAGCGCCTCGGCGTATTTCGCGCCGAATTTCTCGAAGCGCTTGTCGTTCTCGGCCTTGACCGCGGCGGAGAAGTCCTGGTTCATCGCGCCGATCTCGGAGCGCAGGCGGCGGGAGAACTCTTCCAGCGCGTCGGCCTGCCGGCGGGCGGCGGCGGCGATGGAGGCGTCTATCCCCTCGGTCTTCAGGACGTTCTCCCTGGCTATGTCCTCGAACCGGGCGTTCTTTTCCGCGGCCAGCGCCGACTGCTCGCGCAGCAGTTTGCGCGACTCTTCCGCGGCGGCGGCCGTCTCGCGGCGCAGCGTCTCGGTCTCGGAATAAATTTTATCGCGCAGCAGCTCCATCTCGACGCGCACGTAATTCTCGAAGATCTCCTTGAAGGCCTGCGCGCTTTCTTTCACGCCCGCGGCCATTTCCTGCCGGGAAGCCTCCAGGGCGGCGGCGTGCCGGCGCTCCTCTTCCCTGGCTTTAACGAAGAACTCGTCCTGCGCGGCGCGCAGTTCCCCGGCCGGGGTGTTGACCGCCATTTTTTCTATGCCGGCCGCGATCTCGGCGCGGAACGCCTGCTGGGCGGCGGCCTGGCGCAGCGCCTCTTCCTGCGCGCGGCGGAAGAACTCTTCCTGGGCGGCGCGCAGCTCTCCGGCGGGAGAGCTTTCCACGATGCGTTTTTCAAGGCTCTCCAGCCGCTGCGCGAGCAGGTCGAGGGCCGAGGCGGTCTTGTCGGAGGCGCGGTCGGCGTCCTCGCGGCGCCTGGTCTCGAGGGCCAGCACCGACGAGTAGAACTCCATCAGTTTCTTCTCCAGCTCCTCGGCGCGGCTCCAGGCGCGCTCCAGCTGCTCGTGCATCTGCCGGTCGAGCTCGGAGTATTTCTGCTGCTCGCGGACGGCCTTCAGCAGGTCCTCTATCTCGCGGCGGGCGCTGATCTTGGATTCCTCGATGTTCTTGAGCTGCGAAGCGGAGACCACGGCGGCGTGGCTGAAATCCGACAGGCGGCGCTCCATCTCCTCGATCTTCTTGAGCAGCAGGTCGGTCTCCTGCGCGCGCCCCGGCGGCGGGGGCGGAGGGGCGTAATAGGCCGGAGGCGGCGGCGCCGAATACCGCATCTGGTCGCCCAGCCTTCTTTCCAACTGCGAAATTATGTTCCGCTCGAGATCGTCCATTTTCCGGTTAAGCGCCGTTATAGCTTCGGGGTCGGCCGCGGGCTTGGGCGCGGGGGCCGGCTTGGGCGCGGGGGCGGGCGCGGGGGCGGGCCGCGGAGCGGCCACCGGCCCGGGCGCGGGGGCGGGCGTCCCGGACAGGCCGGAGAAGATGGAGCCTTTGCCCCCGGGGCCGGGTTTTCCGAGGGGACTCATACTTTACCTCCCGGCGGCGGAGGCTGCGGAGGGGCCTGCGGCGGAACTACCGGGGCCGCGGGCGCGGCGGGCGGCATCGGCGCCGGCGCGGCGGGCGCGGCCGAAGCCGTCTGAGCTCCGGCGGGCGCGGCGGGCGCGGGCGCTTCGGGAGCGGGCGCCGCGGGGGCGGCCCCGGCGGGCACCAAAGCGGATTTTTCCTCCGCCGCCGCGGCGGCCGCCGCTTTAAGGGGATCGGCTATGCGTCCGTCGCCTATAAGCTTAAGCGCGGAAGTAACTACGGCGTCCACCGCCTTTTCGGTCTTTTCCTGCGAAGGCGCGCCGTACTTCATGGTCTGTTCCAGCATGGCCCAGGTCTTTTCGGTAAGCTGCATTTTAAGTTTGTCGCGGAACTCGGGGGAGAAATCCCACAGCGCCATGGCCCAGTCCTCTATCTTGACGGCGGTGGCGAGCACGCCCAGGTCCTTCTCAGACAGCTTCATCAGGTCCTCGGGCAGCAGGATGCGGCGCCTGACCTTGGCGGCGATATCCGGGTGGTGGCTCTCCAGTTTCGCTATCATCTCGCGCTTAACTTTCAGGCTCACCCTGTCGAGCGTGTCTATCACCACGTTGATGCCGCCGAAAGCGCCGGCCAGCTGTTTTTCTATCTCGTCGCGGATGGTGGAAATGACCTCGGGGTCCACGAAGCGCATGCGCGCCATGTTGGCCACCACCTCGGAGGAGGTCTCGGCGGGCAGCATGCGCAGGAATTCCGTTTTTACGTCCTCCGGCAGATGCCCGGCCACCAGCGAGATGTTGGCGGGGTCCTCGCCGCTCATCAGGTTCACCAGGAAATCGATCTGTTCGAGCCTGACGTTGAAAAGCTGCTCCTGGTCCGGCTCGGCCATCGAATGCCGGCCGCCGCCGTCCTTCCTTTCCACGATGTCCACCTCGAGCTTGCCGCTCTGCCCTGGGCCGGGAGCTCCGCCGGGAAGGCCCGCGCCCGCCGCCCCGCCGCCCATGGCGGCGTTGCGGCCGAGGTCCATGGTTATCTGGTGGCTCTGCTGGGCCTTGGCCATGGTGTTCATGGCGGTGGCGAGCTTAAGGAAGCCCACGGCCACCATCATGGAAATGATGCCCATTATAGTGAGCAGGCTGTATTTAAAAATAAGGGCCATGGACTCGGGGGTGTTCCAGATGGTGCGCCAGAGCGGAGCGAAAGGGGTTTTTATTATGGCGATATCGTCGCCGCGCTTCACGTCCAGGCCCAGCACTTCCGAAACCACCGAGCGCACGTTCTGCGCGTCGGCGTCGCTCATCGTCTTATTAATAATAACAGTAACAACAAGTTTCCTTACGAAAGAAGTAGGGAAAGAAAGTTTTTTCGAATACGACTGGTTCTCCCCCTCGGCGCTCATGGTAGGGAACCCGGGAAGCAGATATTCGTTAAAAGGCTGCCCTTCGGTAGTGGGGCTCTGCCATTTGAACATCTCGTCTTTATTCGCGGGCGCGGCTTTATCGCCCCCGGCCTTGAGAATATTCATCTCCTCGGTGCGGGTAAAATCCATATCGGCCTGCACCACCACCTTGGCCTGGTTGGGGCCCAGCAGCTTCACCAGCACCTCGTCCACCTTTCCCTCGAGCGATTTCTCGTATTTGGCCTTGTCGTCGAGAGGGAGGCCCTGCGCGCCGAGCAGCGTGACCTGGACGAAAAGCAGCGCCAGGAGCGCTGCCGCGCCCCTTAATGCCGTTCTTATCGCCGTCGCGTTCTTCATATAGATACTCTATTAGACCAGGTACGACTGCAGCCGGCGCTCCACCACCATGGGGATGCTGCCTTTCATGATCTCCAGCACGCCTTCCAGGATCATCGACTTGAGCTTGATCTGCCCTTCCATGCGCGAGCGCATCTTGCCGGAGATAGGGATGCAGACCATGTTGGCGAAAAGGATGCCGAAGAAAGCGGAGGAGATGGCGACGCCCATGGCGGGGCCTACGCGGTCGGGGTCCGACACCTGCTTGAGCACGCCTATGATACCTATAAGAGTGCCGAGCAGCCCGAACATGGGCGAGAGCAGGCCGAAGGTGCGGTAGACGTTCGCTATCTCGTTCATTTCGTCGGCGCCCTTATTGATCTCTATCTCTATCACGTGCTTCACGAAATTGGAGTCGTTGTATTCCAGGGCCGCGGACGCCACCCGGGCCAGGAACCCGCCGGCGTGCTTGGGATCGGCCTCTTTGAGCGCCGACAGGCCCAGCGAGCGGCACTGTTCCGTCAGCGCCACCATTATAGGGATAGTGCGCTGGATATCCGCGTTCTCGTCGAGCATCATCAGCTTATACAGCTCGGTGAAAGCCTTCACGAGGTACTTGAACGGAGTATTAATAAGCATGGAGACGGCGCCGCCGCCCAGCACCACGAACACGGCGTGCGCGTTCAAAAGGGAAGGCTCAAGCTGACCGGTCTGCACGCCCACGGTGATCAGCGTAAAGAAGCCGACGATGCCCAGAATAGTGGCGAAGTCCATATATATCAGGTATCCTTATGTCCGCTGCACCAGCGTACTATGATCATCTTCTCACATTAATTATAGGAAGCGGGTGTTTCAGAAAAGTTATAACGATGTTACAAAAAACCGGACGCGCGGCCCGGCCGCCGCGCGCCGCAAGGGCGCCGGCCGCAGCCTCGGACCGCCTGGTGGAGTTATATTTCATGAGTTTAAAGGTATGCGGAAGAAGAAGGTGGCGCCTTTGCCCAGGCCGGGGCTGGTGGCCTTTATGATCCCGTTATGCGCCCGCACTATCTCGCCGGCGATAGACAGGCCCAGTCCCCAGCCCTGCTTGCGCAGCTTCTCGTCCTTCTGGAATTTAGCCTGGTAGAACTTCTCGAAGATCAGCGAGGTTTCGCTGCGGTGGATGCCGATGCCGGCGTCCTTGACGTAGGCGCCGGCGCCGCGCGGCTCCGCGCGCAGCGTAAGCTCCACGCGCTTGCCGGGGGGCGTGAATTTTATGGCGTTGTTGAGCAGGTTCATCAGCACCTGCGAAAGCCTGAAGCGGTCGCCGTTGACCATCAGCCCCTCGGGCAGCGGATTCACTACCAGGTCCACCCCTTTTTTCTGGGCGTTGATGGTCATGGCCGGAAGGATGTCGGTGGCCACCAGCGAGAAATCAAAAACGGCCTTTTCCATTTTCAGCTTCCCGGCCTCTATCATGGCGAGGTCCGTCAGGTCGGCGATGAGATGACCCAGCTGGTCCGTAGAGCCCACTATGTTCTTGAGGTACTGCGCTTCCTTCTCCCCCGTGCTGCGCTTCAGCAGGAGCTCGCTGAAGCCCCTTATCGAAGCCAGCGGCGTGCGCACGTCGTGCACGACCATCGACATGAACTTCGACTTCATCTCGTTGAGGCGGCCGAGCTCCTGGTTGGACAGGACCAGCTTGGAGGTAAGTATCTCCAGCTCCTGCGAGCGCTGGCCGACGGCGGTCTGGGCCACGGCTATCTGCATGACGTACTGCTGGATGAGGTTGTTCGAGAAATTCTCGCGCTGGCTGAAAGAGCCCTGCTGCATGAAGCCCGTGACCTGGGAAACGAGCACCACGCCGGCGCCCAGCGCCAGCACCAACATGGGAATACCGAGAATGATCAAAAACTCCATAAGTTCAACTCCTGGTCATATTAAACCACTTTTCGCGCTAAAACCCGACAGCTTCCTGCCGGCCGAGGATCCGCCGCGCCAGCGCCTTCACCCGCGCCACCAGCACTTCGTTGGAGAAGGGCTTGGACAGGTAGTCGTCGGCCCCGCATTCGTAGCCGGATACCTGGTCCGGCACTTCGGAGCGGATGGTGAGCAGCAGCACGGGCAGACTTTTCAGCCGCCTGTCCGCCCGTATCCGCGACAGCAGTTCCAGCCCGTCCATCTCCGGCATGTTCACGTCGAGAATGGCGATATCCGCCCCCTCGGCCTTCAGGTGCTCCCAGGCCGTGAGGCCGTTCTCGTGGGCCGACACCTCGAACCCGGAGTCCTGCAGCACCTCCGCCAGCAGGATCCGGAACAGCTCGTCGTCATCCGCCATCAGTATTTTCATAAGACCGCCTTTTCTCCCTGACCCCGCCCCCGCCAAGTCCCCCTTACTTCCAGCCCTGCGCGTCCATGAACTGGCGGGTCACGGTATCGCCGGGGTTGAGCTCCATCACTTTCTCGTACGCTTTCTGCGCTTTCGCTTTGTCGCCCATCATATAGTAGGCGGAGCCCAGGCGGGTCCAGCCCATCGGGTTGGTCTCGTCGAGCAGCACCACTTCTTCGCACTCTTTGGCCGCCATGTCGAACTGCTGGATGTAGAAGCCTTTGGCGGCTTTTTTCAGTTTCTCGTTGACCATCGCGGCCTTGGGCATTATCTCGTCGCGGCGCACGGTGCCGCGGGTCAGGTCGGCGATGGTGTAGAGCATCTCTTCGAACATCGCGTCGCCGCGGGGATTGGCGCCCAGGGCGGCGTGCGCCAGCAGGAAGGATTTAAGCTCGTTGCCTTCGATGTAGGAGACGACGGCTTCGTGAGCGGTGTTCGACTGCTCGCTGTCGTTCTGGAGGGTCTTTACCCTGGCAGGGGTCGCCTTGAGCTGCAGGCGGGCGCTGAGAGTGGAGAGCCTGGCCGCTTTCTCGCCCCACGCGCCGGCTTTGAGCTGGGGCTCCAGGTTGAAGGCCTTGTCCAGGTTCTCTACGGCGGAAGTGTACTGGCGGGCATCGATGCTCTTGCGGGCCAGTTCGACGTAGTCGGCGGCGTAGGTCTTAAGGGCTTCGATCTGATCTTTCGGGGCCATCAGCTTCGCTTTGCCTACCCGGGCGGTGGCGCCGGCCAGGGGCTGTTTGGCGCGGGAAGAGCCGAAGCGCATCGTCACGCCGACTTTCTGCATCATCCCGAGCTCGCCGAACGGCGACATTGAATAGTCCAGGTCCATGAACGAAAGGCGGAAGCCGACGCCGACCCGCAGGCCGGTGCCGATCGACTGCCCGCTGACGTAGCCGGCGCGCAGAGAAAGCAGCTGGAACATGAAGTACTCGGCCCCGAGGTTCGCTTTATATTTATCATCATTCGAAACGGTCTGGTCAAGGGAGACGGTAAGCGTGTGCGCGCCGGCGGGATGGGAGATCCAGGCCAGGCCCAGCGTCTCGGACTGGGGAAGGGGGAAGGCCAGCCTGTCGAATTTCAGGCTGCCGCCCAGGTTCTTCACGGACAGGCCCACGCGGAATTCCTGGGCGGGGATCTTGCTCATCCAGTATTTGGCGGGGCGGATGTGGTAGATGGCGCCCAGGTCCAGGGCCAGCGTGTCGGCGGTGGCGGTATCGAGGCGCTCGGATACGCTCTTCAGGCTCACGCCGACGTTCAGCACGGGACGGTCGATCTCGTCTTTAATAAACGTGCGCGCGTAAGAGCCGGCGATGGCCATGTCGGCAGCGTCTATCTTGCGGGTGGTGTCGCCGCTCGCGTCGTAACCCTGGAAAGGCGCCACGCTCTGGCGGGTGATGCTCACGCCGAAGGTGGAGCCGTAGCGGACGGGAAAGGCGAAGGAAGCGTACTGGTTGGTGACGTCCTCGAACGACGCGGTGTGCGTGGCGGCGAGCTCGGTAACTTCAATGCTCGCGAGCCCGGCGGGATTGGCCCAGGCGGAGTAAGCGTCCTGCGTGACGGCGGTGCAGGCTTCGCCCATCCCGGTGGCGCGGGGGCTGGGGTTGAATTTAACAAAAGCGCCCGACGTGGTGCCGGCCTCGCCAGCGACGGAGGGAACGACAAAAAAACCCAGACCGCAGACCAGAAGGTTTGCGGTTGCGAAGAAGAGTTTTCTGAAGTTCGCGGGTTTCATAATCTTTACATATATAGTCTACGAGGAAAGAAAACGTGAATCCCGAAGAAACTCCGAAGTCAATAAAATTCATTTTTTCATAGTAAGACCGGCTTATTTTTTGTTTATCGGGGACAACGCGTTTCAACCGTTTTTTAGACATAAAAATACCCCAAAAAAACGCGCTTTTTGGGTCAATATAGGCGCTTTCAGGCTGAAAGCCGTCTTATATGCGAATTTTTAAAAATCGGCTAAAAAGCCGCTAAATGACAAAAAAAACCTAAAAACGCTGCTCAAAGCGCTTTCAGGCGAATAAACACAAAATAGGCTTATTTTTTAAATACTTTTGGACAAATCCACCCCAAAAAAGTCCGAAACCCAATATTCAGTTCCAGGGGAGCATTTAATTTAGGGGACAGTATATCTAATTCAGTTATCAGCGTCTTCCGTAGAAACTTCAGGTTTGGGAGAAACATCCTTTTTATGCGGGCCGGGCTTATTCTTTATCAGTTTCCGGATCGGGATCCCGGAAACTGCTTCTATCGTTTTCAGAAATTCCTCCCCCCCCATGGGCCTTCCGGTAGAGGAATGAGAGTGAAGACCGGTGGCCGTCTCTTTCGGGTCCGCCCCGGAAAGGAATTCGCGCCAATTACTTATGATCTGTCCAACCCCGGAAACTTTAACCAGCTCGTCGTTCCTGTTGCGCATATGCGCTTTCGCGCTGCTCCATTTATAATCCTCGGCTTTTTTTACAAGCTTTGCCCGGACAGGGTTCATCTCGATGTAACGAGTTGCGGCGAGAAGGTAGCGTTCTTCCATCGGGAACGACGAGAATCTTTCCTGCCAGAGATGTCCTTTCCACCCCTCCCGCAAATTCACTCTGAGCGTATAGCGCCGGTGAGCCTCGCCGATCGCCCGGCACAAACCTTTCGTGTCGTGCGGAACGGCTACCAGATGCACATGATTCGGCATCAGGCAGTATGCCCAGATCTCTACCTTGTAATGCGCGCACCATTCACCCATCAATTTTATATACGTCCGGTAATCGTCCTCTGTAAAAAAAACCGGCTGGCGCCTGTTACCTCTTTGGGTAACATGGTGAGGATATCCGGGAACAACAATTCGCGCAAGTCTTGCCATAGTTAAACCTTCGTATTAAACGGTAATTTTTATCGATACGGGCACATTCAAGGCTGCAGATATTATAGCAAATGCGGAATTAAATATGCTGTCCCCTTAATTATTGTCTATTTTTAGTGATGTTTTTGCTATACTGGTGGGTAGGAGAGACATGTACACCCGTATAGACATCAAAATAACGTTCAGGTGCAACAATAAATGCGATTTCTGCGCTCAGGGGCATAAACGGGATATATGCACCGACCGCACCCCGCAGCGCGTCTATGCCGACCTGGCGGCCGCCTATAAGCGCGGGGCCCGGGGCGTGGTCTTTACAGGCGGAGAGCCCACCATGCACCCCTCCGTGGTAGATTTCGTGGCCCGGGCTAAGAAATTGGGCTACCAGAAGATACAACTGCAGACAAACGGGCGCACCTTCGCCTACCCCAGCCTGCTGGAGCGGCTTAGAAAGGCCGGAGCCAATGAAATGGGGCCTTCGCTGCACGGGGCGAAAGCCGAGACCCATGACGGCCTTACGCACGCCCCCGGGAGCTTCCTGCAGACGGTCTCCGGCATAAGGAACGCCGCCCGGATGGGCTTTAACGTTATAACCAACACGGTCATAACCTCCGCCAATTACAGGGAACTTCCTGCCCTGGCGGGAATACTCGTTAAATTGGGCGTTACGCAGTACCAGTTCGCTTTCGTCCACATCATAGGTTCGGCCCTGGAAAACAAGAAATGGATAGTGCCGAAAAAGACGGAGATCATGCCCTGGGTGAAGAAAGGCCTCGATGCCGGGATCAAAAGCGGGATCGCCTGTTACACAGAAGCCATTCCGTTCTGCCTGATGCAGGGCTACGAGAACTGCGTGGCGGAACGGATAATCCCGGAAGGCCCGGTGGCGGACGGCGACAAATTCATAGAGAACTACGGCGACTACCGCCGCAACGAGGGCAAGACCAAAGGCCCGCGCTGCCGGACCTGTAAATATTTCAAGATCTGCGAAGGCCCGTGGCGGGAATATCCTGAAATTTACGGGTGGAAGGAATTCCGCCCGGTCCTGGATAAACCCGGGAGCCGCTGATGCCCCGCACAGTCACGAAACTTCTGGAACCTCTGCCAGGCATAAGAACGCTGGTCAGCGCAGCGGACAGGACCATCAAGATCTCCGTTTCCCCGGACAAGGCCGACCTTCCGGCCGCCCGCGCTTTTCTTTACCGCGCGCTCAACGCGTACGAAAATAAATTCACCGTTCTCATCGAAGGCGTGCCGTTCTGTTTCCTGCCCGACGCTTACGACCATATCCTCCCCCCCCGCCGCTCCGGGAAGAACGTTTTCCCGGCCATCTGTAAGAAATGCCGCCTGAGGCCCGTCTGTCCCGGCCTGCGGCCGGGCCCGGTCCTTTCCGGCGCGGCGCAGCTCCTTAGGCCGGTCCTTGCAACGCCCAACGAACTGGTCATCGAGGTCAACCGCCGCTGCAACCTCGCCTGCGCCGTCTGCTCGGCGCGCGGCCTGGAAGAGGAACTGTCTTTCGGCGCGATGCAGGCCCACATGCGGAAGGCGCGCCGGCTGGGCATAAAAGATATCCGCTTTACCGGCGGAGAGCCGTTCCTCCACCCGCGGATAGTAAAAACGCTGGCCGCCGCGAAAAAGGCCGGGTTTCACGTACTGGTCAACACCAACGCGACCTTACTGAGCCCGGCGCTGATAGAGCGCATCGCCCCTTTAACGGACAACATACTGGTCTCGCTGCAGGGCCGCGACGAGCGAAGCGAAGCGGAGGCTACCGGCACTCCCGGCCTGTTCACGAAGAAGCTCGCCAATATCCGGGCGCTCAGGCGCGCCGGCATTCCGGTACTGCGGCTTGGGACCGTTATCTCCGGGGACCTGCTGGAGAATTTTGAAAAATATCTGCGGCTGGCGAAAGAGCTGGACGCCGACATCTGGGAGCTGTACCGCCCCATGCTGTCCGCCGGCAAAGGCCCGGCCGAGACCGTGACCCCCGCGGCGCTGCGCCGCCTGGCGCGGCGGCTAGAGGCCGGGCTCGGAGGCAGGCCACGCGTACTTTTCGCGAACCCGCTGCCGCTCTGCGTTTTCAAGAAAAGTCAGGCCCCCTTATTCCTGGGCGCGCGTTTCGACGACGGGCACACCCGGCTGGTACTGGACCCGCGCGGCTTTTACAAGCCGAGCTATTACATTCAGGAAAACCTGGGAACGGACCTCCTGGCGGCCTGGAACGGCCGTTTTTTGAAAAAGATGCGCGCACTGGCTTATCTCGGAAAGAAATGTTCAAACTGCCCGCTGCGCCTGCGCTGCCTGGGAGGCAGCCGTTTTCTGGCGCGGGCCGTGCGCGGCAGTTATTTCAAGCCCGACCCCTGGCTGGCCGGCTGAAGGTCACTTCACGCCGGCAGTTTCCAGTGCCCGCGCTTCCTCGAGCCGCGGCCAGGAGGCCGGCGCGGTCTTTATGGTCCAGAGCAGCGTTTCCCTGGCCTCCTCTGCGCGCCCCAGCGCTTTCAGCAATTTATAACTTTCAAGCGAGGCGTCCAACCCCGTGAACGCAGCGCCTTCGACACCCGTATAATCGGCATAGGCCGCGCTTTGGCAGGCGGAGAGGGCTTCTTCTTTTTTATTCGCGGTGGCCAGGCGCATACACTTCTCTATAAGTGTTTCGGGCCTGGGGCGGGCGTGTTCCTCTACCAGGCGGGAAACTTTCCGTATAACTTCAGCCGGCACGCCGTAGGACGAAAGTTTTTTAAGGATTTCTACCTGCTGCGCGCGCGAAAGGCTGTATTCCCCGCGGTGGAACCAGCCCAGCCCGAGCTCCCCCAGCCATTCAATGTTCTTTTCGTCGGAAAGCAGCTCGCTGTGCATGGCCGCTTCGGTCAGCCCGAGGGCCAGCCAGGCCGAAAAATTTTCCGGCTCCAGGGAAATGGCCTTCCGGAAACACGCGCGCGCCATTGTCAGCCTTTGCCCGGGCCAGACATGCCGCACGGCCACGTTGAACAGCCACCGGCCGCTGGTAAGCAGGGCGTTCGCCTGCTTGTCGCTGCCGTAGGAAAAAGCCCGGAACACGTCTTGCGGCCCCGAGAACCGCTTCAGCAGGGGCTCGTGAAAGCGCCCGGATATCTGTTCCGCGTACGCTTCGGCCAGCAGGATATAGCCGCTGAGGTTCGGATGGTGCCCGTCGGCGAAAAGGCCGCTGCCTACCAGCCCGTGCGGGGAGTTCGCTTCAAAAAGTTTCACGGCGTCTACCAGCGGCACGGAATATCTCCGGGCCAGGGCGCGGATGTAATCGTTCTGCAGACCCGTGGCCCGGTTGAAGTTATCCAGGGCGCCAAGGTCGGCGGCTTCCCTGTAGCTGCGCGCCGCGCTTTCATACCGGCCCAGCGCCCGGTAACAGCAGCCGCGGCGGTAGGTCAGGTACGCGCGCATCGCCGGATGCGCCGCGGCCTGCCCGGCATAATAGGCGATCGCGTCCGCCGCGCGCCCGTTATCTTCGAGCGCCTGCCCTTGCGCCAGCACCGCCCGCATCTGCTCGGCGCTCATATCCGGCTGCGGCAACAGCCCCGGGTCCATATCGGAAATATTCGTGGGGATAGTGGTAAGTACGGGCGTCAGGCCGCTCTTCAGGCTCAGCTCGACGATGCGGCGCAGGTGGTATTCATAAGTATCCAGGGTGCGCACCCTCAGGGGGCGGAACCGTTTTTCCGCGTAGAAGAGCAGGTCGCCGAGCAGCATTGACCGGGACAGGACGTTCTCCCGCAGCCATTCCAGGGCCGGCAGCCCGCGCATGTTGCCGGCGTCGCTGTTGCCCGTATAAACAAGCACCGCGCCGGGGTTGTCCCGGTTCCGGGTCCGGAGCGCCTGTTCGAGCGCCACCGCCTGCGGGTAAACGGATTCGCCGCGCCGGGCGAAGTTGAATTCACGGATAGGCCGGTCCTGCAGCCTGCCCCCGAACAGCCGCGACACCATCGCGGGCGGCGTGATGCCCGGATCGTACGGCTCTCCCGCCGCCACGGATTCCCCCACCATGTAAAGCGCGAAATAGCCGCTTTTGCCGGCGGCCGCGGAGTGCGCGCGTTTGTACGCCCAGAAAGCCCGGTACAGCAGTTCCGAAGCGAGCAGCAGGCCGAGTACGGCTATAAAACCGGCGGCAAAAAGCCTGCGCCGGCGCGCCGGGTCCGGAGCTAAGATCGGGCTTTTCTCTCTTTCAGGCATAATCAAAATCTATGCGGTCGATATTTTCGCGTCAGGACCGGCGGGCCTTCCGGATGCCGCGGATCTTATCGGCGAAAAGTTTTTCCAGCGCAGCGTAGGAGGAAAGGATGTCCTGGCCGTCCACGCCGCAGAAATGCCTGCGCCAATCGTCGTAGAACCCGCTGTCGCCCGGCAGGTCGGAGCCGCGATACTTGGGCTCCTTCGCAAGGAAACGGCGGCGCACCTCCGTTCCCGGCAGGACGGAAAAAACAGCGAGGCGCACCATTTTCCAGCTTATCTCCGGCAGTTCAAGCTTTTTCATTTCAGCCAGGGTCCCGGCCAGGGTCGCGCGCGTTTCCCCCGGCAGGCCCAGTATGAGGTTTACGATGGGGACCAGTCCGGCCCCGGCCGTCAGGGCGATGGCGCGCCTGTTCAAAGCCACGCTGGCCCCTTTCCCCACGCCGCGCAGCACGGCGTCAGACATGGATTCAATACCCAGGCTGATATAGTTGGCGCGCACCGCTTTAAGCAAGGCTATCACGCGCGGAGTCAGAGAAGAAGCGCGGGCAAAGATCTTAAGCACCGGAGTTTTTTTCCCGGCCGCCGCGGCCGCGAACCGCTCCAGCCAGGCGGCGTCGGCTGGAAAATCGTCGCTGCACTCGTAAACGTGCCTGACGCCCAGCTTGCCGTAAAGATGCGCCAGCTGCGCGGCCGCGGTTTCCGGGGGCAGGGCGCGCAGCCCTTTCGCCTGTATGCCGCAGAAGGTGCAGCGCCCGGCCCCCTCAGCCCATTTACAGCCGCGCTGGGAGGCGAACGAGACCATGCGCCGGGAGTGCGCGGGCTGCAGGCGGAAATACGCGCCGAGGTCCGCCAGCGTATAATCTACGGGCGGCAGCCGCGCCAGGTCCAGGTTTTCCGACGGGTTCTCTACAACTTTCCCGCGCGGGTCCTGGTAGATGAGGTTCTTTATGCTTTTATAAGCCGCGCCGCGGGCCAGTTCGCAGATGGCTTTTTCGCCGTCGTAGCGCACGATGGCGTCCACGCAATGGTCCCGGGAGCCGCGGCCCCGGTTGGCGAAGATCTCGTCCTTGAGCACCGGCGCGTAATGCCCGCCCAGCACCACCACGGCGCCGTTCCTGTGCACCAGGCGCGCGGCTTCGAGCACCCTTTCGTAAGTACGCATCACCGGGCTGAAACCGGCCAAGTCATACCGCTCCGACGCCAACTTTTTCAGAAAACGCGCGCGGCCCAGCACCTGTTCGTCGAGGATATCTACTTTTACGGAGGGAAGGGTCTCGCGCAGATAAGTGGCCAGCGACAGCGCCCACAGCGGGGGCATGATCTCGAGCCACCGCTCCGTGCAGGGATTGTCTTCTGGCAGCGCCCGGTAGATGAGAGCTATCTTCATCGCAAAAGAATTATCTGCTCAGCAGGCTGTTGAGCAGCCGGCCGGTCAGCGAAACCGCCCCGGCAAAGCCCAGGAACGGCTCGTCGGAGAGGCAGTGGTGCCCGTACGAAGGGAACCCCAGCTCGACGTAAGGCCTTTTCATGTCCAGCAGCTCCGTGACCGTGAACGAGTTCCCCACCACCACGTCCGTGCGGGAATAGCCGGAAAGGTCCCTGATCAGGGAAAGGGCCTCGGCCGTGTCCGGCGCGAACAGCAGCGCGCGCGGGAGCCTGTCGGTCCCAAGGGGCCTCGCGAACGAGTCCAGCAGCGCGCAGTTTATCCGCATTCCTAATTCCGGGGCCAGCGAGGCGAAAGCGGCGAAAAGGCAGGGGTCGCCGGCGTAAGCGACGTTCTGGTGGGCCAGCGCGTGCAGCGCCGGGGCCATGGCGGCGGCCGTGCTTTTCGCCAGGGCGGTTACGGCCGGCGGGAGCCCCTCTTTTATTCCGGCCGCGGCGCGAACACTTTCCAGCCAGCGGCAGGTGCCGCCGATCCCCATCGGCAGCCCTGTCTCCACCAATTTGGCGCCGGAGCGGGCAGCTATCGCGGCCGCCGCCGCGCGCCCGTAAGGCAGGGATACGACCACGTCGGCCTCAAGCGCGCCGCTCAGAGCCCCGAATCCGCCGCCGGAAGGGAAAACGCAGGCCAAGCCGAGGCCGCACAGCTCCAGCAGCCGGCGGAGCTCAGCGATATTGGCGGAATGGTCTCTTTCATTGCGGTCCATCAAATAGCCGACCAGGGCCACCGAGCGCTTGCGCCTTTTCACCTTCCGGTCCGGCAGCGCGCGCGCCAGCGCGGCCAGCGCCTGCGCGTAGCCGTCCAGCCAGTCGGCCTCGTTATGCGGCACCGGGACGTCCAGCACCGGTACGCGGGCGGTCAGCCCCGCCGCTATGCCCTCGTAGTCCATGCCGGCCATCTTCAAAAAAGGGAGGCTGGTAAGCAGTATCACGGAAAAGTCCTTCTGGTCGGCGACCCCGAGCAGGATGTCGGTCAGCTTCTTCTCGGGATCCTGCCGCTGCGGCAGCGGCGCCGACATGGTGCACAGCACGCGGTGCCTGCCGTCGGCGGAAAGCAGCGTGGAGTAAAGATCGTGGTTGCCGGCCAGGAAATCCACCTTCGGCATCACGCAGTTCGGCCCGTCCACCACCAGGCAGGCGTCCGCCACGGCGTTGACGGCAAGGTAGACGCCGAGCTGATACGGCAGATTGAAGGTCTTGGGGAACCTATGGCTTGGAAAGGTATTGTTCATTGAAATCCCAGTCGCAGAGTTCCAGCAGCCGGCGCCAGCTCTCTACGGCGCCCCCGTAACCGGGCTCCAGAAGCCCGGCGGAGAAAGAATTCTTGCCCGCCGCCGCCACCCGGGGGTCCCGGCGCACGTCAGAATACACCAGTTTAAGCGCGCTGTCGGAGCGCAGCAGGACGTTCAGCTCCTCCATCGTCCGGAAATATTTTACGGAGAAAACGCCGGCGGGAACGCGGGCTTTAAGTTCCTTCAGGTCCGCGGCCAAGGCTTTCGAAGGGCCGTCGCCTTTCAGGAACAGCTTAATTCTGAAACCGGCCTCGGCCAGCAGGGCCAGCACCGGCCGCATCTTTAAAGCGGCCTCCCCCGCCAGAAGCCTGAGCTCGCCCGCCTCCAGCACGAAGCCGGCAGAGTACGCGCGGGCGCGGCGCCAAAGACCGGCCGCTTCCTTTTTCTGGGCCGGCGAGGGGCCGGCCGTGAACTTTTTGCGGCCCAGCGCGGCGGCTATCGCGGCCAGCCAGGCGTCCGTGCCCGAGAAACCGTACGGGGCCGGCAACAGCAGCCATTTCAGTCCGGCCTTGGCAAAAGCGGGCTGCAGCACCGTGTCCGGGTGCGACAGCACCTGCACCCGGGCCGAGCGGGCGGCGGCGTAAAAGTCCTCTCCCGGGCCGGCCATGGAGAGGCCGGCGTCTTTCAGCACGCCGGCTATCTTTTCCCACATCAGCCCCTCGGTGACAAGATGCACGTCGCACGTTTTCTCCGGGCCGCCGCGGCGCAGCCTGTCGGCCATGAAATCGGCGCGCACCGCCGCCTTGGCCGGCGAGTGCTCCCCGAAACTGTTGTAATTTTCCAGCACCACCTTCACGCCGGTTTCGCGCCCCACTTTTTCGGCGTGGGCACTGACGTCGCCGGCCAGCAGCATCGCGGAGCAGCCCACATAAAACTCCACCAGCCCGCCGGGGCCCGCGTTCCGGGCCGCGCCGGAGAGGGAGGCCAGCACTTTGGCGTCGTCGCCCAGCACGGCGTCCGTGCCGTTGAAATCCGTATTGGCTATCTGCGCGGTCCCCCGCGGCAGGATGGGCCCGCGCGTGCCCGAAGAGTTCAGGCGGTCGCGCCCGCTGAACAGTCCCATGTTCCCGCCGTCGCAGCCGCTGAAGCGGCATTCCATATCCCCGTGCTCCACCATCATCGAGCCCTGCGGCACGCAGGCCTGCAGCGCGCCGCCGGGGAAGATGAAGCGCTGCCACTGCCCGAACGCCATGTGCGGGCGCTTGGGCGCGCCGGTCGAGGACTGGTCTTCGTTCTCGGCGCGGGTGCTGGAGGCTATCCCGCCGTAAAAATCCTTGGTCCCGGTAAAGACCGAGAGCATTTCGCCGAAGCTGAACTGCGACAGCCTGGCCACCGCGGTCCGGAGTTCGTCGTACAGCCTGCCGGTGACCAGGCCGGCGGAAGGGTGGAAGCAGGAGGTCCAGTCCGAAAACCGCAGCATTCCGCCCCTGGCGGAGGCCGCCGGGGCTATCACTATCCTGCGCGCGCCCGCCGACGAGGCCCAGTCGCACATTATCTGCCCGTCCTCGATGCCCGCCACCTTGAAGCCGGCCGACGTGAAGACGGAGCGCAGCGGCCTGCCTTCGCGCGCGACCGTTTTCCCGGCCGCCGGCGGCGGCGCGGCCGGCGCGGCGGAGAACGCCTTGCCGGGCACATGCGCGCCCTCGGTAAAAGAAAAGAACTCGGCGTCGGTCAGCGCGCGCGGCGGCGCGGCCGGCGGCGCGGCGGCCCGGATGGCGGCGCTGAGGCGCACGATGCGGAGCGTAAAATCGCTGCCGGGATAGGCGAGCGCGGCCGGGCGCTTCGCCCGCTCCGCCTTAGCCACCACGGTATCGTGAAGTATAACGCCCAGCACGCGCGTATTTACCGCACGGGCGAAAGCTTCCGCGAAAGCGGCGCCCTCGGCGTTGCGGGCGTTCACGGCCAGCCCCGCCAGGTAGACGCCGTTGCGCGCATAGTTGTTGACCATCGTTATCAGCCGGTTGGCCGCGTAAAGGGACAGGCTTTCCTCCGAGGTCACGATGACGACCTTCCTGGAGAACCCCCGCCGCAGCGGCGCGGCGAAGCCGCCGCAGACCACGTCGCCCAGCACGTCGAAGATAGCGGCGTCGTACCCGTCCTTTTCAAGGATGGCGCCCGCTTTCATCTCGTCGAGCATGGCGCCTATGCCGGCGCCGGCGCAGCCCATTCCCGGGTTGGGGCCGCCGGCCTCGATGCAGTAAACGCCTTTGATCGCTGAGGGATAGATGCTTTCGCGCAGGTTGGACCGGCCGGCGCTGCCGGGATTATCGGAAAAGGGCTGGATGCGCCCGCGCATCAGCGTAAGCGCGGAATCCATTTTGGGGTCGCAGCCTATGTGCAGGACCTTGCTTCCCCCTGCGGCCATCAGCGCCGTCACGTTGGCCGCGATGGTGCTTTTGCCTATGCCGCCCTTGCCGAAGAATACGATGCTTTCCATGAGTTAGACCAGCTGAGCGTTTTACGGCCGTACCTGCGAGCGCTATAATAGTCCGTGCCCGACGATATCTTACTCGGTATGGTATAATAAATCAGCCGGCGTAGCAAGCAGCGGTCCAGCAATGAAAAAGCCGTTTATGAGAGCATTCAGCACGACACTCAGGCGCCGCATCCGGGAAGCCCGCCATGTTTAACGAAACCATCGGCTGCCTGGCCGCTTTGGGCTCGGCCGCGGCCTGGGCGTACGGCTCCATACTTTTCCGCGAACTCGGCTCGGACGTCTCCCCCGCCGGCATGACCCTCTCGTCGAGCGCGATAGGGATACTCTACATGGGCCTCGCGCTGCTGGCCGTCGGCCTGGAGCCGGTAAGCACCAGGGCTTTCCTGCTCCTGGGGGCCAGCGGAGTGCTGGGCCTGGCCCTGGGCACTATCCTGTTCTTCAGGGCGCTGATGTGCCTTGGCCCGAAATTGATGATGATCCTGGGCCTGATCTGCCCCGTCCTGACCATAGGCCTGGCGGTCGGCCTGCTGAACGAACGCCCCTCCGCCGCGGCCTGGGCGGGCTCGCTCATAACGCTTGCCGGGCTGGCCGTAGTTCTTTGGAAAAGGCCGCCGTCCGGGCAGCGCGAGAAACTCGCACCCGGGATCACCTGCGCGCTGCTCTCGGCCTTATGCACAGCCTTCAGTATAATCCTGGCCAAGGTCGGGGTAGCGGAGGTTCCGGCGCTGGAGGCCTCGCTGATAAGGCATATCTGGGCGGCGGGAGCGCTGCTTCTCTGGGGCCTCGCCGGCGGCGGATTAAAAGGCTGGCTCGCCCCCTTCCGGGAGCCGCGCCTGGCGAAGCTTCTTTTCTTCGCGACGTTCGTGATAATTTTCGGGGGCTTCTGGCTTTCGATGGTGGCGCTGAAATACGTCTACGCCTCCGTCGCCACCGTGCTGAACATGACGGAGCCGCTGTTCATCCTGCCGCTCACGGCCCTGCTGCTCAAAGAAAAGATCTCCCTGCGCGAGACCGCCGGCGCGCTGCTCGCCTTCTCCGGCGTGGCCGTCATCCTGCTGAACTGACGCAAAGAACTCAGGCCTCCGTTTCGTAACCCACGTAAGGGTTGAGCGGCCCGTCCTTGTATTTATCCTTTTTGAAAGGCAGCAGGTCCGGATGGCAGAAGAACTGGGCGATCTCGTCGGCGAAGAACCGGCCCAGCTTGGTGAGTTTCAGGTATTCGGCGTCCTCCTGCAGCAGGCCGTGGTCCTTGAGCAGCTGTATTTTTTTGCCGAACACCGCGCCGGGGTCCGCGCCGGTAATATCCCTGAACTGTTTCTTCAGCAGGTGCATGTTCTTCAAAGGCATGCTGATGTTCCTGCGCAGCTGCTGGTCGCGCGTGCGGATAGCGCCGGTCTTTATCGGCATTTTCCCGCTCTCTATGGCGGCGTAATATTCCTTCAGGTCGGGGGTGTTCTGCGAGAACCTGTCGCGCAGCATGGTCATGGAGTACAGGCCGAAACCCAGATTATCGTGCTGCCCCCCCATCCAGTCGCTCATGTAATACGAATAATCCGCCGGGGTTTTCGAGAAGAACCGCGACATGGTCTCATGGTAGCCGTTCTGCTCCAACAAGCCTATGGCCACCGCCTTCAGCCGTATCTGCTCGTCGTTGGTGATCAGCGGGTTGCCGCGCGAGTCGAACAGGCTGTAGATCGCCCCGGTATGCACGCCCATAGGCAGGATCTTCAGCCGGTAGATTATGATCTCGTCCACTTCGCAGCGCAGCGCCTGCCTGACCATGTCCACCCAGAGTTCGGGGGTCTCGCCGGGATAGCCGCAGATCAGCTCCAGGTTCACTTTGAACCCCATCTCCTTGGCCATGCTGATGGCCCTGAGAGAATCGGCGGTGTTGTGGTGGCGGGCCATCTTTTTCAGGATGGGGTCGGAGAACGCCTGCACGCCTATCGCGAGCCTGCGCACGCCGGCGTCGCGCATGATCTTCAGGCGCTCTCGCCCCTCGTAGCCCAGCAGGAAGAACGGGCTGGTGTCGCAGGAGAACTGCGTCATCGCGGTCATATCCATGCGGGCGGTAAAGAAATTGAAGAACCGCTTCATCTGCGCCGGCGAGATGAACGTGGGCGTGCCGCCGCCGAGCAGGATGGAACGGGCCTTCACCCGGCTGACGCCGAACCGGCTCATGGAGATATCCATTTCCTTCTCGAGGTGATCGAGATAGACGTCCTTGTCCCCCTCGGTGGAGCCGAGGACGTTGGGGAAATGGCAGAACGCGCAGCGCATCATGCAGAACGGGAAATGCACGTACACGCAGGAGCTGTCCTCATGCGGGACGTAGCCGTCAAGGAACCCCTCCGCCTTCATCGGCGGGTACTGCATCATCGTAGGGTACATCAAAGACGGGAAGAATTCCCCGTCCTTGTTGATCAGGCCGCTGTCGATAAGATGGTGAAAATCACCCACCGTTCTGCGCGCGTTCTCAAGTATCGTTGGATCGACTATTTCTTCGTTAAGCATAGTCACCCCCCACAACGAATATCCGCCGCGCACGGCGGCGGACAGCTAAAGTGCTCCTCCACAAAAGCCGGTTCTTTCTTTATTATCAGAAGGGCAGCAGCGCCTGGAACCAGAAGCGGTCCCCCTGCGGCCGGTTATACGCGTTGAACTCATGCTGATATTTCAAAGTGGCAGTGAAAGCCTTCGAAAAAATATGGCTGACGTACGGTCCGACAGCCGTGATCTCGCCGCGATTGCCTATCCCGGTCCCTGAAATAGCGGTAGCCTTCCCGCGCAATTCGTCGTTGGTGGTCTGCAGGTAGTAAAAGCCCTGCAGGCCCGCGGCAGTTGACGGCTCCGGCCGGTATCCGGCGAGGAATTCCACGGTGAACTCGTCTCCCGACTTATAATGCGTGGCGACATTCTCGCAATTGAACGCGTAGCGCAGTTTCGCGTCGGCCTCTACGTTCGCAACGGGGCGGAAATTGAACGCGTAAGTGGGGGCGTATTGCCAGTAATTCCTGCCGGTATTTACGCGGGCGTTCTTGTCATAGTTGCCCTGCGGCACCGCGAACTCCAGCGACAGCGCCTGGCTGTAGGTCTTGCCCTGCCAGCCCAGCAAGAGAGGTATCAGCAGGCCGTCGGCCGCGCCGGTCACCTTGTCGCCCGAATCCGTTCCGGCCGGGTTAACTTTGGCGACGTCCAGCAAAGCGAACGGGGCGGCGAACACGCTTTGCATGCCCGCGCCGAGGAATTTACCCTGCCAGACATGCTGAAAGCGGAAAGCCACGCCGTTGCTTTTTATCCGGAATTTGCTGAAAACGGGATTGTCCTTACCGTTGATCCCTTTCAGGCTGTCAGCGGCGTAATAGTTGTAATACATCAAATAGTAAGTGCCCGGGGCGCGCATGTTGGCGTAGGCAAGCTCATTGCCGACCGGGTAAGAACTGCCCGCACCCTCGGTAGCGTGAAGGGGCACCGGCCCAAGGAGCAGAAATCCCAGTAAAGCGGCACAATTAAAGATCTTTTTACTTTGAGCAGCGCAGGCAGCTTTCATTTTCACTCCTAATCCGCAATACTGTGTTTACGCCCGGAGAGGACGCAACAGCAACAGCTCCGGCGCGCGATGACCCTAATTATAACACACTCGCGGCCCGGCGATAAATCCTGTACGTCAGGCATTATCCTGCCCGGGCGCGGACCGAATTTGCGCACGAACGGGGAAAGTGTGTAAAATTCAAAAATGACAACAGAATCAGAGCTCCCCTCTTCGCGCAAAATCGCAATGGTAGTCCTGCTCGCCGCCCTTGGCAATTTCGTGGATATTTACGACCTCATCCTTTTCAGCCTTGTGCGGGTGCAGAGCCTTACCAGCATCGGCGTTCCGCCGGAGAAACTGCTGGACACCGGGCTAAAGCTTATTAACATGCAGATGGGCGGCATGCTGCTCGGCGGCATCCTCTGGGGCGTCATGGGCGACAAGAAGGGGCGGCTCTCCGTGCTGCTCGGCTCCATAGCCCTGTATTCGCTCGCGAACATCGCCAACGGCTTCGTTAACAGCGTTCCCGCTTACGCGGCGCTGCGTTTTATCTCGGGTGTGGGCCTGGCCGGAGAGCTGGGCGCCGGCATCACGCTGGTGAGCGAACTTATGTCCAAAGAAGCGCGCGGCTACGGCACCATGTTAGTGGCGGGTCTGGGGCTGGCCGGCGCCATCGCGGCGGGGCTAGTGGGCAACCGCTTCGGCTGGCGCAACGCCTATTTCGTGGGCGGCTTCATGGGCCTGGCGCTGCTGCTGCTGCGCATCGGCATCTGCGAATCGGTCATGTTCAACAAGATCAAGGACACAACGGCCCGGCGCGGGAATTTCTTCATGCTTTTCTCCCCCGGTAAGCGCCTGCTCAAATATCTTTACTGCATCGTGCTGGGCATGCCTACCTGGTTCATCATCGGAATTTTGATGACTTTCGCTCCGGAGTTCGGCAAAGCCCTGGCCATGCCGGTACTCCCTACGGCAACCAACGCCGTGATGATCTTCTATGCCACCTGCACCATCGGCAACCTGGCCAACGGAACTTTAAGCCAGCTGATGAAGAGCCGCCGCAAGGCCATCCTTATTTTCTTCGCGGTCGCGGCTGCGCTCTGCGTGGCTTATTTCAATCTGCGGGGAGCTTCGCTGTTCTCGTTCTACGCCGTCTGCGCGGGGCTCGGTTTCTTCGCGGCGTACTGGGCCGTGCTGCTTACCATGGCCGCGGAACAGTTCGGGACGAATATCCGCGCCACCGTCTCCACCACCGTGCCGAATTTCGTGCGCAGCTCGCTGGTCCTCGTATCCTGGGGCTTCCAGGCCCTTAAGCCGGGCTTCGGGATCCTGACGGCGGCAAGCATCGTGGGCGCGGCAGTATTCGCCCTGGCGCTGTTCTCGCTGTCGGGGCTGGGCGAGACCTACGGCAAAGACCTGGATTACGTCGAGGCCTGAGACGCTCAGCAGGTCAGGGTAACGTTGTCCGTATAGGGGTTGAGCGGGCCGTCCTTATAACATTCCCTTTTAAAGGGCAGGTAGTCCG
The DNA here is from genome assembly GCA_903879915.1 of uncultured Elusimicrobia bacterium. Classification (GTDB taxonomy): domain Bacteria; phylum Elusimicrobiota; class Elusimicrobia; order Elusimicrobiales; family UBA9959; genus UBA9959. The sequence goes on from CAIRNJ010000060.1 coordinate 39,140, forward strand.
GGTGATAGAACAGCTGCGTCATCTCGTCGATGAAGAACCGGCCTTTCTTCGTGGGCCTCAGGAAGTCGGCGTCCTCCTCCAGCAGGTCGTATTTCTTCAGCAGGGCTATCTTTCCGCTGAACACCGCGTTCGGCGATACGCCCATCCTGTCCTGGTATAACTTTTTCGACAGCAGGCACCTGTTCTTCAGCGGCATCATAAAATTGCGCCTGAGCTGCTGGTCGCGGCTGCGCACTATGCCTATCTTTACCGGCAGCCTCCCCGCGTCCACTTCGGAGCAATACTCTTTAAGGTCCCAGGTATTCTGCTTCTGCCTGTCGTGGAAAGCGCTCATGGCGTAATAGCCGAAGCCGATATTGTCGTACCTGGTCTCGCCGAGCCAGTCGTCGAGATAAACCGAGTAATCCTCGCTGGTCCTGGCGAAGAAGCGAGTAACGGTCTCAACGAAGCCGCTGCGCTCGAGCAGGCTGATGGACACGGATTTCAGCATTACCTGCTCGTCGTTGGACATCAGCGGGTTGTCCCGCGCGTTGAGCATTTTGTTCACCGCTGCGGTGTTGATGCCGTAAGGAAGTATCTTTAACCGGAAGACCACGATCTCGTCGACGTCCAGCTTGACGGCCTGCTTCATCATCTCCACCCAGTGTTCCGGAGTTTCTCCGGGATAATCGCAGATCAGTTCCAGGTTCAGTTTGAACCCCATTTCCTTGGCCACGCCTATCGCTCTCAGGGTATCGGCGGCGGTATGATGGCGGCCCATTTTTTTAAGCATGTCATCGGAAAGGGTCTGGGCGCCCAGCGCCAGGCGGCCCACGCCGGCGTCGCGCATGATTTTCAGGCGCTCCCTGCCTTCGTAGCCGAGCATCGTCAGCGGGTCGAGGTCCACGGAGAACTGTTTCATTTCCCCCATGTCGACGCGGGACGTGAAGAAAGAAAGGAACCGCTTCATCTGCGCCGGGGTCATAAGGGTTGGCGTGCCGCCGCCGACGCTGATGCAATGCGCCTTCATTCTGTTTACGCCGATCTTTTTCAGGTATAGCTCCATTTCCTTGTTCATGTGATCCAGGTAGACGTCCTTCTCACCGTCGGACGCCCCCAGCACGTTCGGGAAATGGCAGAACGCGCACTGCTGTATGCAGAACGGGATGTGCCCGTAGACCATGAACTTATTATCCCTGGGCGGCACGTAGCCTTTCAGGAATTCTTTTTCCGTCATCGGCGGATGCTGCGTCATGGGCAGATACATGAGAGTGGGCACGAACTCCCCCTCTTTGTTGATCAAGCCCAGGTCTATGAGCTCGTGAAACTCCCGCACCGTTCTATGCGCTTTCTCAAGTATCTCAGGTTCAAGTATAGCTGAGGTCAGCATAGTATTGTCCTTTTTTGAAGAAAATCCATTCTCGTGTTTTAAATGCCGCCTGCCGCTTTCCCGTCCGGCGTGGCTATTTTAAAGATCAGGATAAGGCGGCGGTCGCCCGCCGGGCTTTTATCGGAAACGAGCCTGAAATTCCTTTTCCGCAGCTCAGCTGCGACCTTTTTAACGGACACGTCGAAAGCGGGGTCGAGGCTGTCGAAAAGGACCAATGCGCCGTCTTTTTTGAGCGTCTTCCGGATGCCGGCGAAGAATTTTTCATAGAACGCCTCCCTGTCCGCCTCCTTCCAGCTGTCCAGTTCCTGGGCCATCCCCCTGTAAACGTTCATCAGCACCGCCGTATCCAGCGTGCCCGGCGGGATGCCCATCTCCGTCGGAGTCCCCAGGACCGGCTCAATGTTCTTAATGCCGCCCTTTGCCACGCAATACTTTATCAGCCCCACCGCGTTGGGGTCAATATCCTCGGCGTACACCTTACCTTTCGGCCCGGCCATCCGGGCAAGGGAAAACGTGTACTCTCCGATCCCGCAGCCTATATCAGCCAGCACCTGCCCTTCCCTAATGCCGAAAAGATCGAGGTAAGAATCCGGGCCGGCCTGGCCCGGTCCGCCGCGGCGCCTGTCTTTATGGAAAGCCGCGACCACGAACAGGATGGAATTCAGGGAGTTCTCTTTCACGCGCAGCAGCTCGTTGCCCATCATTTTTCTTTCCTGGAGCCCGAGCATCTCGTCGCATTTCGGACAAAGGTAGCGGCTGTGGGCGCGCTTTCCGCCGCGGTATTGCTCTACCGAGACAGGGCCGCCGAAACAGGGGCATTTCGCCCCGGCCGGAAAGGATCCCGCGGCGTTGGCCGACTCGCGCAGCTGCCTGCAGATGTAGGCCGGCAGCAGGTACAGGGAATCGGCAAGTTCCGCCCTGTGCTCATAAAAGATGTAGCGGTACATATCCTGCTGCTCCGCGGCATGAGCCGCCAGCGCCCGGGCCTCGCCCGCAGCGTCTCCGGCCTCGTGATAACAGAAAGCTAGAAAAAAATCGTTGAGCAGGTCGTCGGCGAGCTTTTCGCGGGCGGCAAGACATGTTTCCAGCGCCGCTGCGAGCGTACGCTGTCCCGGTGCCTTCAGATAGGCGAGAACGGCCTGCGACGACGCTACTTTAACCGTTATCTCGGAATTGCGCGCGGCCCGCCCCTTTTTTTCTCCGGCCTGCCCCGCGCCCGCGCTGCCGGGCGCGGCGGGAACGGACTTAGCCGAAAGGTCCTGTGCCGCCAGGTATATCCCAGAAAAAGCGATAAAAGCCAACACCCCCGTAAGGCATACTTTGGACAGCGGTTTCATAATTTTCCTTTCCTTGTACGCAGCATGTTCAGCGCGCACCCGGGGCGCTTAGTTCTTTATAGAGTTCTTTCTGCCAGGCGGCGTCGCGCCGCATCTCGGCGGCGAATTTACCGCCGTCGGGCAGGGGCGCTCCGGGCGGGGCCGCGGCGTCCTCAGCCAGCCTGGCCGACAGCTGTTCGTTCAGCGCGGCCGCGGTCTTTTTCTCGGCCGCGCTCAGGTCGCGCCGCTCGCCCGGGTCCTTTGAGAGGTCGTACAATTCCGTGCGCAGGGGCGTCCTGATAAGCTTCCAGCGGCCGGCGCGCAGCACCTTGTCCCCTACGGAGCTTTCGCTGAAGGCGCGCCCTGCGCCCGGGGCCTGCCCGGGGCCGCTCAGCAGCGGCACAAGACTTTCCCCCTGCGCCGCGGCGCACGGAGGGATCCCGGCCAGGTCCAGCAGGGTAGGCATAAGGTCTATCAGCCGCACCTGTTCCGCAACTTCCCTGCGCGCGGCGCCGGGAACTTTTATTACCAGCGGCACCCGCAGCGTATCGTCGTAAACATTGAAATCGTGGAAGAAATAGTCGTGATCGAAAAGCCCCTCGCCATGGTCGGCCGTTATTACCACCACCGCGCCGTCCAGCAGCCCGCCGGCACGCAGCTTGGAGAGGAACTCGCCTATCTGCGCGTCGGCATAGTTTATCCCCTCGTCGTAGCGGGCCAGCAGATGGGCGGCGTCGTCCCCGGTCAGGGTTATGGCGCCGCCGCCGGAAGCCAGCGTCAGCTTTCTGCCGCGCAGCAGGAACAGCTGCGCTTCGCTGTCCGGCAGGTTCGCCAGCCCTTCGCTGACACGGAAGCCATTGTCGTAAAGCCCGGAAGCCGGGAACAGGTACGGCGTGTGCAGGTCGTTGCCGTGCGCTACCAGCAGGAATTTCTCGCCTTTCGCCTTGCGCTCCCCCGCCCAGGCCAGCGCGGGCGGCAGCGTATCCTTGAACGAGGCGTCCGTGCGCCCGACATAAAAGTATTTATCGAACCCGCGGTCCAGGCCGAACAGCGGGTTCAGGTTAAGCCCGCCGACAAAAGCCCCGGTATTGTAGCCGTAGATGCGGAAGATCTCCGCCATGGTCAGCGCCGAATCGCCCAGCGCCCGGGTCTGGTCCGCAACTCCGTGCGCGGACACTTCCAGCGAGGTAAAAATGGAGGCGAAGCTGAGCAGCGTGGTGGGCGCCTGGGCGACGGCCTGGCGGAACACCACCGCGTCCGCGGCGAAAGCGTCTATATTGGGGCTGGTCTTCCGGCCGTAGCCGTAAAGGGAAAGGTGATCGGCGCGCAGGCAGTCCACTACTATGACGATAACGTTCGGCGCGGGAGCGGCCGGCCCGGCCGCGCGGCAGGGCAGCGCGGCCAGCAGCGCGGCCGCGGCCGACAGGAAGCAGCGCTTAACGGCCGCTTTCATCTGGCCTCCAGTAGCCGGCTTCTTTCAGTTTGCGCTGCATTTCCGGGGTCAGCGCGGCGCGCGGCACCGACGCCGCGTCAGCCGGCCTGGCCGACCGCAGCCATTGCACCAGGCGCTGCGCCATAGCGTAGACGAGATCGGGCCGCTCCGGCGCCAGGTCCCGGGCCTCGGCCGGGTCGCCGGTCAGGTCGAACAGCTTATAGCCGGCGGCGTCGCGCACCAGCTTCCAATCCCCGGAGCGGGCCATGCTTTTGCCGGGGCCAGCCTCGGAGAACGTATATTCGTTCACTCCTTTCAAAGCTCCGCCGCGCGGGCCGGCCAGGCTACGCCCCTGCGCCCCGGCCTGGGCCGGCAGCCTGAGGAGGTCCAGCACGGTAGGCAGCACGTCCACCAGCTGCGCCTGCGCCCGCACGCGCGCGCCGCCGGCCCTGCGCGGGTCCTTAACGATCAGCGGCACGCGCACGGTTCCCTCGTAAAGGCTGCCGCGGCCGAAGCGGTCGAAGCTGCCGTGCTCGCCCAGCTCTTCTCCGTGCTCGGCGGCGAATACCACTATGGTGCCGGTCGAAAGATGCAGCTCGTCGAGCTTCGCCAGCAGCGCGCCGATATAGCCGTCGGCGTACGCCACTCCGGCGTCGTAGCGCGCGCTGACATATTCCAGGTCCTCCGCGGAAAGTTTAAGCGTGCCGTCGTCGAAGCCGCGCAGCAGGTCGTAATCCAGGGCCCTGCCCCGGAGCTGCCCGGCGTAGGCCGGCCCGGCGCCGCCGGGCCAGGGTTTATCGAAGGGCGGGTGGATGTCGTAAGAATCCAGGAACAGGAAGAACTTTTCGCCCCGGCGGGCGGCCAGCCAGGCCAGCGCTTCGGGCATTATTTCGGCGAAAGACCCCATAGCCTTGCCGCCGGTATCATCCGAATAAAGCTCGAAGCCGCGGTCGAGGCCGTAGGCGGCCGACATATCCAGCCCGCCGGTGAAAGCCGCCGTGCGGTAGCCGGCGTTCTTCAGCGCCTGAGCTAAAGTGACGAGCCCGGGCGGGACCTTCCGGCCGCGCTCGTAGACGCCATGCGAGCGCACGTAGCGCGAGGTGAACAGCGAGACCAGGCTGGGCAGGGTCCAGTTGCTCTGCGCTACGGCAGTCTCGAAGACGGTCCCTTCCGCCGCGAGCCGGCTGATGCTGGGCGCGGTCTCTCTGCCGTACCCGTAAACTTTCAGGTGGTCCGCACGCAGCGCGTTAAGGCAGACCAGCACCACACTTAACTCCGGCCCCGCGGCAGAGGCGGAAGCCGCGGAACAAACCAGCAGAGCGGCACACAACAGCGGGGCGATGATCCTCATGCGGCCCTTTTCCCCCCGCGGCGCAGCAGCCGGTTCACCCGCAGGCTCAGTTCGTCGCCGCAGTTGAATTTCCGCAGCTTCGCGTATTCCCTGCTCCGGTAATACATCACCTGCAGGGCGAGCAGCCGCTTCTGATGCAGCTCGCGCAGCGGCCGCTCTTTGGATTTAAAATGCAGGTCGCTGAGCAGGCGGTAGCTTTCCTCGGGGTATTTGCCGCGGTATTCCTCGAAGGACCGCGTTCCCGGGTAAGGCGTCCAGAAATACAGCTCCATGGAAGCCGGCATATACTGCAGCAGCATATTGCCCACCGTGTTCATGTAGTAGCCTGAGGTTTTGTCCTTCGCGCCCTTAATGATCGCGTTCATGTGGATGTTTATGCCGTACTTGTGCGCCAGCGCGGCCACCCGCAGCAGTTCGGGGTCGTCCCGGTGGTCCTGCTGCACGTTGAACCCGAAGGTAAGACAGAACCAGCCGGCGGCTTTCAGCATTTTCATCCGGCGCTCGTCGAAGCCGTCGAGCGGCCCGAGGAAAGAATAGATCTTCCTGCCTTCGGCGGCCAGCAGCTTCACTATCTTGTCGAACTCGGGATGCAGGAAAAAGCCTTCGTCGCGGATGAACAGGTATTCATAGTCGTACTTGCGCAGCAGCTTCAATTCCTCTTTTATGTAGGACGCCGGGTAAAAGACCTTCTTATTCCTGAACGTGGCGAAAATATAGCAGTTGTCCGAAAAATCGCAGGGGAAAGGGCAGCCCATGAACGTGCTGATGGACAGCGAGCGCCGGCCCGGAAAAATATCGGCGTACCAGGCCTCTTTCAGCTCCTCCAGCGGGAACACGCTCCGGTCCATGTGATTATAGCGGAACTTGCCGCGGATGATCCCTTTTTTAGAGGACCTTATTATCTCGTCGATATTGTTGCCGTAGCCGACTATCACCTTGGCGGCCAGCCCGGCAAGGTCATCAGGGCAGAGGCTGGCATGGTAGCCGCCTGCTATTATTTTTTCCTTCCCGACTTTCTTCGCGAATCTGGCGAAGTCAGGCAGGCCGCAGGTGAAAACGGAACAAAGATAAAGGTCCCCGTCGGGTTTAACTTCGTTGTTGAAAACGAATTCAGAATCCCAGAACCGCTGGTCGGGCACGGAATACAGTACGGACGGCTCCTTTACGCGGGGCTCGCCGGCCAGGCTCGGAAAATTATACAGGTAGCACTTCTTTTTTTTCATTTGCGCGCGCGTTCTTCAGCCGGTACGCGCAGGATGTCCCTGCAGTAAGAGCATTGCCAGCAATCGTGCCGGCAGGCCGTCCGCACGTCGAAGAAATCGGCGGGGTAAGGCCGGAGATAGCGGGCCGCCTGCCGCGGCGGGCAGCGGGGACGGGCGCCGTTGTCCTGAAAGAAACCGCCGGAGAAGATGGACCCGCCGAAAGAGGACAGCATGCCCCTGGCTATAGTTATATCCGCTTCATTGACGTACTCGGCCAGCACCCCGGCTATGAACTCGTTGCCCACCGGCTCGCCGTGCACGCCGCGGGTGGCTATCTTGAACTCGTCGGCCAGGCCGCAGTAGCGGGCCAGGAATTTAGGCGGGATGTACTGCCCGGTCAGGAAGCGCCAGTGCTGTCCGGGGACCAGTTTGCTGCAGTAGAACCTTCCCTGGTCGAAACTCGTGCCCAGGCCCATGGTCATAGAACAGGAATGGAACCCCTGGTCCGGGCATTCGAACACGCAGCCCTCGTTGACCATCAGCTTCAGCTTAAGCTTCGGGAAAGCCTTGCGCACCGCGGCTATATATTTCAGGTCGTAGGTCTTGCGCCTGCCTATGTTATAGGAGGTTATGATCCCCTTCGGGTCCCGCTCCAGCAGCTGGTACAGCTGGTTCAGGGAGTTGATATCGTTGATGATGGAGATGTTCAGTTTGTATTTCCCGAGCCGGATGAATTCGTCCGTGATGAAAGTCCCGTTGGCGGTGATCACGTCGGGCTTCAGGTAATCCGCTATCTTCACCAGCCTGGGCAGGATGCCGGGGTCGGAGATGCCGTCGAAATTATAGACCAGGTTGAACTCTATTTTTTCCGCCTTAAGCTGCCTGCGGAAGGCCAGCAGCCGCGCCGGGGTTATATCCGGCACGAACCGGGCGCTGGACACGCCCAGCGAGATCCCCGGCGTGGAATAGACGGAGGAGATATACTTCTTGAAAGGCAGGATAACGTCCCGGAAGAAATCCTTGTCCCCATTGTAGCCCACGCTCAGCTTTCTGTAATATTTTTTATTGTCTTTGACAGGGTCCATAGTTAGACCTAACGCTTCCCGGTTTTTTCCCGGCCCTGCTCCGCCCAGTAGTCGGAGCGCGGCCGTATCACCCACCAGTACCCCAGTTCCTTCATGCGCTCGGCCACGGCGGCCAGCGGGCGGCCGCGGGCCTCTGTTCTCCGGCGCGGCATAGCCTTTACCACGCGGTCCAGCTCGGCCTTCATGGCCTTGAGCCCGGCGGGGTTTTCTGACGCGGCATTGAGTTGTTCCGCCGGATCGCCGGCCAGATCGTATAATTCGTAGCTGCCGTCCTCGAGGAACAGCTTCCAGGGATATTTGCGTATGCCCACGTACGGGGCGCCGGTCCTGAGCGAAAGGGTCTGGGCATACACGGTCCTGTCCGGCGGAGTTTTTCCGCCCATCGCCGGCTTAAGGCTGACGCCCTGCGCCGGGGCGGTAGACGAGAAAGCTAGCAGATCAAGCACGGTGGGCATTACGTCCACCAGCTGCACCGCCGCCTTTACCCGGGACGGAGCGGACCCCGGCGCGCGCACCAGCAGCGGGACATGTATGCCTTCGTCGTACAGGCCGCCGTGGAACGAGCTGATGATGGTCCCATGGTCCATCAGCGCCTCCCCCGCGCTGGACAGCAGCACAACGATCGTCCTCTCCTTGAGCCCCTGCTCCTCCAGCGCGCCCAGCAGCTCGCCGATCTTGCTGTCGGCATAGAGCACCGCGCCGTCGTATTGCGAAACGATATATTCGACGTCGCTTCGCTCCAGCGCCGCCACCCTCTTCTTCAAATGGAAATCCTCGTATAGCCCGTCCTGCCAGATCCGGTCGGACAGGTTGTAATCCAGCGGCACTTCCGCCAGCTGTCCGGCGTAGCCGGCCTTGAACTTCTCCAGGAATTTCTTCGGCGCGCGGTAAGGCGCGTGCGCGTCGTAACCGTGCACCAGCAGGAAGAACGGCTTGTCCTTGTTCTTGCGCAGCCATTTTCGCGCCCCGGGGACCACGTCGGCCAGCGTGCCGAAATCCTTGGAATCGTCATATTCATCGAAACCGCTGTCCAGGCCGAACCCGCGGTTAAGGAAAAAGCCGGAAGTAAAAGCTGCCGTGCGGTAGCCGCGGCGCTTAAGTTCCCCCGCCAGCGTGGGGAGGGCGGGGTCCAGGCGCTGGTCCACGTTGGTCACGCCGTGGCTGGGCGGATAAAGCCCCGTAAAGACGGAGGCGGCGCTGACCAGGGACTGGCTCGACTGGGAGTAGGCGTTCTCGAAAACCGTAGCCTCCGCGGCCAGCTTGTCTATATTGGGGCTGGTCGCCCTGCCGTAGCCGTAACAGCCCAGGTGGTCGGGCCGCAGCGTCTCCATCAGCACCATTACAACATTATAACCGCCCGGGGCCTGGGCCGCGTCCGCCGCGGAGCATAAGCTCCGGACAGACAGCAGAAGAAGCAGCGAGACGAGCGATCTTATCATGAATCTTACAGGCATTCCGTTAAAACGGCCGCGTTTGAAACACCAGCCCTATTATATTACAATCATTATAATACTTTTCTGACGAACCAGGTATCCGCGCAAAGACGCGGCGAACCCGCCCGCCGGAAGGCTTTTTTATGCTCGCCTAACTATGAGATCCCACTTTTTAAAACTGGCCGGGCCGGTAATAGCCGCGGGGCTCCTGTCCGCCGCCGCCCCCCTTTGCGCCGGCCCGAACCTGGTACTTATCGGCTGGGATACCCTGCGCGCCGATCACGTGGGCGCCCTGGGCTATAAACGCGCCACAACTCCGAACCTGGACGCGCTGGCCAGGGACTCGTTCCTTTTTACCAACGCGGTGAGCCAGGCCAGCTGGACGCTGCCGTCGTTCATGTCGCTGTTCACCGGGCTGTACCCCTCCGAGCACGGGGTCACGAACAAATTCAAACTGCCGGCGGCGGGCAGCACCGGCCTGGAGCCGGCGGCCCTCTCCACCGCCATAGTGACGATGGCCCAGCTGTTCAAAGCCAACGGCTACCGTACCGCCGCTTTCACCGGCGGGGCCGGCCTGGGCGGGAGCTTCGGCTTCAGCCGCGGGTTCGACGTTTACGCGGACAGCCGGGATTTCGCCGGTTTCGGCACTACTTTCCCCGAGGCGCTGGACTGGCTGGGAAAGAACGGCGGCGCGCCGTATTGCCTGTTCGTGCACGGCTACGACACCCATCCGTTCCATGACCTGGAGCCGGCCGGGCCCGTGACTTTCGTTACCGCCGCAGAAAAAAGCAATGCCCTGAAGCTGCGGCCCCGCCACGAGAAGTTTCGCCTGCGGCTGCTGGACGGCCGGCGGCTGAAATATACCCGGGCGGACGTGCAGCTGTGGACGGACGTTTATGACGAAAAAATATTAAGGGCGGACAGGCTGCTGGGGGATTTCCTGGGCAGGCTCGCCGCTGTCGGCTCCACGGACACCGTCGTCGTGCTTTTATCCGACCACGGCGAAGAACTGTTCGACCACGGCGGCGTCGACCACGGCATGACGCTTTACGACGAAGTTATCCGCGTGCCGCTTTTGATCCGGGTGCCGGGCAGGCCGGGCGGCAGGATCGCGCAGCAGGTCAGGGCCATCGACGTTTTCCCGACGCTGATAGAGCTGCTGGGCCTGAAGACCGGGGAAGACCTGCGGGAACAGCTGCGCGGCACGAGCCTGCTCGGGCAGATCGACGGAGCAGCGAAAGCGCTGGACGCGTTTTCCGAGACCGACTACCTTTTCCATTTCGACAAAAGGGCGGTAAGAAAAAGCTCCGGGCTGAAACTGACCTTAGACGGGTTTACGCAGAAAAAGGAATTTTACGACACTGCCGCCGACCCGCTGGAGAAGAAAGATCTCTTCGACAGCGAACCGGCCGGGGCTTATCTGCTGGAAATGGAGCTTTTCAACTGGTCGGACAGGCTTGCGCCGCCGCGGTAGCGGCGGAGCTACCAGTAGCCGTGCTGTTTGGCTTTTTCCATCACTTCCTGGGGCAGCGCCCGTTTGGAAGGCTCTCCCCTGGAAAGTCCGCGGGACGCCTCCGCCCACCTCTTTAATCTGACCGCCAGGTCCTTCACTGTCTCCGGCCGGTCCGCCGCCAGGTTAACCGCTTCGCCCGGATCGGCCTTGAGATCGTACAGCTCGAAAGTTTCTTCCGGGTCGCCCGGTGCGCGGCCCTCTTTCAGGTCCGGGAAAGTGATCTCGTGGATCAGCTTCCATTTATAGTCCCGTATGTACTCGTTGATGCTGGAAATACCGTAGGGCTCGTAGGTTTCGGGCATGTAGGTATTGTACCTGGTGCCGCCGTAGACGAATTCGTTCACGGGCGTGCCGGAACTTATCAGGGGCAGCAGGCTTACCCCTTCGGTCTTGTCCTTGAGCGGCAGCCCCGTCAGTTCCGCCAGCGTCGGCAGAATGTCCACTATCTGCACCAGCCCGCGCACGCGCCGCCCCTGCACGCCCGGCAGCCGGATAAGCAGCGGGACATGGACCACGTCGTCGAAAAGGGTGCCGCGGATGCCGCCGGCCCGCCCGAAGCGGCCGTGCTTGGCGAACATCTCGCCGTGCTCCGAAAGGACCACCACCACGGTCCGGTCCAGCAGGCCCTGGTCCAGGGAACCGAGGAATTCTCCCACCCGCCGGTCCGCGTCCAGTATCGTCTCGTCGTACAGGTCGCGCAGGTAAGTGATATCGTCCGGGGTCAGGACCACCTTGGCGTCCTTGACGCGCTTTTTTTTCTTGTCGGCCCCGGGCGGCGGCCTGACCACGTGATAGGAGGCCGTGATATCGGCGTCCTTGCTTTCGCGGTAGCCGCGGTAGGTCCGCGTCGGGTCCACGGTGATATTGCGGCCGGCGGTGCTGCTGAAAACGCCTTCGAACTGTTTCGACGGAAGGAAAGGCGGGTGGGTGTCGTAGCCGTGCACGAACAGGAAGAACCTGCCGTCCCGGTTCTTCGCCAGCCAGTCCTGCGCCTGCGGGACCGTCACGTCGAATTTCGTGAAAGGAGGGTTATCCGGGGCGGTCGAGAACCCGCGCATATGCCCCAGCGACGGCATATAATCCAGCCCGCCCGTAAAGGCGGCCGTCCGGAAGCCCGCCGCGCTGAGCAGCTCGGGCAGGCTTTTTATTTTCTCGGACAGCAGGATATCCCGGTTGCGCCCCATTATCTGGTGCGCGTTGGGGGTCAGGGAGGTGAACAGCGAAGTGCCCACGGGCAGCGTCCAGGAAGCCGGCGTAAAAACATCGTCGAAGACCAGCGCGCCCTCCGCCCACTTGTCCAGGTAGGGCGTGGTCTTGCGGTTATAGCCGTAAAGGCTCATGTGGTCGGTGCCGATGTTAGTCATGGACACGATAAGCAGGTTGAAGCCTTTATAGCGCCCGGCCGGCGCGGGGGCCTCCGCGCCGGCGGCGCCGCGCGCGGCTGCGGCCAGCAGCAGGCACCCGGTTAATATTCTGCACGAGCGGTTCATATGTAGCATACTCGGAGCGCGGTCACGGAAATACGGGATTATTTGAGTATATTGTATGATATTATTCAGAACGCGCTATGAATTTCATAAAACCGGGAACCATACTCTGCCTGACCGCGCTGTGCTGCTTCCGGGGCGGCGCCGCGGCGGCCCCGCAGGAGAAGCCGGGCGGGGTCCGCAACGTCGTGCTGGTGGGCTGGGACGGAACGCAAAGGGCGCGCCTGACCGAACTGCTGGCGGCGGGCCAGCTGCCGAACTTAAAAGCGCTGGTCGCCGAAGGTTCGCTGGCCGCCACCGAGGTGACCACCGGCGCCACCCAGACCAAGCCCGGCTGGGCGGAGATATTGACGGGCTACAGCGCGCCGCGGCTGGGAATAACCCGCAACCGCGACTATAAGCCGATACCCGCCGGGTATACGGTCTTCGAAAGACTGAAAAAATTATTCGGCCCGGCCAATATCGCCACGGTCTTCCTCAGCGCCAAGGTCAACAACCTCGGCGCCAGGGGGCCGCACGAGATCTGCGGGAACTGCATTTCGAGAGGGTCCGTGCACGAGAAGACGCGCTGGTGGGACAAAAAAAGCGTCACCACGTCCGAAACCAAGGACGGGAAGCCGCCGGTATGGGTGCTCCGCGAAGGGGAGCCTTATTTCAACACCGTAAAGTCCGTAGACCTTTACCTGACCGCGCTGGGCCCGGCGGAAAATATGGACCGGAAGGCTTTAACGGCCCTGGATAAATACCGCGGCAGACGGTTCTTCGCGTTCTTCCATTTCGAGGAACCTGACGAGCAGGGGCACCTGTACGGAGAGAGCTCCAAAGAATACGGGGAAGCCATAAGGACCGCCGACCGCGGCCTGGGAGAGATAGTCAGGAAGCTGAAAGCGCTCGGGCTATACCAGAGAACGGACATCTACGTTACCACCGATCACGGCATGGACGAAGGCGGCTTCGAACATTCCAAGGCGCCCGACACGTTCCTGGCCACGAACTGCAGAAGAAAACTTAACAACGGGGACAGGAAAGATATCACGCCCACTATTTTGGACGGCTACGGCATCGACCTGAAGGGCATAACCCCGCCCCTGGACGGCCGTTCCCTATTCGGCGAATAATGACCATGGCAAGAACGGCGCTTTTACTTTCGCTGCTATTAAGCCCGGGCCTTGCGCGGGCCGGAGCCGGCGCGGACAGGCCAAATATCCTGCTGATAGCGATAGACACCTGCCGGGCCGATCATCTTTCCGCTTACGGCTACGCGCGGGCCACTACGCCCAACATAGACGCCCTGGCCCGCCGCGGCGTCCTTTTCGAGTCGGCCTATTCCCAGTCGAACTGGACGCTCCCGTCGTTCGCCTCTTTCCTGACCGGGAAATATCCGCGCAGCCTCGGGATGTTCAACGAGGGCAAGAGGCTGTCCGACTTCGACTATACGGACCCGAAACTGGGCGCGGACGAAACGACGCTCCCCGAGGCGCTGAAAAAGGCCGGCTACAGGACGGCCGGTTTTTTCACCGGCCGCTATAACGGGCCCGACTACGGCTTCGACCAGGGATTCGACCTGTACCGCGATTACAGGAGCGACGTCAGCCGGAAGCAGCAGCGGACGGACTCTTTCGCCGCTTTCCTCCCAGAAGCCCTTGAGTGGATGGAGAAGAACAAGGATGGGCCTTTTTTCATCATCCTCAATCCTTTCGAACTGCACAGGCCTTATTTGCCGCCGGCCGAATTCATAAGCCCTTACGCCGGGGACTACAAAGGGGTACTGGCTTCCACCTGGTTCTCGAAGCCCGTACTGTCCAGCATCAAAAAAAACGGCGAGGGCTGGAGCTTCTCGCTCGACGAAGCGACCGCGGCGGCAGGGGCGTTGCGCAAAGCGAAGCAGTTCCCCTCGAACTATCCGCCGGTCCGCCTGGACCGGGCGGATCTCGATTATATCACCGCCCGCTATGACGCGTCGCTCACCTACGTCGACAAATTTATCGGGGAGCTGGCCGCGTGGGCCGGCAAGCATACCCCGGGCGATACGATCATTATCATCACCGGCGACCACGGCGAGGAACTGGGCGACCACGGCGGCTTTCTGCACAACACCGATCCGCCAAAGCTTTACCAGGAGCTCATCCATGTCCCGCTGATCATGGATATCCCGGCAAAATGGCTGAATACCGGGGCCGCAGTGGTCAGGCAGCCGGTGGAACTGGTAGACCTTATGCCTACCATCCTGGACCTGGCGGGGGCCTCCCCCCCGCCTGGCCTGCAGGGACGCAGCCTGGCCGGGCTGCTTAAGGGAGAAAAGAAAGAGGAGGGCGGCCGGGCCGTGTTCGCTGAAACCCGGGGCTACGGGGTGAGAGTGCGGTCGGTAAAGGCCGGCGCCTGGAAACTTATCCGCACCGGGCCGCGCAAAGGCGCTCCGCAGAAGGCCGAGCTGTACGATCTCGCCTCCGACCCCGCCGAGGCGCACGACCTGGCCGGGCAGGAACCGGACAGGGTGCGGGAACTGCTGCACCGCCTGGACGCCTGGAGCGACAAGAATGGAAAATAGCTCACCCCGCCTGAAACTCGCCCTGTCGGCCGGCCTGCTGGCCTGCGCGGCGCTTATCTCCGTTAACGCGGCCGAAAAAAAAGAAGGCGGGCCCGTCAGGATAGGTTATTTCCACGGCGGCCGCACCGCGCTGCTGCTGCGGCTGTACGAGACGGACGGTTTCAGGAAGAAAGGCCTGAACGTAGAATACTACGCCAAGACCCTGCGCGGCAGCGAATACACGAAAGTCCCGGAATCGATTGAGGAATTCAACGAGGGCGGCACCGACGACGTGGGAAAGTCGAAAGGCACGGAGCTTATAGACATGATGCTCGCGGGCAAATTCGACCTGGCGATGGTCGGGGAATCCTCGTTCATTTTCTCAGTCTACGCCGGAAAACCTATAGTGGCCATCGCCGAACTGGGGCATGACGTGAACGGGCAGGCCGGGCACGTTTTTTTGATGCGCAAAGGCCTGAAGACCGACAAGCCCGCTGATTATTTCGGCAAGGTACTGGTCTCCAGGCGGGCCGGGCCCGGCGACGCGATCTTCCTGCGGGAGTATCTCGAGCATGCCGGCGTGAACCTGAAAACACAGGTGCTGCACCTCGCCGCACTGCCGAAGACCCCGGAGGAAAAGGAACTGCTGCCCAGGAACAAGGTCCTCGTCGCAGAGGACGTCTTCGAGGACGATATGCGCAAAGGGGTAAGGAACGGCGTGGTGGACGGCGGATATTTTCACCTGATGGGCGTACCGAAAAAAATGAACGAGTTCAACCTCGTTCAATCCCTCGACGAGTTCGGCGACCCGGAGCTTTCGCACGCCCTGCTGGTCTGCACCAGGGAGTTCCTGAACGCCAACCGCGGCACCCTGACCGCGCTGCTGGAAGCGTATATCGAACGGATAAAATACGAGCATGGCCTCAGTTATGAAGAAAGGACGCGGCCGCAGGCCAAGGGGCTGCAGATGGCCATGGATTTCCGCGGCCTGAACTACCCGCAGTACGATCTCGTCCCCACTGTCAGCGCGGGGCTTTTATACGAGGTGGACAAATTGCTGAAAAAACACGGCTTTATCGGGAAGAAAACCGTCAAGATAGATAATTACGTGGACAACGGCCTGGTGAACGCCGCGCTGAAGAACCTTAACCTGACGGAGAAGGACGACCTCAGACCGTCGAAGTATTGAGCCGGGACAGCAGGCTCCCCGGACATCAGGCAGGCTTGCACGCCGCGAAGATAACCCACTTCCAGCTCGCGAACAGTTCGCCTTTTTTAACCTTTACTCCGGAGGCGCCCGCCGCCAGGTAGGCGCCGAAGATCTTTTTCTTCTGCCGCTCGTCCAGGTTCGGGTAGCATTTCAGCAGGGCGGTAACGGACTCGGCGGAGAAATGCGCCAGTTCTTTTTTCAGCTTCAGCCCGGCGCGCTTTATATGCGCGCGCAGGTCCGCTCCCAGGTAAAGCTTCGACGGGTCCTTGAAGATCCCGGCCGGCTGTATCAGCCTGTAGATGCCCAGCAGGCGGGCCTGTTCCGCTTTATTGCGCGGCACGTGGTGGCTGAGCAGCAGCGTGCCGCCCGGCTTCAGCACGCGCGCGGCCTCTTTAAGAAAAACCCCGGGCTCAAGGAACTGCATGGCCTGGCGCATCACCACCGCGTCGAAAGAACCGTCGGGATACGGCAGTTTGTGCGCGTCCCCGCGCCGCAGGTGCCGGATATGCCGGGCGGCCTCTTTGAGCATGCCGGAGGAAATATCGAAGCCGTGCGTTTCCAGCCCCCGGCGTTTCAGCGCGCCGGTCAGTTCGCCGGTGCCGCAGCAGGCCTCCAGCATGCGGCCCTTCGCCGGCAGCAGGCCTTTTATGGCCCTGCGGTGGGCCGCCAGCAGCCTGCGGTCGGTCACCCAGGAAGCGGACCTTGAGAATTCGGACGAGCGGGCGTCGAACTGCTTTTTAACATGGTTGTTTTTCATCGGTGATAAGCGAGCCGGCACAAAGCCGGGCGTCCTCCTGCAGCACTGACTCGACTTCTTCTTCGGAAATAGGGCGGCCGGGATAGGCGTAAAGCCTTTTGTCGCGCACCAGCCCGGCCGTGCCGTAAGGCCCCGGCACATAATTGGCCTCGATCCTGCGGTAGGCGTCGCGGTAGACCTGCTCCGGCAGGCCGGACAGGTTCAGGAAATCGTCGCCGGCCAGGCCCTGTTCGCGGGCGAGCATCCCGCGCAGGTGGGCCAGTTCGTCCTGTATCGCGCCGGAAGCTACCGCGTCGGAGTAAACCCTGGTGCCGGGAATGGCCGAAAGATACTTGACCCGCGCAGGCGTGCCCGGCCCGGCGGAGAACGCCGCGGCGGCGTCCAGGGCTTCCTTCGTTTCGCCGGGCAGGCCCACCACGTAGGCCGCGCCCACGGTTATACCGGCGTCGCGGGTAAGCCGCATGGCCAGCGCGGTCTCGCTTTCGCTGAAGCCCTTGCCTGCGCCGTCCAGCGCGGCCTGGCTGAGCGTTTCCACGCCGTAAAGTATCTGGTCGCAGCCGGCGCCGGCCATGGCGGCCAGCACCTCGGCGTCCACGTTGCGCACGCGCGTCATGCACCACCATTTCACGCGCAGCTCCCTGAGCATTTCACACAGCGCCAGGGTCCTTTTTTTTGAAAAAGTAAAAGTAAGGTCGGTGAACTGGAAGAATTCCGCCTGATGCCGCTCCTTGAGCAAGGCCAGCTCGCCGCGCAGCCCGGCCACGGATTTCAGCCCCAGCCTGGGGGTGGTGCGGTAGCAGAAGGAACAGTTCTTGTGGCAGCCGCGGCCGGAGCTTACTATCACCTGCCGCAGAAAATGATTTTTCCGGCCCCACATCCGAAAATCCGGGACCGGCAGGATGTCCAGGTTCGAAAGCTGCTTCCTCGGCGCGGTGAAGTTCAGCGCGCCTCCGGGCACGCGCAGCAGCAGGCCGGGAATGGAGGCCGCTTCGGCGGCCAGCGTGCCGCGGGTGAAAGCGTCCAGCAGCTCCAGTACGGTTATTTCCCCCTCGCCGAGCACGGCTATATCGGCGCGCGTATTGCGCAGCACCAGCTCCGGCACGGAAGTGACCAGCGAGCCGCCCAGTATCACGGGGCGCAGCGGGTCCTGGTCCTTGGCGAGAGCGCAGATGGCCTCTATGAACGGGAACCCGTCCTCGAAAGTACCCACTCCTACGAGGTCGGCGCCGCGTATGCCCGCGGCCGCGTACGCCAGCGGCGCCGGCTTGAACCTGGCGTCCACTATCTTTACCCTGTACCCGGCGTTGGCCAGCACGGTGGCAATATAGGAGATGCCTTCGAAGGGCCGCTCAAGATAATAGCCCCAGCCGCGCGGCACGGTGAAAGGGCTCGGCGGGACCACAAGGGCGACCAACGGCTTGTAGTTGTCCGGCGGCAGCGGGATCCGCGCCGTGGAAGAGATCAGGTCCTCCCAGCGCCGGTATTCGCCGCCGCAGTTGGGGGTTCCGCAGAAATCCATTATTTCGCCGCTCACGGTTCTTCCTTTTCCACGACTTTTATAACGCCCATCTCGCGCACGAAAGAAGGGCCTTTGGAGGCGGCCAGGCTTTTCTCCACTTCTTCCCTGAGGCTTTTCATCAGGCGGACCTTCAGGGCCATGAAGGCCGGATGCGCTTTGACCTCGGCGGTGCGCGGCTCCGGCAGGCGCACCTCTACCGATTCCTTCACTATCCCCGGGCGCGCGCTCATAACTATTATCCGCTGGCTCATGAAGATAGCCTCGTCGAGATGGTGGGTTATCAGCACGAAGGTCTTGCCCAGGCCGCTCCAAAGCCGCAGGATCTCCTCCTGCAGCATTTCGCGGGTTATATTATCCAGCGCGGCGAACGGCTCGTCCATCAGCACGGCCTGGGGACCGCAGGCCAGCGCCCGTGCTATGCCCACGCGCTGCTTCATGCCGCCTGAAAGCTGGTGCGGGTATTTGTCGGCGAAGCCGTCCAGGTGCACCATGGAAATATATTTCAGCGCCTCTATCCGGCGGGCTTCGGCCGACAGGCCCCTGGCCTTCAGCGGGAACTCCACGTTGCCGGCCGCCGTCTTCCACGGGAAAAGGCCGTATTCCTGGAAGATCACGGTGCGCTCGGGCGAGGGGCCGAGCACTTCCTCCCCCTTGTAAAGCAGCGTACCGGAATCTGGCCGCAGGAAACCGGCCATAAGATAAAGCAGGGTGGTCTTGCCGCTGCCGCTGGGCCCGATAACGCTTACGAACTCCCCTTGCCGTATCTCCAGTGACAGCCCGCCCAGCGCGCACAGCGACACGCCGCTTTTCGGGTCCTTGAAGGACTTGTACACGTTCTCGGCCTTAAAAATAGGTTGCGTCATTTGTCCTGCCGCCCCGGCTTCCAGGAGAAGCGGCGCTCCACGCGCACTATGGCCTCGTTCATCAGGTAGCCGGTGGCGCCTATGGTTATCATGCCGCACATGACGTTAGGAATGTTCATCATGGACCGGTTCATCTCTATCATGTACCCGAGCCCCGAGGTGGAAGCTATCAGTTCGGCCGCGATCACGCTCATCCAGGCGAAGCCCAGGCTTATACGCAGGCCGGTCACTATAAAAGGGAGGGCCGAAGGTATGGCCACATCGAACAGCAGCATTTTTCTGTCCGCGCCCAGCGTTCGCGCGGCGTTCAGGTGTATCTCCTCGATGTGGCGCACGCCGGAAAAAGTGTGAAGGAAAAGCGGAAAAAAAGCGGCTATAAAAGTTATGAAGTTGCTGGCCCCGTTGCCTTTTATCCCGAACCAGAGTATGGCCAGCGGGATCCAGGCTATGGGCGGCACCGGCCGCAGCAGTTCGATGACCGGCAGCAGATAAGCGCGGACCCCGGCGCGGGACGCGGCCAGTACCCCCAGCGGAACGGCGGCCGCGAAACCCAGCGCCAGGCCGGTCAGCACCCTCCGGAGGCTGGCCGCCAGGTATATAAAGAGTATGCCCCCCTGCGCCGCATCCTTGAAGGCGTAAAGCACCTTGGTCGGCGGCGGCAGCAGGTAGGGGTTCAGCCAGCCCAGCAGGCTCGCGGCCTGCCAGGCCGCGGCTATCAGAATTACAGAAACGAGTCCTTTCACTTTTCCTTTACCGAAACCGCCGCCGGGTCGAACTTGCCGGCCAGAGCTTTTTCGCGGGCGGTCTTAGCGAAGCTCGGGTCAACGTTCTCCAGGACCGGCGACTTTTCCTTCAGCAGCCCGCTCGCGAGGTTGAAGTCGGCTATCTGCTGCAGGCGGGTCAGCAGGTCTTTCGCGGGGGCAAGGTTAATATCCTTTAATTTTTTCGCTCTGGCATAGGAGGTATTGAAAGCGGAACCTTTGTCGATTATCTCCGCCGATACCCCCATGGTCTTGGCCAGCCAGCCGTTGGCCAGGGCGTGATTTTTCGCCATGTACAGCACGGCCTGCTGCAGCGCCGCCAGGAAGTTCACCGCGGCGGCGGGCTCGTTCTTCAGGAACTCCGCGGACACCACCGTGGTGGTAAAGAACGACGGGCTGTAGTCCAGCATGCGGGCGGCTTTCTTCTCGATAAAATCCTCTACGAACGGGTCCCAGATAACTATCGCGTCGATGTCGCCTTTCATCAGCGCCGCGCGGCCCTCGGCCGCCGCCATGTGCACCAGCTTCACATCCTTATCCGGCGTAAGGCCGGCCTTGAGCAGCCACTGCACGGCCGGGTAATGAGCCGAAGTGCCGAACACCGTGGTCACGGTCTTGCCTTTGAGGTCCGAAACTTTATTTAGCGGCGAGCCCTCGCGCACCATTACAGCTATGCGTCCCGCCGGGCCCAGCGTGGCTATAACCTTGCACGGGAACTTGGCCGCGAGGTTCACGAAGTTGGCCTCGCTGGTCAGCGCTACGTCTATTTTCCCGGCCAGCAGGGCTTCCTGCATCTGCGAGCCGTAAAGGAACGGCGTCACCTCGGCGTCCAGCCCGTTCTTCGCCAGGATGTCCGTATTGGCCAGCACTGTCCCTACCTGCCCGTTTATCAGCGCTCCGGCGGACGGATACCCTATGCGTATGTGGTTATTCTCGGCGCCGGCGGCGGCGCAGCAGGCCGCCAGCAGAAATACCGAAAAAAAATTCTTCATAGAAAAAATCTCCCGTTAATTCAGCCCCCGGCTAAAAGGTCATAGCCAGAACGGTTTCGAAGGTATTGCAGACTATGCCGCCTTTTACCCAGTATTTCCACTCGTAATTGGTCTGCAGCTTCATGTTGTCCGCGAAATTCCAGTTCACGCCTACTACGGAAATGGCCGATTTCTTGACGGTGGAAGCGTATTTATAATCCCTGTCGCTGGATCGCTCGATGTCCGGGTCGTAGACGTCGTATTTAGCCACCGCCTGCAGCACCTTGGGCACCACGAAGAAAGCGGCCTGCGCGTACCAGCCTTCCGCGTTGGCCGGGCGGACATTGTTCAGGGAATTGGCCTTGCCGCGCACGTATTCGCCTTTCAGGTAAGCCCGGCCCCAGGTAACAGAAAGCTCGGTGCCCAGGCGGGTGGTGGCGGTGGCGGTGGAAAACCGGGTGCCGTCGTAATACGAGGCGCCGAAGCTGATGGCCGCGGAGGGATTGAAGACGCCGCGCAGGGCCAGGCCCTTGCGGTGGTTCTTATCGGCGGCGTTCGCGCCTTCACCGTTGAACTGGCCCACCGTTATTTCCGCCAGTTTTTTCAGCTGCCAGGGCGAAGCGGTAAGCTGCAGCGAGGCGCCGATATCGCGGCCTTTCGTGTCCGGCCGCGCCGGCGTCAGCGCGTTAACAACCTGCGAGCGGTTGACCGTGTCCAGGTCGGAGTCACCCGCCAGGTGTTCCATGCTGAACGGCACTTTGAACTGGCCCGCGCGGAATTTAAAAGCGAACGCTTTAGGCAGGACGTTCTCCCGGCTGAAATCCAGGTAGGCGTCCAGCAGGGCGGGCTGCTGGCTGGCGTCCAGCTGGAAGCTGTAGGCCCAGTCGGTGTTCGGCTTGCCGGAGAAAACTATGCGGGCCAGGCGCATGGAAAAAGAGTCCGGCGTCTTGTCGCTCACTGCGCTGTACATCTCCTGCATATAAAGCTTTACTTCCGTTTTTTTCTCTTCGGCGCGCGCGCTGCCCGCCATAAATCCGTATGCCGCAACAACAACCGCCATTAGCCGAACGAACTTGCTTTCCATTATTTTCCCTTTGATCCGGCCGAAACTTTATCGTCGATGCCGCCTGACAGGGTGCCAGCACATCTTATTTTATCAAATTCCCTGAGCGCGGACTCCTGGTCGAAGTCCTTCTTGGGAAAGAACAGTTCGATCTGCGCGAGCAGGGAATTTTTTTCGCAGTAAACGTAGCCCAGCAGCCCCCGGCGGCTTATCAGGTCCTCGGAGCCGGCCCCGTACGCCATGCTGGGAGTGGCGGCAAGGACCTTAACTTTGTTTTCACCGGGGCCGGTCCGGAGGTCCCTGGGCCGCAGCTGCGGCGGCACCTCGAATTCGGTAGTTATCATGCCGGGATAGGCCGCGCCGCCGGCATACAGCGCGTCTATACGGAGAAAACGCTCGGCCATGGTCTTTTCAGCCTGCGCGCGGCTGATATTTTTCGTCAGTTCCAGACGGAGCCGCACCGCGCCGGCGCCGGTATCCAGCGTCCGGAAGGCCGGCAGCGCGCCGCGCCAGTCCCCGCGCCGGTAATCTTTGGAAACGCTGAAAGCTCTGGTGCCGGCATACTCCAGCCCCGCCGCGGCCAGCGCGGCTTTGAAAGGGCGGGCGCCGCCTGAACCGGCGGCCGCCGGGCAGGCCGGCACCGCGGCCAGCAGGACCAGCATGACCAGCAGGAATAGTTTACGGCTCGAAGATCTCATTTATAACTTTGCCCTGCATGTAGCCGGGGACCGGGACGCCGGTAAGCTTCAGCAGCGTAGGCAGCTGGTCGGCGTTGCTGATATTGCGCTTCAGCCTGTAGCCTTTTTTTACTCCGGGCCCCATTACTATGAAAGGCGTCCACAGCGCGGAGTTCTTTTCGGCCAGCAGCGCCTGTTTATAACCGCCTTCGCGGGCGTCGCGGAAC
This sequence comes from uncultured Elusimicrobia bacterium, assembly GCA_903879915.1. Lineage (GTDB taxonomy): Bacteria > Elusimicrobiota > Elusimicrobia > Elusimicrobiales > UBA9959 > UBA9959. The sequence goes on from CAIRNJ010000060.1 coordinate 61,903, forward strand.
ACCGGCAGCCCAGCGGACATTTCCTCCGTCAGACCGTAACCGGGCTTCATCACCAGCAGCAGGTCCGGCACGCGGTCTTTGGGCATCCTGAGCCCGCCGGCGTCCTCCCAGTTCACAACGCGCTCTATCGGCGCCGCGGCGCCGTCCCGCAGGCCCAGCAACATTTTCTTCACCTTCCCGCGAAGGGCGTTATATTCCGGCCCGCCGCCGCGCCGCCACTGCCCGGCCAGGCCGTCGGGGCGCAGGTAAACGCCTATCATTTTAAGATGCGCCACTTTCGTTCCGGCCCAGTCTATGGCCGGCGCGCCGGTAGCCGGGTTGGTGCTGAAACTCAAAAGCCCTTCTTTCGCGAACAGATCGTTCAGCATGACGTAGCGGTTCAGCGGGGCTATACCGTGGTCGGAACTGAGCACTATCAAAGAATTACCGCCCGCGCTTTTCATCGCCTCGCCCAGCACCGCGTCCAGGCGCCGGTACATCTCTTCCAGGTCGGCCAGGGCCGCGGCCCGCTCGCCCGGGGAGGCGGCGGCGTAGCGCGAACTGTTCCTGTCCACGTAAGGCAGCCACCAGCGGCTTTCCAGCATCTGGTTGGGCGTGTAGGTGTCCTGAATAAAAACGTCTGGCTTCAGAGTGGAATAGATGAACGGCACCAGCGCCCGGTGCCAGTCCAGCGCCATCTTCGCCTCGGAGAAGAAAGTGTTCTTTTCCTCCGGCGAATTGTTCAGCTGGGCCGGCCAGTTGTCGGGGAAATCCACCATCGGGCCCAGCGCCTTTTCCATGGCCGGCACGGCGTCGGCCGGCTCCACGGTGGTGCGATTCATGGGGTCGAACAACAGCCGGGCCTTCATGGCGCCGGAAGGCGCGAGGCGTATCAGCGAAACCTTAAGGCTGGACTCCAGCGGCTGGGTTCCCCACGCCAGGCTTACCGGGGTCCACCCGCTCCAGGAATCCGGCCGGCCGAGGTCGGCGATGGCCGACTCTTTGTCGAAAGAGAACAGCGCGCCGGAGTAATTTTCGGCCTGGTCGTCGGTGCTGTCGTAAATATAGGCGTAGACGGTGGTGCCGTAGGCGGCCAGCTCCGCCTCGAGGGGCGGAGAGTAGGAGACCGGCGAGGCCTTCCAGCCCCGCGCCGGAGCCGTTCTTACCTGGCGCGTCAGCTGCGGGCCCATGAAGAAAAGCCGCGCGGAATCCCCGGCCGGGGGGCGGGCGTCAGCCGACGCTTCGAAATTTATCGCCCAGAAATCAGAGCCCCAGGAACCCCAGCGGCCGCGTATGGTCAGCCCCGACGACATTTCCGGCGGCGTAGAGCCGGGCACCGAGACCACGGCCACGGTACGGCCCGCGTCCTCGAAAAGTTTCCAGGCCGGCGGCACTTTCTTGGCGCTGGAGGAGAAGCCCGAGATGGACGGCTTGGCCAGCCCGTAGCCTTCCAACCGCATCTGCCCGTCGGCCACGCCGTGCAGTTCGGGATAGCAGCCCGTCATCAGCGTGGCGAAGTTAACCGGGGTATGGGAAGGATAGACCGGCATGGAATAGCCGTAGGAACCGTTCTCCATCATCCTGCGTATATTAGGATATTCCCCCTCCGCCGCCAGTTCAAAAACATCTTTTCCGCCCAGGTCCGCCCTCATCCCGTCGGGCACGAACCAGTAAAGGCCGGCGTTCTTTTCGCCGCAGTAAGCGGAGGTCCCCGCCGCCGCCAGCAGCAACAGGGCCAGGAGCCGGACCGCCCCAGGGATTTCAGCGCGTCTCATGACACGGCCTCTTTTTCCCGGGTAAGCTCCCAGATCCTGTGGAAAAAGTCCCTGAGCAGGCCTTCGCCGAGCCCGGTCATGTTCACTATCTTGTCGTCGTTGTCCCCCACCCGCCGCGCGGAAAGCTCGCGCAAAAATCCTACGGTATCGGCTATCCTGCCCGTTCTCAGCGCGTCCGCGTACAGAGCAGTGCCGGGAAAAGGCACCAGGTATTTCACCAGCGGGATAAAGTCGCCTTTGCGGATGAAGTCCAGCATGCCTTTAAGCGAATTTTTCGTCTCGCCCGGCAGCCCGACTATGAACAGCCCCCGCGCCTGCAGGCCGGCCCCCGCCGCGGCCGCCAGCGCGGCGTCTATCTGGGCGATGGTGGTGCCCTTGCGGCTGAGGTTCAGCACGGCCTGGTCATAGGATTCGATGCCGAACCAGACACCCTGGCACCCGGTCCGTTTTAATTTTTCCGCGAAAGCGGCGCTGACGCCCGTGACCCTGGCGAAACAATGGTATTTCACCCCGTGCCTGCGGAGTATGCCGCAGACGGCCATCGCGCGCGGCGCGTCGGCGTTGAAAGTCAGGTCGTTGAGCCAGGTATAGCCGAAGTTCGTGGTCTCTTTAAGATGCGCCACCTCGAGCTCGAACCTTTCAAGGCTCTTAACCCTTAACGCGGGGATGGTCTTGTAGCAGAAGGAGCAGGCGCAGGGGCAGCCCCTCGACGAGGAAATTATTATCTGGCCCGCTTTAACTATTTCTTCGTAGTTCGGCCAGACCGTGTAATCGGGAAAAGGCAGGTTATCCAGGTCCTGTATCTGCGGCCGGGGCGCCGTGAGTTTTACGCCGGCGGCGGTCTTCAGGGCCATGCCCTTTATGCCGGACAGGTCGTTCTGCCCGCGTTCCAGTACGGCGTCAAGGAACTCTATCAGCGTCAGCTCGGCCTCGCCCAGCACGGCGCAGTGGGCGGCGGTGCTGTCCAGCAGCAGTTCGGGCAGCGACGAGACCAGCGGCCCGCCCAGGAAGACCAGCCTTTCCGGGCGGGCCTGCTTGAGCGCTTTCGTCAGCGCCTGCAGAAAGATGAAAGAGTCGCAGTAGGTGGCGATCCCGACGATATCGGCGGCGGCCAGTTCTTTTACGGCCCGGCCGGTGTTTTCTCCGCCCGCCGGCCGGCAGTCCAGCACTTTAAGGGTATAGCCGAGCTTTTTAATTAAGGTCGCCACCGCGGTAAAGCCTTCGAAAGGTCCGCTTATCAGGAATTCCCGGCCGGGAGTAGGGAGCTGCGGAGAGGGCGGAATTACCAGCGCCACCGTTTTTCCGCGGGCCGCGCGGCCGCTCTTCCCGGCCAGGCCGGCCAGGACGCGTTCGCAGGGGTCGGCCGGGCCAGCGCAGGACAGCGTTCCATTCACATGCCGCGTCATTTCTCAGTATTTAATTATCTGGTAGCCGTCGTTCAGGAAAGAAGCGATGTCGACGGGAACGGAGGGATCTTCTGAAAGCGGCAGCCCTTTCGCCTTAAGCCCGCTGTATACTCCCAGTTGAGTGGCTGACAGCGCGCATAGCGTGAACGGGATCTTCGCGGCCGTAAAATCCGCCAGAAGGCGCCAGCCGGCCTCTCCGGCGGCGCCGGAGATCCTGACCGGCTTCTCCCCCTTCCCGGCCGGCAGGGAGAACATATGCGGTCTTTCAGGCAGTATGGCGAGATTGGGGACCATGGAGGAAACGTACACGCCGTCCACCAAAGTCTTCTGACAGATCATTCCCTCTACGACCCCGCCCAGGCATTCAGTGGAAATGAGCACGGCAGCCTCCGCCGCGCGCGACGCCCCCAGGATAGCCATAGTCCTTTCGGGTTTCAAATATGCGCCGAAGCCGTCCTTGCCCAGGAAATAGACCACGGCTTCCCCCTGAAAGACAGCCCGCACGTCCAGGCCGGCCTTCTGCAGTTCCATGCCGCGCCAAAGAGCCATACTGAAACCGAACCGGTCGTCCGTCCTGGACTGTACGATCAAAAGGACCTTCTTACGGCCCTCCTGGGAAAAAGCATGGGAAGAAAAAAGCGCAAGGACCGCGAAAGCGATAAATATTTTCTTAAGCATTGTCCGCCATCCTGTTTTTAGTATGAGCCGTGGGAACCGTGCGAGCCGTGGGAGCCGTGCGAACCGTGGGAACCGTGGGAGCCGTGCGAGCCGTGGGAACCGTGGGAGCCGTGCGAGCCGTGGGAGCCGTGCGAGGAATGAGAGCCGTGCGAAGAATGGGAACACGCGGCTTCGGAGGATTTAACGGAGACCAGCAGCGCGGCCAGCCCCATGCCCAGGCCGATGGAGGTGCCGGCCATCATGTTTATCTTCTTTTTGGTTATCCGGCCTTCTTCGCTGACCAGGAATTTTTGAAGGCTTTTTTTAAACTCCGGAAGTTTTTCCGCCATAACCTGCCCCTTTTACCCTGCCCGGCCGCTGCCGCTTTCCGGCTTTTTCCCCATAAAAATAGCCGGGCCTCCGGCTGAAGCCCAATTATATACATATTGTATACCATTTCCCCGCGGATTCCGCAATGGCCCGCCCCCCGGGAAAATACGCCCGGCCGGCCGCCGCAAAGCCCGGAATAAAAAAGGCTACAGACCGGAGTTCAGGCAGCCGGCCGCCCGGCTCAGGCCGGAATTGAGCACCAGCCTTGCAGGAACAGCGCCGCCGGCAGGCTTTTTCAGCCCGCATATGCCGCGGTAGAGGGCGGAATTGTCGGAAAAAAGCGCGTTCCCGGAAACAAAAAGGCGCTCCTTGAGCACGCCCGCGGGGATCTCCGCCGCGGCCGCGCCGCGGCAGGGCATGCGGCAGGCGTCGTTGAACTTCCGGGTAAGATAGCAGATGCGGGAGAACGCGGAAAATTTGTACGGGTAGTGCAGGTTAAGCGCGGCTCCCGGGACCTTTGAGAACAGCCGGAACCCCTCCAGGTCGTCTATTTCAACGGCGCGCACGCCGCGGCCGAACAGCTGCTTAAAACCGGGCGAGGCGGCGAAAAATGACAGGTCGCCGGCCAGCACCCTGCCCAGGGAGATGCGCGGCGGCCGTTCTCCCCGGCGGCAAAGCCGGTCGAGCACCCCCAAATCGTTGACCACCAGCTCGCCGCGGGCTCCCCAGGATCTGACGAGCGGCACCAGCGCCATGAATTTTTCCAGCCATTTATCCGTCATCAGGGAGGACGCCAGCACTATGCGCCCGCGAAAGCCCGCGCGCAGCGCCCGGAGCCGGCCGGCGGACGGCAGCTTGACCTGGCAGAATTCATCCCCGGCGTAAACCGCCTGAAAACGGGACAAAAGGCCGAAGTCTGGATTTTCCAGTTCGCTCGCCGACAGGACTACCGCGTACTCTGTACCGGGAGTTCTCAAGGGGCTTTCCTCCCCCCGGCGGCCAGCAGCTTTTTCCTGACGGTCGATAGCCGCAGCATCCCGCGCTTGTTGCGTTCGAAATCATGGAACCGCCCGAGCTTGAAATAGCGGACCCCGAGCGCGTGGAACGCGGCGATATTGCGCACCAGCTCCGCCGCCGGCAGCTGCGTCAGGCGGAAACGGCCGCCGCGCGCGGGCAGGCTCCTCTGGCAGTTCAGATAGCCAGGCTCCTCCGTGCTTTCGATGTCGTGGTAGCGGCAGCTGCCGTCCACGTTGGCGCAATAGCCGTTTATCATGGCGAAAGCCTCGGTCTCCAGGCCGCGGCGGTTCTGCACTATGCCGCGCGCTTCCGACGGGAGGAGATGCTGCGGCAGGGTTATCCGGGAAATTCCCAGCCGGGCGTAAAATTCCATCGCGGCGCTGTTAAAACAATGCCCCAGCGTGCTGAGCACTAAATTCCCGGAAAAACCTCCGCCCCGGAGGAACTTTATCAGGCCCGGGTCGCGGATTATAAGCCCCGCGCCCCCCGCTTTTACGAAGCGGCCCGCCGCGGCGGACAGCGGGGCGTATTCCTCCCGCGGGTAGATCTCGTTCACGGCCAGGTAAAGCGGGCGCCCGGCGCCGGCGCAAAGGCGCAAAAGGGCGTCGGCGTCCTTTTCCAGGGAAAAGCTTAAAGAAGCCCGCCGGTGGTTGCGGAACCGCGCCAGCGCGAAATAAAGCTCGTCGGCGCCTTTGCGCAGGAACCACCGCGCCTCGTCGAGATTGGAAACGCCGGCCACTATTTTCATCTGGTCCATCCGTCAGATCAGCCTGCCGTGCACGCCTATCATTATCCTCGAAGCGCCGGTTATCCCTTCGGCGGAATATTTAGGGTCCCGCATCTCTTTATAGCAGCGGGCGAAATCTTTTTCTTCGAAACCGTCCAGGCGCTTTATCAGGTACGGCGGGTTCCTGTCCCATTCCATGCCGAACTTCGCCGCGTCCTTCTCGAACTGCGTATTGGGGAAAACCGCCGTGTGAAAGACCTGTACCCCGGCGCGCAGCGGGTTGTTTACCCGGGGCAGCCGTACCCGGTCGCAGGCTTTGAGGCAGCCGCGCAGGCTTTTCAGGAAGCCTGCCGGCGTATCGCCTGGCAGGCCCAGCATCAGCTGGAACACCACGTTCGCTTTCGGCGCGTATTTTTTCACCAGGGCCAGGCGTTTTTTCAGCTCGCCCGGGGGCAGCGGCGTTCTTCCGGCCAGCCTGAGCACCCTGCGGTCCAGGGACTGCACGCCGAAACAAAAAAGGAATTTTCCGTAATCCGCCGCCGCGGCCGTCGCCCGGTCCCAGTACCGGAGATCGCAGTGGATTATCCACCGCATGAACCTGCCTTCGGTACCGGAGCGGACGTACCGCAGCACTTCGCGCGCCCGCCGGCCCTGCATCAGCAGGTCCTGGTCGGTCACGAACACCCGGAAAATATTCCTGTCGTCCCGCTGCCCCACGTCCAGCGGGGCGCGCGCCGCCAGCCAATCCAGTTCGCTGCGCACCCGTTCCAGCGAAAAGGTCCTTACTCCGCCCCGGTTGGACCAGACGCAGTATTTGCACCGGAACGGGCAGCCGCGCGAGGTTTCATGAACGAAATAGTGGTAATCCCCGGAGTCAAAAAGGCCCGCGAGATAAGGGGAAGGGATGATATCCAGGTTTTCAATTACCGGCCGCGGCGGGCCTTCTACCGGAAGCCCGTCCGCCAGCGCAACCGTCCCGGGGGTCCCGGCCCACGGCTTGCCCGCGAGAAAGCGCGAAAGGAGCTCGGTGAAGGTGAGCTCCCCCTCCCCCCGGACAAGAATATCGGCCAGCGAATCCTTCAGCACCGCGGCGCCCCGGGCCGTGGCGTCCGCGCCGCCGAGGATTATCCGGGTGGAGGGAGACGATCTCTTAAGTTCCCTGCAGAGGGAGATGACGGCCAGGGCGTTCCAGATATAGCAGGAAAAACCGACCACCCGGGGTTTGTCGCCGAGGATCGCGGCCGCGGCGGCCGCCGGGTCTTTCAAAGAAAGCTCTATGCCGCATTCCCGTATAGTCACGGCCGCGCGCTTTTTCAGAACGGAATCCGCGTACGTCTTCAGGCAGCCCAGCGCCAGCGGGTTCCCGTAAATGACGGGGTCGGAAACGGAGACGAGCGTGACCTTGAGCGGTTTGGACGTTTTCATAACGCGGGCTGTCAATATGATACTAAAAGCGCGGACTTTAAGGTCAGCGGCGGCCGGCCGCCCGCTGCAGCTGCCAGTGCTTAAGCCCCTCCTCCTTCAGGATAAGATCGTCCAGGCCGGCCATTCTCGCGTAAACCCCGGCCTCGGCCGCGGTCAGGGCGGCGCGCAAAGAATTGCGCAGCAGCTGCTGCTGGCGCGGCGTGTTCACACCGGCTATACGCCTGATATGCCCGTCCAGTTCGGCCAGCGTGCGGGGGCGGCGCAGGTCCCGCAGCAGGAGGCCGCCTCCGGGCCGGCACAGCCGGGCCGCTTCGCAAAACAGCGGGTAGGGGTCGGAGAAATGATGTACCAGGTTATTGCAGATCACAAGATCGAAAGAGCCGGCGGGCAGCTTCGTGCGCTTGGCGTCGCCGCGCAGCAGCGTTATCCGGCCGCCGAGCCGCGCCCGCGCTATGTTCTCCGCCGCCAGCCCGAGCATGGCCGGCGACAGTTCCACGGCAGTTATCTTCGCGCCTTTTATTCTCCGGCAGATGGCCAGCGGGATATCGCAGGGGCCCGCCCCGAGGTCTATCACGCTGCCGCCGCGGAAGCCCAGCTCGTCCGCCACAAGGTCCGCGAAGGCCGCGCTGACTTCGGCGCGGTCTATGGCCGCGTATTCCAGGGCGTCGGCCTCGGATTCTATAAGCTCGGGTTCAAGGACCCTTTTTAGTGTCATAAAGTACCGGGAAAGTAATTATACAAAATGAAAAAAACCGGCCGCCGCCGCGCCGTCAAAACAAAAAGTATTATAATGCATTAACCAGCTTTAACAACGGGGCGAAAAACTACCATGACAGAGAACACGACTTCCTCTACCGGCTCAGCCCCCTGGCGGCTCGCCATCCTGCTTGTACTGGAATGCGTTGTGCTGCTGGCCCTGGCCGAAGGCTACCTCGCCTGGTCCGGGCTGGACACGCGCATCCTGGGCGGATTGATCTACTTCCAGGGAGTCGATGTGGAGGCGCACAGGCCTTCAGAGAACACCGTGCTGCATTACGAGCTTAACCCCGGGGCCTCAGTGGTCTTCGCCAGCACCAGGACGGTGACCGTCAACGCCCTGGGCTTCCGCGATCCCCCCCGCGCCGCCGCCAAACCCGCGGGCGTAAAGCGGATAATCTGCCTGGGCAGCTCCAACACTTACGGCGCGCTGGTCAACGGCGGCCAGACCTATCCCGCGCAGCTGGAGCGGCTGCTCAACGCCCGCGGGCGCGGCCGCTATGAGGCCTGGAACACCGGCACCTGCACCTACATGATACCGCAGAACCTGGAAATAGCCGCCAGGGCGCTGCGGGAGTACTCCCCCGACCTGCTGCTGTTCCAGTTGAACAATTCCGGCCGGCGGGCCTTCCTGCTCGGCAAACCTTTCAAACAGTATTTCGACCGCGACCCGGGCCTTTACCTGGAGAACCTGCGCTACGCCTGGCCGCGGCAGCTGAACTTCCTGCGCCGCTGGCGGCTCTTCCGGGCCGTGGTGTTCTATATGAACCGCGTCAGCCTGAACAAAAAAGACCCCGCCTATGACTGGAATAAAACCTCGGAGCTGCTGCCGTCCGATGTAGCGGCGTTCAGGGAATTCTACGAGGCTAACAAGGCGAAAGTGCGCATGGCGGTGCTGGTGGTGCCCGTGCCGGGCAATAAACTGGAACACGCTTTCGACGGGACCGGAATTCCCGTTATCCGCCTGGCTGAAAAGCTGCCGGCGAAGCACGACCCCGAATTCGACAAGATACATCCGGCCGGCTACGTATATCGCTGGTACGCGGAGAAAATAGCGGCCGAGCTGCCGCGCCTGCTGCCCGGCGCTCCGGCCGGGCCCCGGGTAAAAACTGAATAATTATTTTTCCGCCGGCACGGCCAGCAGTTTGCCGGCTTCGGCGCGCTTCGGCCAGGAGGCCGGAGCGTTCTTGACCGTCCACAGTAAAGTTTCCCGCGCTTCCTCGCCGCGGCCCATGGCCATGAGCAATTTGTAGCTTTCGAAAGACGCGTCGCTGCCCAGCAGCCCCAGCGTGCCTTTTTTATCCTCGGCGCTGGCGCTGACCATATAGACCACGTCCTGGCAGGCCTGCAGCGCCTTTTCCGGGTCTTTCCCGGGCCCGGGCTTCATGCACTCTTCCATCCGCTCCTCAAGCCTGTCCTTCTGCACCGGGCTGACGGCCGCGGACTGCGCGCTGTACGCCGGGAAGGTCAGGTCAAGGCCGTAAGCCAGCCCCAGCGACACCGCTTCGCGGCGCAGGCCCGACCCCTGGAATTCTTTTTCCGCCTCTTTTTTCCGGCCCAGGCCGGCCAGCACCTGCGCGCGCTCGAGCATGAAAGTGCCCCTGCCGGGCGCCAGCGCCAGCGCCCTGTCGCACAGGGCCAATGCCCGGCCGTAATTCCCGGCGCGGCGCTCTACTTCGGCCAGGTGCGCCAGGAAAAGAGGGAACAGCTCCTTCAGCCGCATCGCCTTGCCCAGGGACCAGAAATTGCGCAGTATCAGTTTATCCAGAGCTTCCGGCGAGCCGGCGGCCTCCTCCAGCAGGCCGGGAAGTTTTTTCCGGATAAAAGCGAGTTCGGCCAGCGAGCCTTCGTCGAAGGTGGAGTTCTGCTCGTCCAGCCAGGTAACCGCGTAGCTGAGCCGCTTCAGCGCGTCGTAGCGCGGCGTCTCCTGCCACCTGGAGCTGTCCGCCGACCTGAACTTCTCGAAACCTTTTATCCCGCAGGCCGAGGCCGAGCGGAAGATCTCGTCCCAGACCGCCTTGTTATAGGGCGGGCGCCAGTGCATGCCGTCCGTGAATTCTTCGAACCCCGGCAGCCCGCCGGCGGAAAAGCCGTAGAACAGCTTGTCCAGCCCGGCCACGCAGGCGTCTTCAGAAGCCGCCACCTTCCGGATAAGGGCGTTCCTGTCCGCGCTGGCGCGGCTCATATCCTCGTCGTAATCCACGGCCTTGCGCAGATAGGCCCCGGCCTCCGCGGCCTTGCCCAGCTTGACCAGCGTCTGCCCCATGTAGAAATTAAGGAAATGCTCCTGCGGGCGCTCCGCCAGGCCCACTTTGAACTTCGCGGCGGCGGCCTCGTACTTCTTAGCGTAAAAATCAGCGTAGCCCGCCGCGAACCTGACGTTCTCCAGCGGCGCCTGCCGGCGCGAGGGCATGTCGGCCATATTGGCGGGCAGGGCGCAGAAAACGACGGGGACGCCCGCTTTCTTCGCCGCCGCCGCCATTTTCGCCAGCATGTCCCCGTGCATCTTAAGGTTGGCTTTTTTCCTGGCCTGCTGCGGGTTGTCCTTCAGCGCGTAATACCGCTCGAGCAGCCGGAACTCCCTGCGCCGCAGCTCGAAATCCAGCCCGGGGCAGTTCCGGTCCGTGGAGCCCTCGTTATTCCCGCTCAGCACCACGATCAGGTCGGGGCTGTAGGCCAGCACCTCTTTTAAGATGCCGTAGATCCTGTAGCTTTCGTAGCCGCTCATGCCGCAGTTCAGTATCTCTATGCCGGAGGAGGGCTTGCCGGAGATAAGGCCTTTTTTCGCCAGCTTCCGCAGCAGCCCGCCGCCGAAACTGTCGGTCTGAACGGCGGCATAGCCGGGCCCGAGTATGGTAGCCACCGATTCGCCCAGCACGAATACCCTTTTAACTCCGGCGGGCTTGGGCATGGAGAACTGTTCCTGCATGGCCAGGCTTCTCTGCGCCCTGAACTCGCCTTTGCCCGGCGCCGTCTCCGCGAAGAATGGCTTTTTGAGATCTTCGCAGAAATAGCCGCTCTGGTCCTGCTTGCCGGGGTCCTGCACCTGCCCGTCCCGGCCGTCTCCGGGCCTGCCGCTGCCGCCCGACGGGCCGGGGCCGCCGCACGGCGCGGACAGGGCCAGGCAGAAGAATAAATAAATAAAAATCAGCTTTGACATAAACAGTTCCGGCGCGCAGCGCGCGCGTTTTCAATATTACCACTAAACTCCCCCGACGGGCAAATTTTTTCATCCCGTCAAAATGCTAAAATTTCAGCGAGCGCCCGATGAATATTCTTGGAATTTCGGCTTATTATCACGATTCCTCCGCCTGCCTGGTTCAGGACGGCAGGATCGCCGCCGCCGCCCAGGAAGAGCGGTTCTCGCGCAAAAAAAATACCCCCGACTTCCCGCTGGCCGCCATCAATTACTGCCTGCAGGCCGGCGATATCACGGCCGACGACCTGGACTGCGTGGTCTTCTATGAAAAGCCTTTCCTTAAATTCTCCCGGGTACTGCTGGGCCACATCGGCGCCTGGCCGCGCTCGCTGGGCGGGTTCATGCGCTCCATGCCGCTCTGGCTCAGCGACCGCCTCACGGTGCCGCTGACGCTCAGGGACGGGCTCGGCTACCAGGGCAAGGTTTTTTTCGTAAGACACCACCTTTCCCACGCGGCCTCCTCCTTCCTGGCCTCCCCTTTCGACGAAGCCGCCATACTTACGGCCGACGCCGTAGGCGAATGGGCCACCACCTCCAGCGGCACCGGCAAAGGCAGCGCCATAACGCTGGACCGGGAAATAAATTTCCCGGATTCGCTGGGGCTGTTCTACACCGCGCTCACCACCTTCCTGGGCTACGAGGCGCACGAAGGCGAAGGCAAGGTGATGGGCCTGGCCGGCTGCGGCAAGCCGGTCTTCATGGACGAATTCAAACGGCTCGCTGACGTGGCGGCGGACGGCAGCTACCGCCTCGACCAGTCCTACTTCTCTTTCTACGGCGGCGACCGGATGTACAGCCGCAAGATGGAGCGGTTGCTGGGCCCGGCGCGGAGGCCGGGCGGCCCGGTGGAAGGGCGGCACGCCGACATAGCGGCCAGCCTGCAGAAATTCACGGAAGATATCCTGGTAAAACTGGCCCGCGATCTCCACGCGCGCACCGGCCTGCAGAACCTGTGCCTCGGAGGCGGCGTGTTCCTTAACTGCGTGGCCAACCAGAAGATCCTTGAAAGCTCCGGCTTCAAGAACGTTTTCATACAGCCCGCGGCCGGGGACTGCGGCGGCGCGGTGGGCGCGGCGCTGTACGCCGCCAACAGCCTTTTCAACATCCCCCGGGCGCCCGCCATGGAACATCCCTGCCTGGGGCCTGAATTTTCGGAGCGGGCCATCGAGCGCGCCATATCGGCCTCGGGACTCGAGGCGAAAAAACTTCCCGACGCGGAACTGTTCGAACATACCGCGCGGCTGGTGGCGGCCGGCCTGGTGACCGGCTGGTTCCAGGGCAGGATGGAGCTGGGTCCGAGGGCGCTGGGCAACCGCACTATTTTGGGCGACCCCCGCAACCCGGACATGAAGCGCCTGCTCAACGACAAAGTAAAACACAGGGAGCCGTTCAGGCCGTACGCGCCGGCCATCCTGGCGGAAAAGGCCGGGGACTATTTCGAGCTTTCCTGCCCCTCCCCTTTCATGCTGCTGGCCCCGGGCGTGCGCCCCGACAAAGCACCGTCCGTCCCGGCCGCCTGCCACGACGACGGCACGGCGCGCGTGCAGACGGTCTCGGAGCGCACCAACCCGCGCTTCTACTCCCTGATACGGGCTTTCGACCGGCTGACCGGCGTGCCGATAATACTCAACACCTCTTTCAACCGGCGCGGCGAGCCCATAGCCTGCGAACCCGCCGACGCGCTGAAGATCTACGCCGCTACGGAGATGGACGCGCTGGTGCTGGGCAATTTCGTGCTGGAGAAAGCACCGGCCGGGGCGGCGAACAATGGATAAGATAAAGAAATTCACCCGGGCCGTTTTTCTGGCGGTACAGCGCGTGCTGGTGCCCGCCTTCCTGTTCCTCGCCTATATTTTCGCGATAGGCGCCATGGCCGCGCTGGACAGGCTCTTCCGCTTCCAGCCGCGCCGCAGGACCGGGCAGAGCAGCTTCTGGCAGCCGGGAGAAAGCGTTTTCTCGGCCGACCTCGGAGAAAAGAAAGGCGCCGAAGACGCCCTTTCGCAATCGTAAGCCCTATGAATAAATTAACGCTGATAATGCGGGAAAGCCTGGCGCTGGTAAAAAAGCACAAGATCTATTTCCTGCTGCCGCTGCTGATCTCGCTGGCCCTGCTGGCCCTGCTGGCCTTCCACGTCGGGCCCGGCATAGTGGTTTCCTTCATCTACGCCGGGATCTGAGGGAGCTTCGCCCTTTCCAGCCGCCGCGCGCCTCAGGGCGCCGGCGGCTTTCCGTTTCAGGGCAGCGGGCAGTAGACCAGGCGGTCCACGCGCAGCAGTTCAAGCTCTTTTTCCGAAGAATAGAATTTGCCGGGGAACTCCATAAAAACGGTATTCCCCCGTATCAGCAGCTTTTCCTTCACCCAGGGATGGTCCACTTTAAAAGCGCAGGCGCGGCATTCGCGGCCGCAGTCTATGCCGCGCACCGAATCCCTGGGCTGGATGTCCCGCAGCCCCACCAGGCAGGTGCGGGTGGTGGTAAGGTTGAGGTACGGGTAGTGCAGCGTGAAAGCGAAGCCTTCCGGTTCGAAGCCGCAGCCGCTCCGGCTGAAGTTAGTGCGCGGCATGGCGCCCGCGGCCGAGATCTCGTAGCGCCGGATGCCGCGCTCAAGGAAAAAATCCAGCGAGCGGCGGTTGAGCAGGGAAAGCGACCCGCTGTTCTGCTCGAAGACGTTGTAGGCGAACTGCCGCCCGGCGCCGAGTTTCACCGGCAGCTTCGCCCGGGCCGCCAGCGCCAGCGCGCCAAAATCGTTGATGGTTATCTCAAGCCGCCCGGCGTCGAGGCGCCCGGTCCTGAGCAGCCGGGCCAGCTCCCTGAAAATAGCGGCCAGGCTGGCCGCGCCTTTGTCGGTCAGCAGCGGCGTGAGCAGGCAGACTTTCTTCCCCAGCTTCTGAAAACGGACCAGCTCCGCGCAGACGGCGGTCTCCAGCAGGTTCTCGCAGAATTCCGGCCCCAGGTAAACCCAGTTAAAAAGGGCAGGCACGGCCTTAGCCCCGCCGCCGCCCAGTCTTATGCCGTGTTCTATGGCCATGTCAGTATTTCTTCCCGTCCCAGCCTTCCAGCCTTTTAATGAACCGTTCGCGCGCTTCGCGGGCCGGGTAAGCCGCGGCAAGCTCCCGGGCGTGGTCGAGCGTAGCGCGCATGTCGGCCACTTTCCGCGCCTTTACGTCCGGCGGGTCCCGGCGGGTGCCGTATTTAAGATACCCGACCCCGGCGGCGAAATAATCGTACAGCGACGCCGCGTTGCCCATCCTGGGCGCGCCGCCGCGGCCGAGCCGCTCGGCCAGCCGCCCGGTGATGCCGCCAAGCCGGTACTTCCATTCCGGCGCCACGCCCACGGTGCGCGGCACCGGCAGGCTCCCGGGCAGGTTAAGGCGGCACATCGAGCCTTTCTGCACGGCGGCCGCCGCGGTATAATAGCCGGGCCGGTGCAGCGAGCAGCGCCCGTTGACGTAGGCGCAGCCGAAAAAGCGGTAATCGAAGATCTCGGTCTCAACGCCGCGAGCATGGCAAAGCTTCAGGATCCCGCGCGCTTCATAAGGCGAGAGCTGGTTTGGCAGTATGATCCTGGAGACCCCCAGCCCGATGAAGAACTCCGCCGTCAGGCTGTTGAAGCAGGGCTGCACCGAGCTCAGGTGCACGGCGGGCTTCGGCTCTGCGAGCGACAGCAGTTCTATGACAGCGGGGCTGGCGGCGATGAACGCGTCGGCGCCGGCCGCCGAGGCCGCGGCGAGGTTCTTCAGCAGCCCGCCTTCCTCCGCGGGAGTTAACTTGGGAACTACGCTGTTGACCGCCAGGGAGATCTTCAGCCCCAGGCGGTGCGCCGCGCGCGCGGCTTTGCCGAACGCGCGCAGGTCCGGCAGGGCGGCCGGTTCGCCGAAAGAAGGCAGGCCGGTCACGGCGCAGTAAAGCTCGTCCGCCCCGGCCGCGGCCAGGGGCTTTATTTCTTCGATATCGGAAAAGCAGGAAAGTATTTTCATGGGCCGGGCGCCTAGAACCTCTCCGGAGTTATGGCCAGCGGGTCTTTGCGCGAAGCTTTCATCTCCGCCGCGCCGTGCACCTTCAGATAGTCCGGCCTGGCCCCGCAGCAGGCGTCCTTCAGCGTGCAGCGCGCGCAGGCCGCGCACGGGGCTTTGGGGTCTATGCCGTCCTCCAGCACCTTGTCGCCGCGGCGCCAGCGCTGGAACTCGAACGAGAAGCCTTCGAAATCCTTCAGCACGCACAGCGGGATATTCTGCACCACCGCCTTACGGCCGTTAACTTTCAGCGCCGCCAGCGCCAGTTTTATGAACGGCGCGGCCTGCGTGTAGCGCGGCACTATCCGCGCGGCCTTGAGCGCCCGGCCTTTGTTGCGCACGAAAGTGAAGTTAACGAAAGCGGCACGCGGAAAATTGCGCGCGGCCCACACGGCGAACTCCGGCAGCAGCCGGTAGTTCCCGGCGGAAATAATATGGAAGAACCGTATCTTTTCCTCGGCGCCCAGCGCTTTGAGGTTAAGCAGGCCTTTCAGCGCCATGCGGAACTTCACGCTGCGCGTTATCTTCGCGTATACGTCCTCGCGGTGGGAAGGGAAATTGACGGTAAAATACTCTATCTCCCGCACCGCCTTGCGGCAGAAAGCGGCGTCGGCCAGCGCCACCGCGTTGGTGGAGAGCATGAAGCGCCGCACCCCGGCGGCCTTGAGCGCTTTTATCCAATCGAAGAAATCCCCGCCCGCCGTGGGCTCGCCGCCGCCCTCCAGGCTGACGGCTTTGACTCCCCTTTTTTTCAGGGCGGCCGCGGTCTTCAGGATGTCGCGCTTTTCCCCCGTCGGCGGGTTATGGCAGTAAACGCAGTAAAGGTTGCAGGTGCGGGCCATGCTGACGCAGGCCTGCTCGCTTATCCATTCATTTCGCGCGGATCTGGCCATGGGCTCCGGGGTTATTGCGGGCTATCGCGCCGGGGTAACGCTCCGCCTTCCGAAAGGCCGGCAGCCTGGCGGTTATTCAGTAACTGATGACCTGATAATTATCGTTCAGCAACGGCGCGATGCCCACGGGAGCGGACGGGTCCTCCGAAAGCGGGAGGCCCCGGGCTTTGAGCTTGTCGTAGATGCCCAGCTGGGTGGCCGACAGCGAACATATTTTATACGGGATATTGGCGGCGGTAAAATCGGCCAGCAGCGCCCATAACACGTCGCGGCGGGCAGCGGAGAACGACTTCGCCCTCTTTCCTTTGCCGGACGGACCGCTGATGCTGTACCGGGGGGCGGGCGATTCTCCGGAAGGATGTACCAGCGGGACCAGAGAAGAAACGTACACGCCGTTGCGCAGCACCTTAACGCAGCTCATCCCTTCCATAGGGCCGTTCGAGCATTCGGTGGAAAGGTTCACCGTAGTATAGTCCGTGCCCGCGGGATTCATGGTCTTGGCGGGTTTTTCGAACGGGCGGAACTCCTCCTTGCCCAGGAAATACGACACAGCCTCCCCCTCGAACACCATCTGCACTTCCATATCGGCCTGCTTCAATTCCATGCCGCGCCAGAGGGCCATGCCGAAGCTGAACGGGTCGCTCATCTCCGGATGCACCAGGATAAGGAACTTCTTCGGGGCCTGCTGGGCGAAGCCCTGCAGGGAAAAGACCAGGCAGACCGCGGCGGCGAGCAATATTCTCTTTAACATAGACCTGTCCCCCTTCAATAACCCGAACCGTGAGAGCCGTGGGACCCGAGCGACCCGTGGGAGCCGTGAGAGCCGTGCGAACCGTGGGAACCGTGGGAGCCGTGGGACCCGTGCGACCCGTGCGACCCGTGCGAGGAATGCGAGCCGTGCGAGGAATGCGAGCAGGCCGCCTCGGAGGATTTGACCGACACCAGCAGCGCGGCCAGCCCCATGCCCAGGCCTATGGAAGTGCCGGCCATCATGTTGATCTTCTTCTTCGTTATCCGGCCCTCTTCGCTGATAAGGAATTTCTGAAGGCTTTTTTTGAACTCCGGAAGTTTTTTAGCCATAACCTGCCCCTCTTACCCGTTCTCCGGCTATTTTTCCACCGCGACTTTCACGCCTGCGGACGCCGACGCGCCCGCCTGTCCACGGGTATCCCTGTACCATTTTTCCCCCAGCCAGGAGGTCAGCACCGCCCTGTCCGCGGGGTTGAGAAGCTTTTCGAAAAGCAGCCTGAGTATGCCTTTGTTTATCTGGCAGCGCTGATCGTTGGCTTTCTGCGGGAAAAGGCTGCCGGAGAAATAGCTGTTGATGGGGCACACGCCGCAGAAAGGCTTGAAAGCGCAGTCCGAGCAGCCCGGCAGGCTCTCCAGGCAGGAAGCCACGCACAGGGTCTTGGTGATGGGGTTCTCCAGCACCTGCTCGTACGAAGTATCCGCCGTATTGCCCAGCCGGAAGCTTTCGTCGCCCATCACGGACAGCATGCGTCCCTCATCGCAGGTGTAGATGTCGCCGTTATAGTTGTAGGCCAGCTGGCCGATGGCCGCGCCGCATACCATGCGGCAGTCCATATGCGCGGGATCGGTGCCGCCCAGGATCTTGGTCAGCAGGGTCTGCGCGGTCTTCTCGCGTATCTCCACGCCCTCGGTGTTCAGCGTTATCAGGCGCTCGAGCAGCTCGCGGTAAAAAGCCAGGTACTCCCGGGCGCTGTAGCCTATGCGCCGCCAGTTCGCGCCGGTGAAGCCGAACGGGTTCAGCGGGCGGGCGTATATCTCGCGCAGCCCGAGCTTCAGGTATTCGTCCGCCAGCGCGCGCGCCCCGCCCAGGGCCTGGCGCGTTACGGTGGTAAGGGCGGTGATGCGGTACAGGTAGCCTTTCTTAAGATAGGCGGGCCGCTCGGCGTTGAATTTCTTTATCCACTTCGCGGTCTGGGCGTGGCTGGAACTGCCGGCATAGACGCGCTGGCTGTCGTTCAATGGCGCGGGGCCGTCCAGCGAGGTGGCCAGGCCTATTTTATTCTCGAACACGAAACGGAGCTTTTCGGCGTCCAGCGCCGACAGGTTGGAGACCAGCTTGAACTCAACGTTCTTTTTGCCCTTGGCCGCCAGCTTGCGCGCGTACTGCACGGAGAACTTAAGCACGGGCCAGTTCAGGAACGGCTCCCCGCCCTGGAACTCGATGATCAGGTCACGGCCCGGAGCGGAGAAGATGAAATCCAGCGTGCGGCGGGCGGTAGCCTCGTCCATGTCGTATTTTTTTTCGCCGGCGCCCTTGGCCGAGGCGTGGCAGTAAACGCATTTCTGGTTGCAGCGCAGCGTCAGCACCATGATGTGCAGGGAAGTGCCCTTGAACACGGAGGCGTGCAGCCTGCCGAACCGCTCGGAATATTCGGAGTAGCGCTCCGGCTGCAGCAGGAAGCCGCTCTCGGCCAGCTCCGCCGTCCTGGGGTTGTCGGTCGCCATGGAGCCGGAGGAGAACGCGGTAAAATCGGCCTTGTCCAGCAGCGCCCAGCCGCCCCAGTCGTTGGTGACCAGATAGCCGTCGGCGCCCATGGGCTCGAAGTAGAACGCCCCCCCGTTATCCTGCCGCGCGGCCTTAGGCTTTTTCATATGGAGTTGATCAGCGCCCTGTTGGAGAATTCCTGCGCGAAGCGGGCCGGCAGCTCCGCCTCCCTGGGCGTGACCTCCACTTTAGTGTAGGCGGCCTCGCGCGAGATGACGAAGCCGGCGAAAGCGGCGTATTCGGCCGCCGCCGCTTTCACGGCCGCTTCCTTGTAGATCCCGCGGTGGAACCTAAGGCTTAACTTTTGTTTTTTTCCCGCTTTTTTTTCCGGCGCCATATTTTTCTTCCCACGGCTGGGCTATGCCCAGCGGGTCATCGGTATAATCGTTCGTGCCGGCGGAAGCCCCTATAAGGGCCTGCGCGATCAGCGCCTCGCGCACTTTCCGGGTGCGTTTCGCCACGGTCACCCGCAGTTCGGAATTTATCAGCTCGTTGAGGAATTCGCCTTTGAGCGCGGCCAGCTCAGCGGGCGTAACGCCGGCGCCTTTGGGCGTTATTTCGGCCAGCAGGCTTTTCTCGTTCTTTTTGTCGAAATAAAAGTACAGTTTATCGAGCAGCGCGTAAGCCGCCTGGTAAACCCCTTCCAGGCTGTAATTCCCGAGGTTCAGCGTAAAAACCAGTTTATTTTTATCGTCCATAAATAGATATTAATACGCCGCGCGGACAACCGCCGGCACAGGTATATTATATACCATTTTCCCCGCCGCGGCGCAAGGGTCAGAATTATCCAATGCAGGATGAGCCTGAAACCCACCCGATTTCTAACGCAAGATGAGCCTGAAAATGGCCCAGCCTTGAAAGGGCGTTGTATTCCGTTCATAATCTGTAGCCATGAC
>CAIRNJ010000061.1 GCA_903879915.1 uncultured Elusimicrobia bacterium
ACCCGGTAGCGTAAACGCCTTGAACGGAGGGATGTCGTAACGGATTTTAGATAAAAATATGCCACAAAACTGTGGGCAGGGAACTTTTTTCTTAAAAAATGACCCTCTAATGAGCGACAGGCCTTTGTCGGGTTGGTCTGCTATACTTTAACAGGGAATTGCTATAATTTTTACAATGGAAAACACCGAAACCAAGTCAAATTTCATCCGTGAGATCATCGACGCCGACATCGCCTCGGGCAAGTTCGGCGGCCGCGTCCATACGCGGTTCCCGCCGGAACCCAACGGGTACCTCCATATCGGGCACGCCACCTCCATCATCCTCAACTCCGGCCTGGCGCGCCATTACAACGGCAAATTCAACCTGCGCTTCGACGATACCAACCCCTCCAAGGAGGAGCAGGAATACGTGGATTCCATAGTGGCGGACGTGAAGTGGCTGGGCGGGGATTTCGAAGACCGCCTGTTCTTCGCCTCCGATTATTTCCAGCAGATGTACGACTGGGCCATGCAGCTGGTAAAGAAGGGCAAGGCCTATGTCTGCGACCTCAGCGCCGATGAAATGCGCGCCTACCGCGGCTCGCCCATGGAACCGGGCCGTGACAGCCCTTTCCGCAACCGCTCCATAGAGGAGAACGCCGATCTTTTCGAACGGATGAAGAACGGGGAGTTCCCGGACGGCTCGCGCACGCTGCGCGCCAAGATAGACATGTCCCACCCCAACATCAACCTGCGCGACCCCGCCATGTACCGCATCCTGCACGCCGAGCACCACCGCCAGGGCAATAAGTGGTGCATCTACCCGATGTACGACTGGGCGCACGGCCTCGAGGACTCCATAGAAGGCATCACGCACTCCATCTGCACGCTGGAGTTCGCGGACCACAGGCCGCTCTACGACTGGTTCATCGACTCTCTCGGCATCTATCATCCGCAGCAGATAGAGTTCGCGCGCCGCACTATCAGCAACATGGTCACCAGCAAGCGCAAGCTGCTGGAGCTGGTGAAGGACCGCCACGTGGACGGCTGGGACGACCCGCGCATGCCCACGGTGTGCGGCCTGCGGCGCCGCGGCTATACCGCCAGTTCCCTGCGCGCCTTCTGCGACGACGCCGGCATTTCCAAAGTGCCCGGCATCTCCGATATCTGGGTGCTGGAGAACGCGCTGCGCAACGAGCTGAACGTGAGCTCGCCGCGCGTGATGGCCGTGCTGAAGCCGCTCAAGATAGTGCTGGATAACTACCCGGCCGACAAGACCGAAGAGATGGACGTGGTGAACAACCCCGGCGATCCGGCCGCGGGCACGCGCAAAGTGCCGTTCTCCCGCGAACTTTACATAGAGCAGGACGATTTTAAAGAAGTGCCGCCTCCTAAGTTCTTCCGCCTTACCCCCGGCAAGGAAGTGCGCCTGCGCGCCGCCTACATCATCAAGTGCGAAAGCGTGGTGAAGGACGCCGCCGGCAACGTTACCGAGGTGCACTGCACCTACGACCCCGCCACACGGGGCGGCGACGCTCCCGACGGCCGCAAGATAAAGGGCACCATCCACTGGGTTTCCGCACAGCACGCGCTTACGGCGCAGGTGCGGCTGTACGATGCGCTGTTCACCAAGCGTGACCCCGACGACCTGGAGGAAGGGCATGATTTCAAAGAGAACATGAACCCCAACTCGCTGGAAGTCCTGGAGAAGGCCCGCCTTGAGCCGTCGCTGGCCGGAGCGGAGGCCGGCTCCAGGTTCCAGTTCGAGCGGCTGGGCTATTTCTTCGTCGATCCCAAGGATTCCAAGCCGGGGGCGCCGGTGTTCAACCGCACCGTTACCCTGAAAGATACCTGGGGCAAGATAGAAAAAAAAGATAAATGAAAAAGATAAAAAGCGTTCTTCTTTTTTACAACTCCAGGAGCCGCAAGGCGCTGAAATACGCCGCGTCCATACAGCGCAGCCTGGCGGCGGGCGGCGCCAAGATACTTAAGCTCTGTGTCAACGATCCCTGCCGCGAGATCGGCCGTGCCGACGCTGCCGTGGCCGTGGGCGGCGACGGTACCGTGCTGTACGCGGCCCGCCACGTTATAAAGCGCGGCATCCCGGTGCTGGGCATCAACGCCGGCGGCCTGGGCTTCCTGAGCAGCATCGAGCAGAAGGAATTCATGAAGAATTCCGCCCTGTTCCTGAGCGGCGGCTTTACCAGGATAAAGCGCAGTCTGCTCAGCGTCAGCGTGATGCGCGGCGGCAAAACCGTTTCGGGCCCGTTCCCGGCCCTCAACGACTGCGTGATACGCAGCCCCGAGGCGCGAGCGTTCGTGCTGCAGGCGTCCTACGGCGGGCAGTTCCTGTCCGAGTATTTCGGCGACGGGCTTATCGTCTCCACGCCCAGCGGCTCCACGGCCTACAGCCTGGCCGCCTCGGGGCCCATAATAATGCCCGACCTCGAGGTGTTCCTGCTTTCGCCCATCTGCCCGCATACGCTTACCCACCGGCCCATAGTGCTGTCCGCGCTGGGCGAGCTGCGCGTGGCGGTGCAGGGCGGGCGCTCCGGGCCACAGCCGCTCACGCTGTCGCTGGACGGCCAGGAGAATTTCCGGCTCGAGCCCGGCGACGAAGTGGTGGTGCGCAGGTATCCGCGCAGTTTCCAGATGCTGGCGCCGCGCGGCTTCTCGTACTTCGACATGCTGCGCCGCAAGCTGAGCTGGGGGGAACGGTAAAGGAGATCGATCCCTGTTCCCCGATTCTCGATCGGTGTTCTTATGCTGAAAAAGCTGTCGATAAAGAATTTCGCGGTCATCGATACCCTGGTGCTGGAGCCGGCCCCGGGGCTTAATGTTTTTACCGGCGAGACCGGGGCGGGCAAATCCATAATCATTTCCGCGCTGGGCTTCCTGCTGGGCGAACGTTCGGGCTCGGATATTTTGCGCCCCGGGGCTGCCGCCGCCGAGGTGGAAGGCGAATTCCTGGCCGAGAACCTGCCGCCAAGGCTGGCCGAGCGCTGGGGCGTTAAGAACGGCGTGCTGGCCGTGCGCCGGCAGGCCGATCCCAAGGGCCGCACCCGGGCCGCGGTCAACGGCGCGGCCGCAACGCTCGCGCAGCTTTCCGAGCTGGGCGGCTACCTGGTGGATTTCCACGGCCAGAACGAGCACCAGAGCCTGCTGAAGCCCGAGGTGCAGCGCGAGCTGCTGGACCGCTACGGGAAGCTCGAGAAAGAGGCCAAAGCCGTGGAAGAGGCCTGGGGCGCCGCCCACGCGCTGGAGGACAGCCTCAACGCAGTTTCTATGTCCGAGGACGAGCGCGCCCGCCTGCTGGACCTGTACCGCTTTCAGCTGAACGAGATCGAATCCGCGAATTTAAAAGAGGGGGAGGAGGAGGAATTGGAAGCCCTCTGGCCCCGGCTGAAGAACTCCGAGAAACTTTTTACGCTTTCCGGAGAAGCTCATTCCCTGGTTGACGACGCGGCCGGCGGCGCCGAGAAAGCGCTGGAGAGGCTTAAAGGGCTGTCGGCCATCGATCCTACCGCCGAACCGCTGACCGCCCGGCTGGCCTCGGCGGCCCTGGAACTGCGCGACCTGTCAGGGGAACTGCGCTCCTACGGCAAAGGGGTGCACTCCGACCCCGGCGAGGTGGACCGCTGCCTGTCCAGGCTGGAAAAATTCAAGACTTTGAAGAAAAAATACGGCGCCGACATCCAGGCCGTGCTGGCGAAAGCCGGGGAGCTGCGCGTAAAGGTGAACGGCCTCGAGGACCTTACGCTGGACCGCTCCGAGCTGGAGAAAAAGCTGGCCGCGGCCCGCGCCAAACTGGAGAAGCTGGCCTTCGCCCTGCACGAAAAACGGCAGGCCGCCGCCGGAAAACTTTCTGCCGAGATACTTAAAGAGGCGGAAGGCCTGGGCTTCAAGGAAGTGCGCTTCTCCGTGGACGCCGCTTACGACGAAGCCGCCATAACCTCGGCCGGCGGGGATTCCGTGGAATATCTTTTTACCGCCAACCCCGGCTACCCGCTCAGGCCGCTGCGCTACACCGCCTCGGGCGGCGAAATGGCGCGTATCATGCTGGCGCTCAAAACGGTGCTGGCGCGCGCCGACCGCATAGGCGCGCAGGTGTTCGACGAAGTGGACGCCGGCGTGGGCGCCGTCACCGGCCGCTTGGTGGGGGCTAAGCTTGCGAAACTTGCCGCCCATAAACAGCTTTTCTGCATCACCCACCTGCCGCAGGTGGCCGCTTTCGGCGGCACGCATTTCTTCGTGGAAAAAGCCGTGTGCAACGGCGTGGCCGCGGCGGCCGTTACCCGGCTGGGCGCGCAGGCCCGCGAACTGGAAATAGCACGGATGCTGGGCGGCAAAAAACAATCTTCGGAACTGGGCCTGAAGCACGCCCGCGAACTCATAGCCGAATCAGAAAACTAACATAAGTGAGGATTTCAACAACATGGAAGTAAGAACACGCTTCGCTCCCAGCCCTACCGGCTATATGCATATCGGCAACCTGCGCACCGCCCTGTACGCGTACCTGCACGCCAGGAAGAACAAAGGCACGTTCATCCTGCGCATAGAGGACACCGACCAGGCCCGGCTGGTTGAGGACAGCGTTAAAGTTATTTACGACAGCCTCGCCATCACCGGCCTGGAACACGACGAGGGCCCCGACATTGGCGGCCCCGTGGGGCCTTACGTGCAGAGCGCGCGGCTGCCCATCTACCGGCAGCACGCCGAGCAGCTGCTGTCCGCGGGCCACGCCTACCGCTGCTTCTGCGAGAAGCATGAGAAGAGCGAGGATCCGTCCGAAGAAGAACATGAGGGCGTTATCCTTGGCTACGACGGGCGCTGCGGCAGGCTGTCCGAGGCCGAGGTGAAGGCCAATCTCGACAAGGGCATGCCTTACGTGATCAGGCAGAAAATAGACCATGACGGGCGGACCGCGTTCAAGGATTTCGTGTACGGCGAAATAACCGTTGAGCACAAGCAGCTCGACGACCAGATCCTGCTCAAGCGGGACGGTTACCCGACGTACAATTTCGCCAACGTGGTGGACGACCACCTGATGGGCATCACGCACGTGATGCGCGGCTGCGAATATATCTCTTCCACGCCGAAGTATATCCTGCTCTACAAGGCTTTCGGCTGGGAGATCCCGGAGCACATCCACCTGCCGCACATAATGGGCCCCAACGGCAAGAAGCTTTCCAAGCGCGAGGGCAGCGCCGCGCTGTCCGACCTGCTGGACAAGGGCTATCTGCCCGAGGCCGTGCTGAACTACATCGCGCTGCTGGGCTGGAACCCCGGCACCGAGCAGGAGTTCTTTACCAAGGCCGGCCTTATCGAGAAGTTCGATATCGCGCGCATCGGCCGTGCGCCGGCCATGTTCGACGAGGTGAAGTTTTCGTGGCTCAACGGCCAGCATATAAAGGCCCTGCAGCCCGCCGCTGCGCACGCGCTGTTCCTGAAGTTCTACCCGGAGAAGATACTGAAGGACTTCGACGCGGCGAAGCTCAGCGGCCTGATACAGGGCAAGATAGAGAAGCCCTCCGATATCCCGGCGATGGTAGCGTTCCTGACCGCGCTGGACGAGAACTATTCCACCGAGCTCTTTATCAATAAAAAGAACAAGACCACCCTTGAAGGCAGCCGCGCCGTCCTCACCGACCTGCAGGCCCTCCTTTCGGGCCTGTCCGCCTGGGACCACGCCGCCGTCTACGGCGCGGTGAATTCCTACGCCGAGTCCAAAGCCAGCAAAATAGGCCCCATAATGTGGCCGCTGCGCATAGCCCTCTCCGGCCTGGCCGTAACCCCCACCGGCGCCATAGAAATAGCCGAGCTCCTGGGCAAGGAAGAATCCCTGCGCCGGATCTCGGTGGCTATCGGGAGACTATAGATTTCAAGGGTTCGGAGCCGTCAGCCGGGACAGGAACGCAAACACGGGGTCGGCCACACCGTGGCCGCCCCTCCCCACTCAGGCTCGGCGCTACGCAAGCCTCGCCTTCCGTGAGGGTTTGCTTATCCTGTCCCGACTGCCGGCTCCTCCAGCGCATTATATAACAGCAGTACAGTCTTGACGGAGGGGACAGCCGGGGGCGGGGTTAGCAAAACCTTCGCGGAGGCTGCCGCTTGCGTAAGCGCGGCAGCCGAGTGATGAGGTGCGGCCACGGTGTGGCCGACACCGTGTTTTGATAACCCCGCCCCCGGCTGGCACCGACTTAACATCTCGCGGTCTTCTCTTTTCTTCACTGCCGGTTCTGCCCGGAAATCCGCGTAACAATTTAGCCACAAGTTTGTCCCAAATCCTAAATACAGGGTTTGTACACTTTACCTGTAATGAAATACTGGCTCTACTCTGAGGGCAACATCCTCGGCCCCTACGACCCCGCTGAAATGCTGGGCCTGACCGCTTTTACCGAAGAGAGCCTGGTCTGCGCCGAAACGGCCACCGGCGACAACGCCGACGACTGGAAGTCCGCCGCTCAGATGCCCGAGATCGCCTCCCTGCTCGGCTCCGGCCGCGCCATGACCGCCTCCGTAGCCGCCGGCGCTTACAGGCTAGAATCCGTAATGAGCACCTCCGCCACCAATTTCGACGAAAAAGAATACCAGACCGGCGCGTCCTACAGCGACCTCCTCGACACCATAGATAACATCCTCGGCACCAGCAAAGAAGAAGCGGACCCCACCCGCCCCCAGCCCGTGGATTACGAACTGGCCGAAAAGTTCGACATCCGGCTTTCCAGGATACAGGAAGAGCTGGAAGCCGCCCGCTGGGAGAAGAACCTCCTCCTGGAAAAAATGCGCATGAAGGAGATGGAGGAGAAAAAGAACCGCGCCCGCATTGACGAGCTGGAAGCGCGCCTGAAAGGCGAACTGCGCGGCGCGCAGCTGAACGCCAGGGAGCTCGAGCAGACGCGGCATCTGACCGACCTGACCGAACGGTCCGAGACCGCTAAAAAGATAGAAGAAATAAAAAGGGAAGAACTGTCGCTGGAAAAATACCTGGTCCCCGAGCGCGACAGCGAGCCCGGCGCGAAGCAGGAGCCCGAGAAAAGAACCCTTGAGCCCGGCGTAAAGACCCTGAAAAGCATCGCCCCCTCCGGGTCCATAAGCCTCAAGCGCCTGGACGGGACAGCCGCCGGCGAAGAAGCCGAAGATACCGGCATGTCCAGCCGCAAGCTCAAAAGCCTCGGCCAGACCCAGGAGCCCGCGTATGTTTACCCCGGCGCGAAAAAAGAAACTCCCGCAGCGTTCAACACCCAGGCCCCCGAGCCCGCGCCCGAGCCCGCTCCCAGGCAGGCGCCGTCGGAGCCTTACGGCTCCTACCGCGAAACCCCGCTGGCCAGCCCCGAGCCCGCGCCCCCCGGAGCTTACAAAGGCTTTGAAAATATGGAGCCCCTGCCGCAGCAGGAAGCCGGCCTGGTCTATGATTTCACCGTGGTAACCGCCAAGCCCGAAGGCACCTCCCAGCAGTTTAAAATAGAGACCGGCCATCAGGAACTGCCACATTTCCAGGCGCAGAGCCAGCCCCAGCCCCAGGCTCAGGCCCAGGCGCCAGCGCACACCGCGTCGCCCATGGAATTCGTGCCCGTTTCCGCTCCTCACCCCTTCTACCAGCAGCCCCAGGTCTTTAATCCCTCGATGGGCCAGACCCAGCAGGCGCAGTCCTCTTCTTTTTCACCTTCTGCCGCCCCTTCAGCGGCGCCTGCCGCCGCGGAATATAAGCCGGGGGAACTGCATAAGGATATCGGCGCTTCCGAAGAGTCGCCCGATAAAACGCAGCGGCTTTCCGCCGAGATGGCCGCGAAGACGGCAGTAAAGACGGCAGTGCCGATGAAGGACTCCGGCAAAGCCGGGGCTGCGCAGCCCGGGCCGAAGAAAAAGGGCGGCAAGATGGCTTTTGTGGTGGTTATCCTGATATTCGGTTTCATAGCGGCCGGCGGCCTAGGCTATTTCTTCCTGGGCGAGGGCGTAAGTTTTTCCGAGTTCTCGATGCTGAATTTCGGCAGCAAGAAAACTGCCGTCGCCGCCGCCCAGCAGGAAGGCGCCGCCGCTCCGGCCGCGGCACCTGAGCAGACCCCGGCCCAGCCGGCCGCCGATGCCGGCGCGCAGCAGCAGCAGCCGGCTCCCGGGTCCCAGCCGGCCGGGCCCGAGCAGCAGGCCCCCCAGGCCGCCGTTGAAAAACCCTCTGAAAATATCCGCCGGGCGCTGGATATAGTAAAAACGTACAAGCTGGCCGGCGGCCGCGGCTCCATCGAATCCTGGTTCGCCAATTCCTTCCTTTCCGGCGGGGCGGGCGGGGCCAACGAAGAGTGGACCGCCACGCCGCTGCACGGCGACATCCTGGTGGTGCAGTACCGCCTGATCAGGCCCAAGCAGGACCCGATGATGTACCAGTTCGAAGTGGACTCCGCCAAGGGCAGTATAGTGCGCGGCATCAACAACAACGCCATCGAGCTGCTGGACGCTTCCAGGGAAAAGACCGTCAGCGCCGCCCCGGTGAGAAAGGCCAAGCAGCCGCGCCTGAAAAAGCCGGCCAAGCCCCGCGAGGTCTCCATCCTTCCCCTGCCCGACGCGCCCGCGCCCGGCGCCGAAGCGCAGCAGGACCCCACCGGCTTCGAGCAGCCTGAGAACGACGATAAAGTGAAATATCTCAAGGCGCAGGAATCCGACGAAGAGCTGTTCTGAGCCGTGGCCGCGGGAAAGAACGCGCGCCGGAGAATAACCCGGTTCCCTTCCTGAGCAGATATTGTAAAATAACGTGAGCGCCGGCTGCCGGTGACCGCTGATTTTTTGGCTGCCAGCTTTATATTTCTATGGGTGAAAGAGGCTTATCCATCAATATTCCCAGACGCCTGGGCGAGATGCTGGTTTCTTCCGGCCTGATCACGACCGCGCAGCTCAATGAAGCCCTCGAATTGCAGCGCTCCAGCGGCGGCAAGCTGGGGCAGCTGCTGATCCATAAAAAATTCATAGAAGAGCGCCGGCTGCTGGAATTCCTCAGCAAGCAGTTCGGCATAGAGTTCATCGACCTGCGGGTGCAGAACATCCCGATAGAAACGCTCAACATCATCCCCGAAAATATAGCCCGGCGCTATAACCTTATCGCCGTGGAAAAGGTGGAGGGCAAGCTTAAGGTGGCCATGGAAGACCCCCTTAATATCGTCATCCTCGACGACCTGAAAATGATGACCGGCTACGACATCAAGCCCGTCTTCGGGACGGATTCCGATATCGTGGCGGCCATAGACAAGAATTACGGCTCCAAGTCCTCGAAGGACGCGCTGGACGAGATCCTGCGGCGCACCGACGGCGGCACCACGGAAGTGGCGGTGGTGCCGGAGGACGCTTCGAACGGCGGGGGGGAGGATTTCATCTCCCTGGAGGAGAAAGGCGAGGCCGCCCCCATAGTGCAGATGGTCAACCTGATAATCTCCTCGGCCATCAAGGCGCACGCTTCCGACATCCACATAGAGCCCACCTACAAGGATACCAAGGTGCGGTTCCGCATCGACGGCGTGCTGCACGCGCAGCCCTCGCCGCCAAAAAAATTCCACAACGCCATAGTTAGCCGCCTGAAAATAATGTCCACGCTGGACATCTCCGAGCGCCGCCTGCCGCAGGACGGCCGCACCAAGCTCAAGATAGACGACCGCGAGATAGACCTGCGCGTCTCCATCCTGCCCTGCGGGCCGGGCGAAAAGGTGGTCATGCGCATACTGGATTCCTCCGGCCTGAAGCTGCGGCTGGAGGACCTGGGCATGGAGCCCGAGAACCTGGCCATCTTCGCCAAGTGCCTCAAGGCCCCGCACGGCATAAACCTGATAACCGGCCCCACCGGCTCGGGCAAGTCCACCACCCTCTATTCCGCGCTGGCCACGCTCAACGCGCCGGACGTGAACATCGTCACCATAGAGGATCCCATCGAGTATAACCTCGAGGGCATAAACCAGGTAATGGTCAATTCCGACGTGGGCCTGACCTTCGCCTCGGGCCTGCGCTCGTTCCTGCGGCAGGACCCCGACGTGATCATGGTGGGCGAGATCCGCGATTTCGAGACCATGTCCACCGCCATCAACGCGGCCATGACCGGCCACCTGGTGTTCTCCACGCTGCACACCAACGACGCCCCCGGCGCCATCACCCGCATAGGCATGATGGGCATAGAGCCGTTCCTCACCTCTTCCACGCTGCTGATGGTGGTGGCCCAGCGCCTGGTGCGCTCCATCTGCAGGAACTGCAAGGAAACTTACGAGGTCAAACCCGAGCTTTTGGTCAGTCTGGGCGTTTCCAAGTCTATACTTGATAATCATATTAAAAATGGTAAAATAATTCTGTCGAGGGGCAGAGGCTGCGACCTCTGCGCCAAGACCGGTTATAAGGGCCGTACGGGCATCCATGAGATATTGGAGATAAACGATGCGATCCGGGGCCTTATTATCGAAAAGGCGCATGTTTCCAGGGTGAAAGAGGCCGGCCGCAAGAACGGCATGATCACGCTGCGCGAATCCGCCCTGCGCAAACTTTTCACCGGCATGACCACGGTGGAGGAAGTGATACGGGTGACCGGGTCGGACGTTGACTAGGAACCGGATTTTTTGAAAGTTTTAGAGGAGCTATTCCAATGGTTACAATGAGCGAGTTGTTCATGATGATGCACGAGAAGAACTCGTCGGACCTCCACCTTACGGCCGGGGCCCCGCCGATGCTGCGCATAGACGGCGAGCTGCTGCCCACCCCGTTCGAAAAGCTCACCCCGGAAGTGTGCCAGACCCTCATCTTCTCGCTGATGACCGACGCGCAGCGC
Organism: uncultured Elusimicrobia bacterium; assembly: GCA_903879915.1. GTDB lineage: Bacteria > Elusimicrobiota > Elusimicrobia > Elusimicrobiales > UBA9959 > UBA9959. The sequence continues at coordinate 10,772 of CAIRNJ010000061.1, forward strand.
CAGCGCTTCGAGGCCACCAACGAGCTCGACTTCGCCTTCGGCATAAAAGGCATGGGCCGGCTGCGCATGAACGCCTACCGCCAGCGCGGCGTGGTAGGCGCGGCCATCCGCTCCATTCCCAGCAAGTACAAGACCTTCGAGGAACTGAACCTCCCGCCCGTGGTCTACGAGATGATGAAGATGACCAAGGGCCTGCTGCTGATCACCGGCCCGACGGGTTCCGGCAAATCCACCACGCTGGCCTCGATGATCGACTATCTCAACGAGCACAAGAATTACCACATCATAACCGTAGAGGACCCCATCGAATACGTGCACACGCACAAGAAGAGCATGGTGAACCAGCGCGAAGTGGGCGCCGACACCGAGACCTTCGGTGCGGCCCTGCGCCACGTGCTGCGGCAGGACCCCGACGTGATCCTGATCGGCGAGCTGCGCGACCTGGAGACCATCAGCGCCGCGCTCAATATCGCCGAAACGGGCCACCTGGTGCTGGCCACGCTGCATACTTCCGACGCGGCCCAGACCATCAACCGCATCATCGACGTTTTTCCGCCGCACCAGCAGGAGCAGATCCGCGTGCAGCTGTCGTTCGTGCTGCAGGGCGTGTTCGCGCAGCAGCTGCTGCCCATGGCCAGCGGCACCGGCCGCACGCTGTGCTGCGAGGTGCTGATAGCCAGTTCCGCCGTGCGCAACCTGATCCGCGAACAGAAAGTGGAGCAGATCGCCACCGTCATCCAGACCGGCGGCAAGTTCGGCATGGTAACCATGAACCAGTCGCTGGTGGACCTGTACAAGAAGCAGAAGATCTCGTACCAGGAAGCCGTAAACCGGTCCACCGACCCGGAAGACCTGAAGAAGCTGCTGCAGAAGACCCTGTCGGCCACCGGCTGAGCCGGGCGCCGCGGCCTGACCCGGGGGGACACTATTTTATTCGCCTATGCTATTCGCCTACAAAGCCAAGGAAAGCAACGGAAAGGCCACTGAAGGCGTTGTAGAGGCGGCCGACCAGAAAGCCGCCATCGCGCGCCTGCGCGAAAAAAAGCTCAGCATCGTAGAGATAGTTCCCGCCAAGGTAAAGAAAAAATTCTTCAAGGACAAGGTACAGAACGCCGACGTGGTCATTTTCTCGCGCCAGCTGTCCACGCTGGTTTCCGCCGGCGTGCCTATCGTGCAGGGGCTCACCATACTGGAAGAGCAGGCCGAGAACCCGGCGTTCAGAACGGTGGTGGGCGCGCTGCGCACCGACATCGAGGCCGGGCTTTCCATAGCCGACGCCATGCGCAAGCACCCTACCGCCTTTACGGAACTTTACGTCTCCATGATAAAGGCCGGCGAGGTGGGCGGTATCCTCGACACCATACTCGAGCGGCTGTCCGCGTTCCTTGAATCCTCCGAGGCGCTGAAGGCCAAGGTCAAGAGCGCCATGATGTACCCCGCGGTCGTGTTCAGCGTGGCCGGCCTCATCACTATTTTCCTGATAGCCTTCGTAATTCCCATCTTCAAGGACATCTTCGGCAGCTTCAACGCCAAACTGCCGTTCCTTACGCAGGCGCTGATAAACCTTTCGGATTTCATACGGCAGAAAATGGTCTTCACGATCCCGTTCTTTTACATCGGGTACCGGTTCTTAAAGAAATGGATGAAGACGGAAAAGGGGCAGGAAAAGGTGGACGATATCTCCCTTAAGCTGCCGGTGGTGGGCATCCTGCTGAAAAAAGTGGCCATAGCCAAGTTCACCCGGACGCTGGGCACCCTTATCAAGTCGGGCGTGCCCATACTGCAGGGCCTCGAGACGGTGGCCAAGACCTCCGGCAACAAGGTCATAGAAAGAGCCATCATGAGCAGCTATAACTCCATCAAGGAGGGCGGGCGCATCTCTGACCCGCTGAAGAAGGCCAACATCTTCCCGCCGATGGTCATACAGATGATAAGCGTGGGCGAGGAGACCGGCGGCCTGGACAACATGCTGGGCAAGATCGCCGACTTCTACGATACCGAAGTGGATACGGCCGTGCACGGCCTTACCTCCATGATAGAGCCGCTGATCATGGTGGTGCTGGGCGTGGTGATCGGCACCATAGTCATAGCCCTGTTCATGCCGATGTTCAGCATGGGCGAAATGGTGGGTTAAACTGTACGGAGCGAAGAAGGCCCGGGCCGGCGTCCGGGTCTTTTTTTTATTTAAGCTCTACCAGCTTGTATTTCCGGGTGCCGAGGCCTATCTTCCCGGCGTATTCCATGCAGGGGACGCCGGAGATGCCGCTCTCGTGCTTAAAGGCGTCGTCGAGGCCGGCCGCTTTGTTGACAAGATCGAAGCTGGCCTGGTCCAGCGCCACGGGGTCGGAGGAGGCCAGCATGCCGAGGTCGCCGATGAAAGGTTTGGGGGCGCTGGCGCTGCAGTCGCAGGCCGCCGAGATGTTCATCAGCAGGTTTATGTAGGTCAGCTTCCGGCCGGCCGTCACGCCCCTGGCGTATTCCGCCAGCTTTTCCTGGAACACCACGCCGCCGGTGGACTTCTGGTACGTCACAATGGCCTTGTAAGGGCAGACCTCCACGCATTTGCCGCAGCCGATGCATTTGGCCTCGTCCACGGTGATGTCATCCCGTATGGCTCCTACCGGGCATTGAGCTTTGCACAGCCCGCACTTCACGCATTTTGAATTCCGTATTCTCGGGAACAGCCCCGCATGCTGCGCTTTCTTTCCGGCGGGGGAAGCGAAGCCCATGGCCAGGTTCTTTATGGCGCCGCCGAAACCGGCGCCGCTGTGCCCTTTGAAGTGCGAGATCACCAGGAAAGAGCCGTAACTGCCCATGTTCTGCCCGACCAGCACCCTGCTGAAATATTTGCCGCTGTAGGGGACGGAGGTCTCGCCGCCGGCGTCGAGTATGTCGATGGGGGCGTAGGTCCAGCCGTGCTCTTTGGCCGTGGCGAGATGGCTTTTGGTGTCGCCGCGCGAGCCGCCGTAAAGGGTGTTGGTCTCCACGAAGGTCCCTTTCAATTCCGTTACCAGGCCTTTGAGCAGCGCCGGGGGGATATAGTTCTCGTTGCCTTTTTCGCCGAAATGCACCTTTACGCCCAGTTTCCCGGCGGGCTTGAACTCCAGCTTCTGGTAGAGGGCTTTCAGCCTGGTCGGCGAGATCTCTTTCGAGAAATACACCGTAGCCGTCCGGTCGGGCCCGGGAGCGGCGCCCGCGCCGGCGAAATAGGCGAAACCGCAATAGATCCCCGCGAACAGCGCCGCGAAAACAAATAATTTCTTCATTAGTTTTCCTTAAACAGCGTCGGCAAGTATTTTCTCTACTTCCGGCTGCGTATACTTTATGCCCCAGGCCCGTATAAGCCCCATGGCGTTGCCGGCTATGGCGGGAATATCGGCGGCCGGGATGCCGGCCTCGGCGAGCCTGACGGGCGCGCCGGTCTTTTTGAAGAACGCCTCGAAAGCCGCGATGGTCTCTCCGGCGCTGCCGGCGCCGAACACGCACCGCCCGAATTTCTCCAGCCTGGCCGGGCCCGCCGTGCGCAGGTGGTGTTTGAACCAGGCCGGCATCACTATCGCGAGCCCCGCGCCGTGCGCTATGTCGTAGATGGCGCTGAGGGAATGCTCGATGGCGTGGTTGATGAAGCTGCCTCCGCCGTAGCCGCAGGAGGCCAGGCCGTTGAGCGCCAGCGTGGCCGACCACATCATGGCGGCGCGCGCGTTATAATCGGCGGGGTCCTTCATTATTCTTTCGGTGGAGGCTATCACCGAGCGCGCCAGGCCGTGCACCAGCTCGTCGGTCACGGCGTTGTCGGCGTCCGTGGTGGTGAAATAGCCCTCGATGATGTGCGCGATGGCGTCCACCGCGCCGTTGGCCACCTGCGCCGCCGGCAGGCTCATGGTCGTTTCGGGGTCCAGCACCGACGCCCGCGGGAACAGCGCCGCGCCGCCCGCAGAATATTTCTGCTTTGTATCCTCGTTGGTCACCACGCAGCCGGAGTTCATTTCCGAGCCGGTGGCCGGCAGCGTGAGCACGGTGAACAGGGGCAGGGCTTCCCGCACCTGCGCTTTGCCGCTGAAAAAATCCCAGACGTCCCCGGCGTACAGCGCGCCGGCGGCAATGGCCTTGCTTTCGTCTATCACCGAGCCGCCGCCCGCCGCCACTATAAATCCGCACTTTTCCGCTTTGGCTTTTTTTACGCCTTCCCTGACATGGCCCAACGCGGGGTTCGGCTTTACGCCCGCATGTTCCACTACGGCTATGCCGTTCTCCGTCAGGGTTTTTATTACGGCCTCGTATACGCCGTTCTTTTTTATGCTGCCGCCGCCGTAGACCAGCAGGGCTTTTTTGCCGGCTTTGGCCGCCTCGGGCCCGATCTTGCCGATGGTGCCTTTGCCGAAGATTATTTTAACCGGGTTCTGGAAATTAAAGTTCTGCATGGTGAGGCTCCTTAAGGTTGAAAAGACTTCAAGCTGAAAAACTGTCAGCGCGCCCGCCGGGCTTCCGCGCGCAGCATGCGCCGTTTCGCCGCCGTGCCGCCTGGCCCGGAGTAGCCGCCCAGACCGCCGTCCGAGCGCACCACGCGGTGGCAGGGCACGAAGGGCGCGAACGGGTTGCGCTTCAGGGCCAGCGCCACCGCCCGGGCCGCCCGCGGCCTGCCTATGCGCTGGGCCAGCCACTTATAAGGGCGGGTCTCGCCCGGCTTTATTTCAAGACAGGCCAGCCAGACCGCCCGGTAGAATTCCGGGTAGGGCGCCATTCTCCGCACCAGTTCCCTGCGCGTCATACTGTAATTCTATAATACATTTAGGCTTTATGTCCGACCCCGCAGAATGCTAAAATATATTTACGGCCGCGCTTTTCCCGGCGGCCAAAGAGGTGCAATATGAAACGCAAGGACCTTGTTCGGCATCTTATAAGCAAAGGCTGTGAACTGTCCCGTGAAGGCGGCAAGTATTCCGTCTTCATGAATCCGGCCACCGGCAAAGAGATCCCGGTCACCAGGCATACCGAGATAGCTGATTTTACCGTCAGGAAAATATGCCGGGACCTTGGCATAGACCAGCCCTGAGAACGCTGGCCCGGACGGCGCCTTTTCTTCTGGCGCTGTGCGCCTGCGCTCCGTCCCGCCTGGACACCATCCAGGTAGGCCCGTGGTTCCCCGCGCGTCCCGCGCGCGAAGTGCAGGTCTTCTCCTCCCGCGAGCAGACGCGCAGGCAATGGGGCGCGATAGGGATCATCCACGGCCCCCGCGTACCGGCCGGTTCCAAAGAAATAGAGAAGCATAAGCGCGAAGCCCTAAAAGCCGCCGCCAAAATGGGCGCCGACGGGCTGATACTCGTGGTAGAGACCGGCGTGCAGGACGACCGCCTGGACGTCCGCCAGGACCCCGAAGATTTCGTGACCGGGCTCGCCATAAAATATGCCGCCAACACCTCTACCTCCGCCCGCTGACGCCGCCGTACGCGTGGCCTACGAGCCCGCCGAGGCCCGCGCCTGGACCGGGCGCGCGCTGGTCATAGACCTGTTCCGTTTTTCCAATACCATCTGCGCGCTGCTTGAAAGCGGCCGCGGCGACATCCGCGTTTACGCCAGCCCCCCGCGCGCCGTGGCGGTGAGGAAGATAGAAAAGGACTCCGACCTTTTTTCCGAGATAAACCTCGGGCCCGGCGTGGAGCAGTACGATAATTCGCCCTATACGGCGCTGCACGGCTCCGACCCCGCCCGGACGGCGCTGTCCGTGACCAACTCGGGTTCGCCCGCGGTCACGGCGCTGACGATGGCGAAAGAAATACTCATAGCCTGCTTCGCTAACTTCCCCGCGCTGGTCAAATACTGCCGGAGCAGGCCCATGCCCACGCTTATCGTGCCGGCCTGCCTGTTCTACGACCGCAGGCACGTGGAGGATTTCATCTGCGCCCGCGCGCTGGAACGGGAGCTGGCTGGAGAGGATACGTATGCCGCCGCGCTGCAGGAGATACACGCCAGCGGCCGCGTGCTGGATTTTATGACCACCCGCCCGGACACCGGGCGGCGCGACATGGAAATAGCCCTTAAGAAGGGCATTTTCGGCGCTGTCCCGCGCGTGAAGCTGGTCAACGGGGTAGGCACGGTGGACAACGCGGCTATATTATGAAAAAGAAAGCTGTAGTGCTTTTTTCCGGCGGGCTGGATTCCACCACGGCGCTGTGCTGGGCGCTGGCCAAAGGCTACGACTGCCAGGCCATCTCGTTCGATTACGGCCAGCGCCACTCCCGCGAGAACGGGTCGGCCCGCGCCATAGCCCGGCTGCTGAAGGTCAAGCTTTACGAAGTAAAACTGGCTTTCCCCTGGCTGGCGGTAAGTTCCCTGGTGAACCAGAAACAAGAACTTCCCGATATCGAGTCTTCTGAAATAGGCTCCGGCGCCATCCCCAGCACTTACGTGCCCGGCCGCAACCTGGTGTTCTCGTCCATAGGCGTGTCGCTGGCCGATTCCATCGGCGCCGGCGCTATCGTGCTGGGGCCGAACATCGTGGACTATTCGGGCTACCCCGACTGCCGGCCGGCTTTTTACCGGGAAGTGGAAAAGGCCGCCAACGCCGGCACGCGCATCGGCGCCACCGGCGGCAGGATAAAATTCCTCACGCCGCTTATCCGCCTCAGCAAGACCGGCATCATCCGCCTGGCGCTCAAGCTGAAGGCCCCGCTGGGCCTTACCTGGTCCTGCTATAGCGGCGGCGCCAGGCCCTGCGGGCATTGCGATTCCTGCAAGCTGCGCGCCAAAGGCTTCGCCGCGGCCGGCCTGGCCGACCCCGCGCTGAAGGCTGTAAAATGAAACCGTTGACCGCGCCTATAGCCGAAATTTTCACCTCCATACAGGGCGAGGGTCTTTATTGCGGCCAGAAGCAGGTCTTTCTGCGCTTCGCGGGCTGCAACCTGGCCTGCGGCTATTGCGACGAGCCGGCCGCCGCCAAAGGCGCCTCCGCCGCGGAAATGTCCGTGAAGGAAGCCTCCGCCGAAGTTCTCAGACAGGTTCGTGAAAGCCGGGCCCGGGCAGTTTCGCTGACCGGCGGCGAGCCCCTGCTGCACTGGAAATTCATAAAGGCCCTGGCGCCGCTTTTTAAAAAAGCCGGCCTGGCGGTGCACCTTGAGACCAACGGCACGCTTTACCGGGAGCTGGAAAAGCTCAAAGGGCTGGTAACGGTAATTGCCGCGGACATAAAACTGCCGTCCTCCACCCGCGGGAAAGCTTTCTGGGCGGAGCACGCGCGGTTCCTGGCGGCGGCGCCTGAAAAAACTTTCGTTAAAGTGGTGCTGACCTCCCGGAGCAGCCTGGCCGACGTTAAAAAGGCCGTTGCCCTGGCCGCCGGCGCCCGGCCTGACATCCCTTTTTTTCTGCAGCCCGCCACGGCGCGGCGCGGGGGCGTAAAGCCTCCGCGCGGGGAGTTCATGGAAAAAGCCTGCTGCTGGGCGGCCGCAAGGCTCAGCCGGGTAAAAGTGCTGCCGCAGCAGCACCCGGTGTGGGGGATTAAATAACCTGGGATCGGGGAAGGGGAGGAAAAATGTCGGAAGGAACTTTTATAGTGGATTGTCCCTGCTGCAAAGCGCAGATAGAGGTGGACAGGAAGAACGGCAAGGTGCTGCGCCACTGGGCGAAGGCGCAGGTGAAAGAAGGCACTGACCCCATGCAGGAAGCTCTGAAGAAGATGAAAGAGGATAAAAGCCGCCTGGACGCCTATTTCTCCAACGCCGGCAAGTCCATGGAGGACAAAAAGAAGGAGCTGGAGGAGAAATTCGAAAGCGAAAAGAAGCGCATAAAAGATTCAGGCGACACCTCCCGGCCCATCAACCCGATGGACCTGGATTGACGAGCGCCCGCCCGCAGGCCGGAAAAGGCCGGGACAAGGGGCCCCGGCCTCTTCTTTTTCCTCTCCAAAAAACCTAGAATGTATATTCTATGCATAAGGATATAGACGAGATCCTGATCCCCCGCGCCGAGCTGGAAGCGCGCGTAAAAGCGCTGGGCGAACAGATCTCCGCTGATTACGCCGGGAGGACCGTCACGCTGGTAGGCGTGCTGAAGGGCTGCGTGCTGTTCATGTCCGACCTGGCCAAGTGCATTACCGTGGACACCCGCATGGATTTCATGATGCTGTCCTCGTATTCCGGCGCGCACTCCACCGGGGTGGTGCGCATCCTGCTCGACCTCAAGGAGAGCATAGAGGACTGCGACGTGCTGATAGTGGAGGACATAGTGGACTCCGGCCTGACGATGGAGTACATGCTGCAGAACCTGAAGACCCGCCGGCCCAGGTCCGTGGAGATCTGCTCGCTGCTGGAAAAGCCCAGCCGCCGCAAGACGACCGTTCCGGTGAAATACTCCGGCTTCACCATCCCGGACAAGTTCGTGGTGGGCTACGGGCTGGACTATAACGGTATCTACCGCAACCTGCCCTACATCGGCGTGATGAAAGAGTCCGCCATAGAAAGGAAATAAGACATGCCGCTTAAAAAGAATTTACGACAATTGCTTTTCTGGTTCCTGTCGTTGTTGCTGTTCGTGGCCGTTTACCAGAGCATGAAAGGGGCCGAGCGGGAACGCCAGCTGCCCTATTCCGAATTCAAGCAGGACCTGCGCGACAAGAAGATCACTAAGGTCACCGTGCGCCCCGACCTGATCCGGGGCGAGCTTAAGGACGGCGAGAAAAAGGTGATCTTCAAGACCATCCCGATGACGGACCCCAAGCTGATAGAGGACATGGAAGCCGCGGGCGTGGGCGATTTCTCCGCGGAAGCCGACCGCGGCTGGATAGCCGGCCTGGTGCTGAACATCGGCTGGATCCTGCTTTTCGTGCTGCTCTGGTGGTTCCTGTTCGTGAAGCAGGCGCAGATGGGCGGCAAGCAGGCCATGTCCTTCGGCAAATCCAAGGCCCGCCTGCAGGACCTGAAAAAAAGCAAGACCACTTTCGCGGACGTGGCCGGCTGCGACGAGACCAAGGAAGAACTGAAGGATATCGTCGACTATCTGAAGAACCCCAAGAAATACCAGCTGCTGGGCGGCGAGCTGCCCAAGGGCGTGCTGCTGTACGGCCCTCCGGGCACCGGCAAGACGCTGCTGGCGCGCGCGGTGGCGGGCGAGGCGGGCGTGCCGTTCTTCACCTCCTCCGGTTCCGAGTTCGTGGAGATGTTCGTGGGCGTCGGCGCCAGCCGCGTGCGCGACCTCTTCGAGCGCGCGAAGAAATCCGCGCCGGCCATAGTTTTCGTGGACGAGCTGGACGCCGTTGGGCGCTCGCGCTTCGCCGGCATAGGCGGCGGCCACGACGAGCGCGAACAGACGCTCAACCAGATCCTGGTGGAGCTGGACGGCTTCGAGGCCAAGGAAGGCATAATCCTTATCGGCGCCACCAACCGGCCCGACGTGCTGGATACCGCGCTGCTGCGGCCCGGCCGCTTCGACCGGCGCATAAACGTGCCGGTGCCCGACATTAAAGGCAGGATAGACATCCTGACCGTGCACACTAAAAAGATAACGTTGGACCCCGCCGCCGACCTGTCCGTCATCGCCCGCCATACCCCCGGGTTCGTGGGCGCCGACCTGGCCAATATCGTCAACGAGGCCGCCATCCTGGCCGCCAAGCGGGAGAAGAAGGCGGTGGACATGAAAGACCTCGAGGAAGCTATCGAGAAAATGATGGCCGGGCCGCAGCGCCGTTCCCGCATAATTTCCGAGTATGAGAAGAAGGTGGTGGCCTACCACGAGGCCGGGCATACCATGGTGGCGAAAATACTGCCGGGCTGCGACCCCGTGCACAAGGTTTCCATAATCCCGCGCGGGCCCGCGCTGGGCTATACCCTGCAGCTGCCGGTGGAGGATAAATACCTCACTTCCAAGAGCGAGATCCTCAACCGCCTGTGCGTGCTGCTGGGCGGCCGCGCCGCCGAGGAGATGGTCTTCAACGAAATAACCACCGGCGCCCACGACGACCTTTCGAAGGTCTCCAGCTACGCGCAGAAGATGGTGCTGGAATTCGGCATGAGCGAAAAAGTGGGGCCGATGTGCCTTAAAAAGGACGATTCGGAAGTGTTCCTGGGCCGCGAGCTGACGCGGCCGGCCGGCTATTCCAACGAAACGTCCAGGATAGTGGACGAAGAGATCAAACGCATAGTCAACGAGTGCTATGTGAAGGCCAAGGCCGCGCTGAGCGAGAACCGCAAAGCGCTGGACGCCATAGCGGCGCGCCTTATCGAGAACGAAGTTATAGACGCGGTGGAGATAAGCGATATTATCGCGGCTGCGAAAGCGGTCTGAGCGGCGGAGCTAAATGTATTTGCGCTACTACCTGACCAACCTGGCGGACATCCTGGCGGTGTATTACATCGTCTACCGCCTTATTTTGCTGCTGAAAGGCACGCGCGCCATGCAGGTTATCTGGGGCGTGTTCGTGCTGGCGGTGGTGACGTCGCTGGCGAAATACTTCAACCTGGCCGCCACGGTGTGGCTGATGCAGCAGTTCTGGCTGGCCGGTATTTTCATGCTGATAGTGGTGTTCCAGCCCGAGATACGCTTCGCGCTGGCCAATATCGGCTCCAACCCGCTGGGCCGCATCATGGTCTCGCAGGAGTACGTGTTCATAGCCGAAATGATAGAGGCCATCCGCGCGGCCGCCGCCGAGAAAATGGGCATGCTGATAGTGCTCGAGCAGGACATGGGGCTGCGCGAGATAGTGGAGACCGGCGTGCGCGTCAACGGCGAGGTGTCCAAGGAGCTGCTGCTCACCGTTTTCCACAACAAGACGCTGCTGCACGACGGGGCGGCCGTCATAGCCAACAACCGCCTGGTGGCCGCCGGCTGCATACTGCCGCTCACCGAGCAGCAGGAGCTTTCGAAGATCCTCGGCATGCGCCACCGCGCGGCCCTGGGCCTGAGCGAGATCTCCGACGCCATAATCGTGACGGTGTCGGAAGAGACCGGGCTGATCTCGGTCACGCGCAACGGCAAGCTGCAGCAGGCCGTGGACCCGAAGGACCTCGAAGCCATGCTCTACCAGCTGTACCGCGCGAAAGCGGAAAAGAGCCTGCTCAGGAAAGCGATGCGCCCGGAAGCCGCGTCAGCGCCGCAGCAGCCGCCGCAGGTTTGAGAGCCCAGCCTACGACCATGAATATCCCCGAACTTTTTTCCCGCAACTGGCAGATGAAGGTGCTGTCCCTGGTGATAGCCCTGCTGATCTGGTACTTCATCACCAGCGGCGCCTGACGTTAACCCCACCGGACCTTTCCCGCGCGTTGCCCCTTCGGCCCTATTCCTGCTGGGCCCTATAACGTTTTTTTTGTTACCTTTAGCCTCTATATCCTCCGTGCGGTTGTAGGGCATAATATAACCACAGGAGAGAATCATGAACAAAAAAACATTCGCGCTGGCCTCCATAGTTTCCCTTATCCCCTTTCTTCCGCTTTCCGCCCAACTGAAACTGCCGATGGCCCCCGCGGCCGTCGAGGTGGCCGCCGCTAACCCGGCGGCCGACGATACGGAGGCCCTCAAGGCCGAGTACGGCGAATTCTATTCGGCCCTGAAAGTTTTTTCCAACGTGGCCTATGTGTCGCCGGTGGGCAGCCCGGAATACGTGGAAGCCGCGGCCTCCGGCCAGTACCTGCGCGCCAGGATAGAGGGCATGGCTTCCCGCATACGGCGGGCCACCGGAGCGGAATACACGCTTCCCGCAGCGGGCAAATGGGACAGGGGCACGGTTTCGTTCAGGGTCCGTTCCGAGCTGAACGACGTTTTCGGCTTTTACAGCGTCCCGGCCGGGAGGGAGAACGACTCCCGCGGCGTACCCATAAAAGCCGGCTACTGCCAGATCAACTTCGTAAAGAACAACGTCCCGTTCCTGGTGCAGTACGACGGCTTCCTTAATAAAGGCGAGGTCATACTGACCTTCGACGACGGCCCCGGGGCGCTGACCGAGGAAGTGTCAGCCGCGATGAAAGAAGGCAAAGCGCCTTCGATCTTCTTCGTGCTGGGCCGCAGCCTGGGCGACGCCGGCAAGGCGCGCATCAAGGCCGAGGCCGCCGACGGCCATTCCGTGGCGGTGCACGGCTACGGCCACGCCACCGAGAGCGACAAGCCGTTCACCAATTATTCCACCGAGAAAACGGTTTCGCAGCTCAGCGGCGTCGCAAAGACCATCGCGGAAGCCACCGGGGCGAAGCCCGGCTTCTTCCGGCCGCCCTACGGCATAATCTCCGTGGACGCGATCAACGCGGTCTATTCCGAACTGAACCTGGTGCCGGTGGGCTGGACCATAGACACGCTGGACTGGTCCACGAAGGACCCGGATACGCTTTTCGCCAACACCGTCTCGATGATACAGAAACGCGGCAAAGGCATAGTGCTGATGCACGACATCCACGCCCAGAGCCGCACCGCCGCCAAGCGGCTGGTAGGTTGGCTGGCCGCCAACGGCTACAAAGTGGTTTCCCCGGAAAGGCTTACCAAGGCGTATAAAGGGGAATAAGGCTTAACGCAAAACTAAAAAGCGGCGCCCGGGCGGGCGCCGCTTTTTTGTCCGGAGCCGGAAAAGATATACTAGAATCAGGCTATGGGGAATATTTCAATATACGCTCACCGGGGCGGGCTGCTCAACGGCCCCGAGAACACGGTGGCCGCTTTTAAAGCGGCGTTCGCGGCCGGCGCGGCGGCCATCGAGTGCGACATCCGGCGCACGGCCGACGGGCAGTTCGTGGCCTGCCATGACCGCACGGTAAAACGCGTAACGGGCCATGCCTGGCCCGTGGCCAAAACTACCTGGGGACATCTTAAGCCGCTGCGCGTTTTCGGCGCGGAGCCCATCGCCCACCTGGACGATATCCTTAACCTGATGATACTGCGGCCGGGCAAGGAGTTCTATTTCGAACTGGCGCTGAGAACGGAGGCGGACGCGGCCGACCTGGCCCTGCAGATAAAGCGGGCCGGGGTGCAGCGCCGGGCTTTTTTGCTGGCGTTCTCAACGGACCGCGCTTTATTGAAGGCCGCCCGGCAGGCGGTGCCGGATATAGGCCTGGCCGTAATGCCGCTTTTCCCTTCCGATATCCTCACCACCGCCCGCCGCGCCGGCGTTGAGAAGGTCTGTACCGGCTGGATGGACTGGCCTTTGACCCGCGAACTGTTCTATGCCGGGGCTAAAGCTTTCGACCTTAAGTGGCAGCTGCAGGCCGCCGCCGCGGTAGGCATAAAAGTGTCGTCCGGGGTAGCCAACCACCCGCGCGACATCCGCCTGCTCTCAGCGCTGGGCGTGGCCGCCATCTGGACCGACGACGTCCGCATGGCGGTCAAATACGTGTGACTTTCCCGGGAGGGATGAGCATGGACAAAGATAAGCTTCCAAAGGTGCTCGAGTTCTTTACGCTGCTCTCCGGGGCGGAAAGCGCCGTGGCCGACCTGTACACCGCCTGCCAGGAGGTCTGGCCCGGCGAAGAACTGTGGAAAACGCTGACGGAGCAGGAACTGGGGCATGCCGCCGCCGCTTTACGGATGAAAGAACTGGTAGCCGCCGCGCCGGCGGATTTTTTGCTGCCTAAGCCGCTCAATATCACGGGGGTGGACCTGTTCATCTCGGGGTTGAAAAATTACGCCGCCAAGGTGCGCTGTATGGACTACACCCTTAAACAGGCGCTGGCCGTGGCCCGCGACGTGGAACAGTCCATACTCGAGGGCCGCTACGACCAGTTCCTTTCTACAAAGGACCAGAATTACAACACGATAATTGCCGGCATAATTGCGGAAACCCGCGGCCACCGGGAAAAAATAAACGACCGGCTGGCAACGATAGGAATAGTCAAGTAGGGCCGGAGCGCGCAGGTTAAGGGTCAATGAACTATCTCTATTCCTTTGCAAAAGAATTCCTGGCGCTTACCTGGCTGGTCCTTCCCTACTTCCTGGGCGGGGCGGCTATCGGAGCGGCGCTGGACGTTTTTTTAAAGCCGGAGTTCGCCCTTAAACATTTGCGCGGCGGCTGGCTGTCCATGGCCAAGGCTTCGGTGCTGGGCATGGTGCTGCCGGGCTGCTCCTGCGCCACCATGCCTATGGCCGACGGCCTGCGCCGCAAGGGCGCGGACCTGGGCACGGTTACCAGCTTCCTGCTGGCCTCGCCGCTGGTAAGCCCGCAAACGCTGGTGCTGACCTTCGCCGTACTGGGCTGGAAGTTCGCAGCCGCCCGCGCGCTGGCCGCTTTCTGCGGGGCTATGCTGATAGGCGGAATTTTCCTCTGGCTGGAACGCAGCCGCCCCGGCTTCCTCGATATCCCGGCGCAGGAGCCGGTCAATAAGTGCTGTTCGGACTGCGGCTGCTCCGGCGGCGAAGAAGAGGAAGGCCCTGAAAAATTCTGGCCGGTGTTCCTGGATATAATAAAAGACCTCGGCAAATATTTCGTGATCGGCATGGCCATAGCGAGCCTGCTCGCCGTGCTGCTGCCGCCTGGTTTTATTATGCGCCATATCGGCGCTTCCGGGCCGCTGGCCTATGTCGCCGCCGTGCTGCTGGGCGTGCCGCTGTACGTCTGCGAGGGGGAGGAGATACCGCTTACGCTTTCGCTTTTGAAACTGGGCCTCGGCCCCGGCCCGGCGTTCGCTTTCCTGCTGGGCTCGGTGGGCACCTGCATTCCCACCCTGGTAATGTCCCGGAAGCTGATAGGCCGCCGCGGCCTGCTGGTTTACGCCGCCTGGTGGCTGCTGTTCGCGTTCGCGGCCGGCCTGCTGTTCAGCCTGGCGTTTTAAGGCTCTATGTTAAAAAAAGCTCTTGCCCGGGTAAGGACCGAGGTCCTGTACTACAAGGCGCTGGCCGCCCACCAGCGCACGCCCCGCGTTTCAAAATGGCTGATAGGGCTGGCGGTAATATACCTGGCCAGCCCGATAGACATAATCCCCGACTTTATCCCCGTATTAGGCCAGCTGGACGACCTGGTGATAGTGCCGTTCCTGATCTGGCTGGCCCTGAAATTCATCCCCGAAGATGTCCGGCGCGAATGCCGTGGCGGGGGACGCTGATGACTTTATGACTATTTATCCACAATACAGCATAGGTTGTCAGTAATAAGTCATAAAGTCATCAGCGTCCCCTAACAAAAAACCCGCAAGTGCGGGTTTTTGGTTTTAAATCTACGGAGAGGGAGGGATTCGAACCCTCGAAGGTTTGACCCTTACAGGTTTTCGAGACCTGCTGTTTCAACCGCTCACACACCTCTCCAGCTAAAACTGCCTTGCCTGGTATATTATCGCAAATTTGGCGGAAGGGGAGGGATTCGAACCCACGGTACGGATTAACCGTACACCGGTTTTCAAGACCGGCGCCTTAAACCACTCGGCCACCCTTCCCTTTATCGTGCGCCGGACGCCTGCTGTGTCCGGTCCAGTAATGATATAATATAAAATTATAAGAGCATCTTTGAAGAGCGGGGATAAAAATGGGCAAACTTTTCGGCACTGACGGTATCCGCGGCGTACCCTGGGAATATCCTTTCACCCCTGATTTTATCCGCAGCATAGGCTACGCGGCCTCTCTGGTCCTGCCTAAGTGCAAGACCGGCGTGCACGACCAGACCGTGGTGCTGCTGGGCATGGATTCCCGCGCTTCCGGCAAGCTGATAAAGAAATACCTGGTGGAAGGCCTTTGCGCCAGCAAGCTGAAGGTGGTAAACCTGGGCATAGTGCCCACCCCTGCCGTAGCCTACCTGGTGAAGCGCGAACAGGCCGATTTCGGCATAGTGATCTCCGCCAGCCATAACCCGCCCGAGTTCAACGGCATAAAGTTCTTTTCCAGCGACGGCCTGAAGCTCAGCGAGGCCATCGAGGGTAAGATAGAGAAGCTGCTGCTGGGCAAGAAGCCGCCGGCTTTCCGCCCGGCTTTCCCGCACCTGGTAAAGAAAGATTTTTCCGTCGATTACGAAAGGTTCCTCAAGAGCACCCTGCCGCACGGCTTCACGCTTAAAGGCGTGAAGCTGCTGCTGGACTGCGCCAACGGCGCCGCTTACAAGATAGCCCCGCGCATCTTCCGCGACCTGGGCGCCACCGTCAAGGTGATAGGCGACAAACCCGACGGCAAGAACATCAACGTGGAATGCGGCGCGCTGCACACCTCTAAAATGGCGGCCGAGGCCAGGGCCTGGGGCGCTTTCTGCGGCATCAGCCTGGACGGCGACGCCGACCGCTGCATGTTCGCCGACGAGAAAGGCGAGGCGCTGGACGGGGACGACATAATTTCCATTACCGCGCCTTACCTTAAGAAACACGGCCGGCTTACGAATAACGGCGTCTCCCTCACTTTCATGTCCAACTACGGGCTGCTCAGGTACCTGGAAGGCCAGGGGATCAGCGTAACGCAGGTGCCGGTGGGCGACAAGAACGTCACCGAGGCCATGCAGAAAGAGGACCTGAAGCTGGGCGGCGAGTCCAGCGGGCATATTATTTTCAGCGAGTTCGCGCCCACCGGCGACGGCATCCTTACCGCGCTGCAGACGCTGGCGGCCGTAATGGCCATGAAACAGCCTTTCAGCTGGTTCCGCAAGCACTGGAACCGTTATCCCCAGGTGCTGGGTTCGCTGAAAGTGGCGCACAAGCCGCCGCTGGCCGAAGTGCCCGGCTTCTCGGAAAAAGTTTCGCGGTTCGAAAAAACGCTGGAGGGCAACGGGCGCATCTTCGTGCGCTATTCGGGTACGGAGCCCCTGCTGCGCCTGCTGGTGGAGGGCGAGTCGGCCCCCGAAATAAAGGCCATAGCCGACGACCTGCTGGAGCATTATAAGAAGCATTCAGGGGCGTTGGTAACGGGCAAATAGTTCTCACGCTTTAATATCGCGGTACGGAGGTTTTCAATGAGGCACGTTAAACTCGGTGTAAACATAGATCACATCGCCACGCTGCGCCAGGCGCGCATGGAAAAGAACCCCGACACGGTGGAAGCCGCGCGCGTGGTTTACAGCTCGGGCGGCGACATGGTGGTGATGCACCTGCGCCAGGACCGCCGGCACGTGCAGGACGCCGACCTCGAACGGGTGCGCCAGGACGTTAAAGGCAACCTGCACCTCGAGATAGCCGCCATCCCCGAGATGGAGAAGATAGCGCTGCGCATCCGCCCCGATTCCGTCTGCCTGGTGCCGGAAAGCCCGAAGGAAGTCACCACGCAGGGCGGCCTGAAGCTGGACGGCCGCAGCAAGGAGCTGGAGAAGACCATTAAGAACCTTTCCGCCGCCGGCATAGAAGTGGATATTTTCTGCGACCCCGAGCCGCAGGCCATCCGGGCCGCGCACAACATGGGCGCGGACGGCATAGAGCTGTGCACAAGCAAATATTCCGAAGCCTGGGGCAATAAACTGCAGGCCAAGGAACTGGAGAAGCTGCAGCTGGCCAGCTTCCTGGTGAAAGAGCTGAAGATGCAGCTCCATTCCGGGCACGGCCTGGATTACTACAACGTGGCGCCCGTGGCGCGCATAGAGGGCATGGACTGCCTGAACATCGGCTTCTCGATAATCTCGCGGGCCATGTTCGTGGGCCTGAAGAACGCCGTGTCGGAAATGAAGAGGCTTATACAGTAACAGCGCCGTTGTGCCGGCAGGCTGGCGGGCTTTTTGCGTTCTTACGCACTGGCTTCCCAGCCTGCCCGCATATTAGCCAGTCAGGGGTCACAAGGAATTTTCTATGTGCGGAATAACCGGATACATCGGGGAACAGAACGCGGCCGACATCCTTGTCGACGGGCTTAAGCGCCTGGAATACCGCGGCTACGATTCCTGCGGCATAGCGGTGGTGGATTCCAAGAACGCGCTTTACCTGCGCCGGGTAAGCGGCCGGGTGGCCGCCCTGGAGACGCTGGTGGCCAAGGGCCCGCCCAAGGGCGGCAGGACCGGCGTAGGCCATACACGCTGGGCCACGCACGGGGCGCCCTCCGAAGACAACGCCCACCCGCATACGGATTGTTCCGAGCAGGTGGTGGTGGTGCATAACGGCATAATAGAGAACTACCTGGCGCTCAAGGAAAAACTGCTGGCCCAGGGCCATAAATTCAAATCCGAGACCGATACCGAAGTGATAGCCCACCTGATAGAGGAAAAGCTCAAGCACCTGCACGTGCAGGAGAAGGCCGTGCGCTCCGACATGCTGGAGCCGGTGTTCTTCGAAGCGTTCCGCCACGCGGTGGGCGAGCTTAAAGGCTCTTTCGCCCTGGCCGTGGTCTGGGCGCGCTGCCCGGGCATGATCATGGCCGCCCGCATGTACAGCCCGCTGGTGATAGGGCTGGGCAAAGGCGAGCATTTCATAGCCTCCGACGTTTCCGCCTTCCTCAAGCACACCAAGCGCGTCATCTTCGTCAACGACGGGGAAATGGCCGCGGTGCGCAAAGATTCCATGGATTTCTATACCTTCCAGGGCAAGAAAACCTCGCACGAGCCGGTAACCATACAGTGGGATTCCACCATGGCCGAGAAAGGCGGCTACCGCCACTTCATGCTCAAGGAGATACACGAGCAGGCGGAGGCCGTGGAGAACACGCTGCGCGGCCGGCTGCTGCCGCTGGACGGCGAAGTGCTCGGGCGCGAGCTGCTGATGCCCGTGGAGTTCATGCGCGCGGTGGAGACCGTACAGTTCATAGCCTGCGGCACGGCTTACCACGCGGGTATGGTAGGGCGCGGCCTGTTCGAGCATTTCGGCATCAACGCCGAGGCGGATTTCGCCTCCGAGTTCACCGACCGGGCGAAACTGCTGGATAAAAATACGCTGGTGGTGGCCATCTCCCAGTCGGGCGAAACGGCCGATACTATTTTCGCGGTGCGGGAAGCCAGGGCCGGCGGGGCCAAAGTGCTGGCCATAACCAACACCGTCGGCTCCACGCTCACCCGCGAGGCCGACTATGTGCTGCACACCCATTGCGGGCCCGAGATAGGCGTGGCCTCCACCAAAGCTTTCCTGGGCCAGCTGGCCGCCATCTACCTGGTGGCCGGGCATTTCGCGGCGGCCAAGGGCCTGCTGGACAAGACCGACGCGCGCGCCTACGCCGAGGAACTGCTGCGCATCCCGCGGCATATAGAGGAAATACTGGCGCGCGAGGCCGAGATAGAGAAAATAGCGGCCGCCTTCGCCTCCAGCGAACATTTCCTGTTCATCTCGCGCCGCCTTAATTTCCCCATCGCGCTGGAAGGCGCGCTGAAGATAAAGGAAATTTCGTACGTCCACGCCGAAGGCTACGCCGCCGGCGAGATGAAGCACGGCCCCATAGCCATAATCTACAAAGGCATGCCGCTGCTGGCGGTGGCCCCGTCCTCGTCGTCGCTGGACCTGATGGCCGGCAACGTGGAGGAAGCCAAGGCGCGCGGCGCCGACGTAGTGGCTATCGTGGACGAGGATTCGAAGAAGACCGTGAAGGCCTCGCGCTATATCGTGCTGCCGCGCACCGGCGAGCTTTTCTCTCCGCTGCTTACGGTGATACCGCTGCAGCTGTTCGCTTATTACGTGGCGCTGGCCAAGAAATGCGACATAGACAAGCCGCGCAACCTGGCCAAGAGCGTAACGGTGCGCTGATGCCCGCTAAGAATAAAAATATCATGCCCGGCCTGTTCGGGCTCGGCGTGGACCTTATAGAGGTCTCCAGGCTGCGCCGCCTGGCCGAACGCAACCCTTCTTTTTTGAAGAGGTTCTTCACGCCCGGCGAACTGGCCTATTCGCTGAAAAGCAAAAATAAATACGAGCGGCTGGCCGCGCGCTTCGCGGTGAAGGAAGCGGTGATAAAAGCGCTGGACGCCAGGGACCTGGCGCTGAAAGATATAGAGGTGGAGAATACCCTGAGCGGCCGGCCGGTGGTGACGGTGAAAAAATTCCCCGCCGTTTCGCTGCTGGTGTCCATCTCGCACACCGCCCGGCACGCTGTGGCCGCCGTGGTGGCGTTCAAGAACAGCCGATGAAAACCCGTAAAATATCCGCGGCCGGTCTGAGGCCCCTGCTGAAGGCCCGCTCCCGCGATTCTCATAAAGGCGATTACGGCCACGTGCTGGTGGTGGCCGGTTCGCGCGGCATGACGGGCGCGGCGGTGCTGGCCGCCCGGGCCGCGCTGAAGGCCGGGGCCGGGCTGGTTACGGTGGCCTGCCCGGATACGGAAAGGCGCCTGGTGGCGCTGGCGCTGCCGGAGGCCATGACCTTCGGGGCCGCTTCGAAGAACGGCGGTTTCGCGCTGAAAGCCGCGGGCCAGGTAGCGGCTTTGGCTAAAGCCAAAAAAGCCGACCTCGTGCTGATAGGGCCCGGGCTGTCCATGGCCGGCCAGGTTCCCGCTTTTGTCGTTAAATTCCTTAAGGCGCTGCGGCTGCCGGCCGTGATAGACGCCGACGCTTTGAACGCCGTGGCCGCCGCCGGCCGTTTTCCCGAGGCCGCCGCGCCGCGGATCATAACCCCGCACCCGGGCGAGGCGCGCCGGCTGCTGGGAGCCGCGGTATCGGACCGGCCCGCAGCCGCGGCGGCGCTGGCCGCTCTGTGCGGCGGCGTGGCCGTGCTCAAAGGGGTCGGCACTCTTATTTCGGACGGGGCCTCGGCCCTGCGGAACACCACCGGCGGGCCCGCGCTGGCCAAGGGCGGCTCCGGGGACGTGCTGGCCGGGCTGTGCGCCGGCCTGTACGTTCAGGCGGGGCTCGCCCGCGGCTTCACGCTTAAGACCGCTTTCGAAACCGCCGCGCTGGCGGTCTACCTGCACGGCCTGGCCGGCGACCTGGCCGCGAAAAAATTCACCGAGCGGGGCGTGCTGGCCTCGGAGCTTATAGACGCGCTGCCCGCCGCCCTGCGGCGGCTGGGGAGCGGGCGATGAAAAAAAGAATGTCCGGCGAAGCCGGCGTGCTGGAGCATATAGAGAAAACTTTCCGCTTCCCGGCCGACCGCCGGCTGCTGCTGGGGCCGGGCGACGACTGCGCCGTGCTCAGCCACGTGCCCGGCCATGACCTGGTGATAACCACCGACGAAATAGTAGAGGGCACCCATTACCTGGCGCGTTTCGCCGGGCCGGAGAAGCTGGCGCGCAAGCTGATGCGCATTAATCTGAGCGACCTGGCCGCCATGGGCGCGGTGCGGCCTGTTTCCTGCGTGGTAGGCGCGGGGCTGCGCAGGACCACCACGGCGGATTTCCTGCGGCGGTTCATCAGCGAGCTTAAAGCCGAGGCGCTGCGCTTCGGCATTTCCGTGGCGGGGGGCAACCTGGCCGGAGCGCGCGAAGACCATTTTTATATGACCGTATGGGGCGAAGCCCGGCGCGGCGCGCTGGTGACCCGCTATGGGGCGCGGCCCGGCGACCTGCTGCTCAATATCGGCCCGCTGGGGGAGGCCGCGGCCGGCCTGGAAATACTTAAAAGGAACAGCGCCGCCGAACTTAAGAAATTCTCCGGGCTGGTGAGTTCTTTCTGGCAGCCCCGGCCCATGCTCGCCGAAGGCCGGCTGATAGGCGAAAAAAAACTGGCCACCGCCATGCTGGACAACTCTGACGGCCTGCTGCGCAGCGCCGTGATAATTTCAAAGCTTTCGCGCTGCCGCGTTATCATCAGCCCCGGCGAGGCGGCCTGCTCGCCGGCGCTGCGCGCCTGGTGCGCCAAGGAACGAACGGACTGGCGCTCGTACGCCATCAGTGGCGGCGAGGATTTCGGCCTGGTGTTCACGGCGAACCCGGCGCTGCTCGCCAAGATCAAAAGGCTGCTGCCCGGCGCGCTGGTGGTAGGCCGGCTGGAAAAAGGCGCCGGCACGGAGATAGAGAACTTCAATGGCAAAGTCGGAAGCTTCGAGCATTTTTAAAAGTTCCGGGCCCGGTGACACCGCCCGCCTGGCCGGGCTGTTCGCCCGCGCGCTGACCGGCGGCGAGACGCTGCTGCTGGAGGGGCCCATCGGCTCGGGAAAAACGTTCTTTACCAGGGAGCTTGCGCGGGCTTTGGGCGCGCGCAGCCTGCCCGTGAGCGCCAGTTTCAACCTGATGCGCTCCTACGGCGGCCGCCTGAAGCTGTACCATTTCGACCTTTTCCGGGCCGCCGAGGCCGACCTGGAGAACATCGGGCTGGAGGATTACCTGGGCCGCGCCGACGGAGTGACCGTGGTGGAATGGGCGGGCGCGGCGGCCGGGCTCACGGCCGGCTTTCCGCGGCTGCTGCTGGAATTCAGCCTGGCCGGCGGGGACCGGCGGGTGATAAAGGGCCGCTGCCCGGACAAGAGCGCGCTGGCGGCCTTTTTAAAGGTAAAAGAGGAATGGGAAAAAAACTGACGCTGGGGCTTTGCACTTCCGGCTCGCGGCTGAAAATAGCCGTGGCGGCCGGCGGCCGTATCAGCGCCATGCAAAGGAAGATCTTCAACCAGGAGCGCGTGATGTTCGCCCTGGTGCGCCGGGAACTGGCCAGGGCCGGCGGGGATTTCCGCGCCCTGGACGCGGTCTGCGCGGCCAGGGGGCCCGGGCGGTTCACCGGCATACGCATAGCGCTTACGCTGGCCGGCACGCTGCAGGCGTTGGCCGGGATCAAAGTTCATACCGCCACCATGTTCGAAATACTAGCGCTGCAGGCCTTTGAAGACAAGGATTTCCTGACCGGCTGCGCCGGCCGGCGGCCCCTGCGCCTGGCGGTGCTGCTGCACGCTTTCAGGGAAGAATATTTCTGCCAGTTCTTCAGATGCGGCCCCGGCCTGAAGCTGCCGCGCCCGGAGTCGGCCCCGGTCTGGCTGGCCGCGCCGGAGATGCGCGAACTCCGGGCCGGGCAGCCCGGGCCGTTCTATGCCGTGGCCGACGAAGAGGAAGGCCCCGGCATCTATGCCCTGCTGCCGCCGCAGGCCGCCCGCGCGCGGGCCGGTATCTCCAGGGTGCTGCCTCCCTATATAATAAAAGCCGCCATGGCGTACGGCAGCCGGTCGCTCAAGCCGCTTTATCTCAAGCCGGCGAAATATGAACTGCTGAACCTCTGACCCTTAGCTATGCTGATACGCCGCGCCAGGAAAGAAGATTACGCCGCCTTCGCCGCCATAGAGGCGGAGCACGCCGGCTTCCCGGCCTGGGGAGCGGCCGGTTTCCTGGCGGAGGAGAATAACCGCAATTCCGTTACGCTGGCCGCAGAAGCCGGCGGCGCGGTGGCCGGGTTCATTAATTTCTGGATACTCAGGCCGCAGGTGCAGCTTAATTCCCTGGCGGTCAGCGGCGCCATGCTGCGGCGCGGGATAGCGGCGGGGCTGTTCGCCAAACTGCTGGAGTATGCCCGCAAGAGCGCCTGCGCCGAGATAGACCTGGAGGTCAGCGAGCTTAACGCTCCGGCCATAGCTTTCTACCGCGCGCACGGTTTCGAAGTGGTGGGCAAAAGGCCAAAGTTCTATAATAACACTGAGGCCGCCCTGCTGATGCGCAAGACCCTGTAGGCGCTTTTCCGCGCGGATATAAGGTAATTTATGCTAAAAAAAATATTCCTGCTGCTGCTGTTGTCAGGCCCTGTACTGTGTTCGGCCGGCATGGACGACAGGGCGGCCTATCTTCATTTTATGAACGGCATGGTGCAGGAGCGCCGCGGCAACTACGACCTGGCCATGCAGGAGTACCGGCGGACGCTGGCGCTGGCGCCGGGCGAAGTGACGGTGCACAAGCAGGCGCTGAACCTGGCCCTGCACGTGGGCAAGCTCGAAGACGCCGCGCGCTGGGCGGAGTTCATCGTTAAGACCGACTCCTCTTCGGCCGAGAACTGGGTGCTTTACGGGAACGTTAAATGGGCCGGCGGCGCCATAGAGGCGGCCCGCGGCGCCTATGAGAAAGCGGCCGGGCTCGACCCCTCCAACCACGAAGCGCTTTACCAGCTGGCCAGCATTTCCAGCTCCAAAGAGCCGGACAAGGCCATAGCCTACCTGCAGAAATACCTGGCGCTCCGCCCCGAGGATTCGCCCGACGTCTATTACCAGATAGCGGTGCTTTATAACGCCAAGGGCGCGGCCGCCGAAACGGAAAAGAACCTTATCCTGTCCAAGGAGGCGGATTCTTTTTACCTGCAGCCCCGCTATCTGCTGGCTAATTTATACGAGCAGAAGAACGCTACCGCGGCGGCCCTGGGGGAATACCGGGAGCTGCTGGAGCTGGAAGGCCGCAACATTGAGCTGCTGGACCACGTGGGGGAGCTCTGCGCCTCTCCGGCGGTGTCCAACCTGGCGGAGGCCGAGAAATATTTCCTGGCGGCCTGGAACCTGGACAAGACCGACCCCGTGGCCTGCTTCTGGCTTTCGGTGATCAGCGAGGAGCGCGGCGACTTCGCCGGCGCGGCCGCTTACATGGAAGGTTCCCGCGCGCTCAAGGAGGACGCCGGCGCGGTGCTGCGGCTGGGCTATTATTACACGCAGAGCGGGCGCTACCTGAAGGCCGTGGAGATGCTGGGCGCGGCTTCTAAAAAATGGCCCGACAACAACGAGATCTCCTATTTCATGGCGCTGGGCTACGACGATACGGGCAAGACGGCCAAGGCGCTGGAACTGCTTAAGAACGTGATCAAAAAAGCGCCCGGCTATCACGAGGCCAGGATGCAGTACGCCGTGCTCTGCGAGCGGGAGGGGAATATCGCCGAGGCGGAGGAGCATTTCAGGTACCTGCTGGGAGTAAATCCCAATAACGCGAACGTGCTCAACTACCTGGGCTATTCGCTGGCCGACCGCGGCCTTAAGCTCGAGGAAGCGCAGGTCTTGATTTCCTCGGCGGTGGCGCTGGACCCCGGCAACGGGGCTTACCGGGATTCGCTCGCCTGGGTGTACCATAAGCGCGGGCTGGCGGCGCAGGCGCGCTCCGAGATAGCCAGGGCGCTGAAGGCCGTAAGGGACGACGCCGTGGTCTGGGAGCATGCCGGGGATATTTACGAGGCCGCGGGCGAGAACAAGAACGCCTGGACGGCCTTTAAAACCTCCTGGCTGCTGCAAAAACCGGCCCTGCGCGCCGGGCCGGCCGCGAAGCTGAAGGCGGTCCTTAAAAAAATACCCGCGCCCGAGGCCGCGGAACTGCAAAAAGCCTACCTCAGAAGCTTCAGCCCGGCGGGGCTTGAGTTCTCCTCGTTCGCCAAAGTGCAGGCGAAGCTCCGCGGCAAGACGGTCAAGTTCGACGCCATGCTGCATTTCTCCCCGCCCGATAATTTCAGCCTGGCCGTGATGGGCCCGCTGATGACCCCGCTGTGGAACGCCAGGCTGAGCGGCGACAGGGTGGCCGTGGACCCGATGTCGCTGACGGGCGTGGACCCGCAGGCTTTCGACTACTGGGCGGGGCTGGTGGCGGAGGAATTAAGGGCTTGGTTCGCCGGGGAATACCTGGGGGAATACTCGGGCGCGGAAAAAGAATGCGCAACGGGGCCGCTGCGCGAGGTCTGCCTGGACGACGACAGGGCCTGGCCGGTAAAGATAACCCCGCTTAAAGAAAAGAAACTGGATTTCCTGCCGGGGGATTATTTCCTTAAAAATCTTTACCTGTTCCCGCAGACGCTGGAATTCAAGATGCCTTTCGTTTCGCTGAAGGTAACGCTGGACAGCGAGCAGATGAATTTCGGCGCGGTCAACGAGCTTAAGATCCCCGATTGACGGGCGCTGCGCCGTGCAAATATGATCAAGATAAAAGCGCACGCGAAAGTGAACCTGTTCCTGGAAGTCACCGGTAAACGGGCGGACGGGTATCATGAGCTGGCTACCGTGTTCGCGCGGGTGGCGGCGGGGGACGAACTTTTATTGCGCCGCAGCAGGACCCCGGGGATAGGGCTGAAGGTGGAAGGCGGCCCGGGGCTGGGAAAGATCTCCGACAACCTGGTCTATAAGGCGGCCGAAAGTTTTTTCAAGGCTTTCCGGCTGCCGCCTGCCGTAGAGATCACGCTGCGCAAGGTCCTGCCGGTAGGGGCCGGGCTGGGCGGCGGGTCCTCGGACGCGGCCTCGACCCTGCTGGGGCTTTGCCGCCTGTACCGGGTCCCCGTCAAAGCCAACGCGGCTAAACTGCACCGGCTGGCCGCGGGGCTGGGCTCGGACGTGCCTTTTTTTATGCTCGAAAGCCGGGCCGCCGCGGCTACCGGGCGCGGCGAAAAGCTTAAGGCGCTGGCCGTGCGCGGCAAAATGCCGGCGGTGGTGATAGTTTATCCGGGCCGGCCCGTGTTCACCAGGGAAGCGTTCGGCCGCCTGAGGCTGGCCCCGCGGCCGGCTATAAAGCGCCGCCTGGCGGCTTTCCGCGAAATGATCAGCGCCCTGGAGCTCGGACGCTTCACGGCGGCCGGCTCGGCCGGGCTTTTTAACCGCCTCGAGGAAACCGTTCTGCCTTTGCACAAAGAAGTGCGGCTGGCGAAAGCCCGCCTTGAAAAGGCCGGGGCCGACGCGGTACTGATGTCGGGGTCGGGCGCCGCCGTTTTCGCCCTGGCCTGGAAGCCGGGACGGGCCCGCCGGATAGCGGAGGCTCTTGAAAATAACCGAAATTACACGGTTTTTTTTACTAAATTTTGCTAAAATAAAACGGAAGCACCGCAGAAAGCTCCCCGGGGGGGAGCCTAATCATCGGAGTGGGGGACAACATGGAAATCACCGAAGTAAGGATACATCTGCGCAATGAAGCCAGGCTTAAAGCGTTCGCGACGGTAACGTTCGATAACGCTTTCGTAGTGCACAACATGAAGGTCGTGGACGGCAATACCGGCCTTATCGTCTGCATGCCGTCGCGCAAGATAAAGGACGGCACTTACAAGGATATCGCTCATCCTATCCACAATGAGTTCAGGAGCAAGCTGGAGCAGCTTATCCTCAAGGAATACGAGGTGGCGGTAGCCAAGGCCGGCACTGCGGCCGTTCCTACGCAAACCGAAGGTTTTTAGGCCGCAGTATACGGGGGGCTGCAGCAGCGTGACCGGGGCCGGGGGGGCGCCGCGGTCCGGCAGTTCTTTTTGTTTCCGGGTGGTGTAATGGTAACACAACTGCCTTTGACGCAGTTATTCATGGTTCGAATCCATGCCCGGAAGTTTCAAACCCCGCCTTGACCGCAAGATCTATTATTTCCAGCCCTGCGCGTCCATGAACTGGCGGGTCATCGTATCCCCCGGGTTCAATTCCATTACCTTTTCATAAGCCTTGCGGGCCTTGGCTTTGTCGCCCATCATGTAATAGGCGGAGCCAAGCCGCGTCCAGCCCATCAGGTTGGTCTCGTCTATCAGCACCACTTCCTCGCATTCCGCGGCCGCCAGGTCGAACTGCTGTATGTAGAAACTCTTGGCGGCTTTCTTCAGCTTTTCCTTGACCAGCGCTACCTTGGGGATTATTTCGTCGCGGCGCACGCTGTCATGGGTGAGGTCGGCCAGGTTATAGAGCAGCTCCTCGAACAGCGCGTCTCCTCGCGGGTTGGCGCCCAGCGCGGCGTGCGCCAGCAGGAAGGCCTTCAGCTCATGGCCTTCCACGTAGGCCGCCACGGCTTCGTGGGCGGTGGTGGACTGCTCATCGGTCTTCTGCAGGGTCTTTTCCCGTACTGGGGTATCTTTCAGCTTCAGCCTGACGGCAAGAGTATTAAGCCTTTCCGCCTTCTCTCCCCAGAGGCCTTTTTTAAGGCCGGGCTCCAGGTTGAAGGCCTTGCCGAAGTTGTCCACCGCGATGGTGTATTCCCTGGCGTCCATGTTCTTGCGGGCCAGCTCTATATAGTCGTTGGCGTAAACTTTCAGGGCTTCTATCTTCGCCTTGGGGGCCATAAGCTTGGCCTTGGCCACGCGGGCGGTAGCGCCGGTCAGCGGCTGCCTGGCGGCGGGGGCGCCGAAGCGGACGGTAGCGCCGAGTTTCTGCATCCGGCCCAGCTCGCCGAAGGGGGACGCGGAATAATCCAGGTCGACGAAAGAAAGATGGAAGCCTACGCCCATGCGCAGGCCCGAGCCCGAGGTCTGGCCGGAAACGAAACCGCCGCGGGGGCAGAACAGCTGGAACATGCAGTATTCAGCGCCGGCATTGAAGGTGAGATCGGCGTAATTGGAGCTGGTCATATCCGCGGTCAGCGTCAGGGTATGCGCCCCGGAGGGATGGGTGATCCAGGCGAGGCCCAGCGTGGTCGACTGCGGCAGGGCGAAAGCCAATTTGTCGAACTTTATGGCGGAGCCCAGGTTCCTGACCGCCAGGGCGACGCGCACTTCCTGCGCCGGGACGTTGCGCATCCAGTACTTGGAGGGGCGGATGAAATATATGGCGCCCAGGTCTACGGCCAAAGCGTTGGTGGAGGCTTTGTCCAGCGTTTCGGAAATGCTTTTTACGGTCAGGCCCGCGTTGAAGAAAGGGCGCTCTATCTCGTCCTTGAGCAGCGTCCGCGCGTAAGAAGCGGCGATGGCGGAGTCGGAGGCCTGCAGCTCGCGGGTCACGTCCCCGCTGGCGTCGTATCCCTGGAAAGTTTCCATGCTCTGGCGGACCACGCTCAGGCCCAGCGTCGAGCCGTAGTTCAGGGGGTAGGCGACCGCGGCGAACTGGTTGGTAACGCCGGCGAAGGAGGTGTTCTGCGTGGCCGAGAGCTGCGGAACCTCCAGGCCGGCCAGGCCCGCGGGGTTCCACCAGGTCGAATAGGCGTCCTGGGTAGCGGCGGTGCAGGCCTCTCCCATGCCGGTGGCGCGTGGATCGGGATCGAACTTAAGGAAGGCGGCCGCCGTCAGCCCGGCCTTGCCCGCGGAAGCCGGAACGGAGAAAAGAACGCAGGCGCCGAGCAGCAGCGCCGGGACGGCCAGGAGATATTTTGTTAGCTTACCGGGTTTCACGATAATTTTGCGTCCGATCCGCGAAGAAAGCGGCAATTAAAAACAAGCCACAGACTTGTGTATTATAGCGGTAGTTGCTCGCCTGATGCAATTCTTCAGGAGAGGCGGGCGCTGCGGCCCTGCCGGGGCTGCGCTGCCCGGGGCAAAAAAAAGGCGGGACTTTAGAAGTCCCGCCCTTTAAGCCGTAAAAAATAATTTACGGCGTTATCCGCTTCAAGGCTGCGTTTTTGAGACCAGGTTCTGCGTATCGTAGGAGATATCGCGCACCTTCCAGGTGAAATCCCTGCCGTAGCGGGAGATGTCCATGGCCTGCCACTGGGCGTTATAGCCTACCAGTTCGGGCTTGGCGGAGCGTACCGCCCACTCCAGCCGCTGCGCGGAATTCTCTATATCGAACTGGGCCCGGTTCAGCAGCGTGCGGGCGTCCATGTCCATGTCGCGGGCGGTCGCGTTGAGCCCGGCGTCCTTCAGCGCCAGGTTCAGCAGTTCTTTAACCGCGTAGCCGATGCGCTGGGCGTCGCCGGCGTAGCGGTTCATGTCGAACGCCATGCGCTGCAGGTCGTTCTGGAAGAAGGGGTCGGCGCTGTTGGTCTGCGCAATGCGGCGGGCGGTGTTCTCGAGACGGTCCATGTCGGAGCGCAGCCAGGTGGTATCGCTCTCCAGCCTCCACAGATCGTTCTTGGCCTGGTTGAATTTGTTAACCAGGTCAGCCGGGACCTGCGTTTCTTCTTTGGCCGGAGCGGCCGGCACGGGCGCCGGTACGGCGGCGGCGTTCAAGCCGATATCTTTGGAACTGAGCTTTTCAAGCGAGAAACCCGAGGAGTGGGCGGAGGAAGCAAGGGAGATAAGAACTAACGCCAGTAAAGTTTTCTTCATTAATGGTCTCCTGAATTAGTGACGGAACAGTTTGTTGCTGCAGGGATAGTCTAACTTAAACCGAGGGGGCTTATAAGCGTCTTAAGGCCTATGCGGGTCTGGGCCTAACGGGTATTGACAAATGTCAACCCGGGCTGTATAACATTGCGGCAAGGATAGTTCAGTCAAACGATGTAAGGCGGAAAAACGGAGGAGTTATGAAAACTATCACTAAAATTATTTTGAGCGCTGCGGCAGTTCTCGTGCTGCCCGTTCTTTCTTTAGCCCAGGGCAGGAGCATCTACGGGGCCGACAACCGCTTGGACTTTTACGAGGCTTCGGCGGATATGAAGGTCCTTTCTCTTTCCGTGGTCTCGTTCTGGAAGTCGGCCAAGGTTGTTGAGTACGATGGCGGCTACAGCCTGACCACCAAGCCCTTCGGGGACGCTCTGGGGCTTTGTCCCGGCGAGAAGTTCCGCGATCAGTTCGTCGGCGCGTTCTGCTCCGGTTCGCTTGTGGGCGAGGACTTGGTAATTACCGCCGGGCATTGTGTGAAGGATGAAACCGGCTGCGCCGACACCAGGCTGGTTTTCGGCTTCCTGGTCAATAGCGCCGGCGGAACAGGGCCTTCTACTGTGGCCAAATCGGAAGTATACAAATGCGCCAAGATAGTAAAGCGCTTCCTGGGCGGCGAGCCCGGCTCGGCTAATCCCGCCGGCCAGGCCCTCGGCCCCGATTACGCGCTGATACAGCTTGACCGCAAGGTGAAGGGTCACAAACCGCTGCCCATAAACAGGGGCGCCCTAGCTAAAGGCGCCAAGGTGTTCGTGATCGGGCATCCCGTGGGCCTGCCGCTGAAGGTGGCCGGTGACGCTTCGGTGCGCGACGCCTCTAAAAAGGGCTACTTCGTGGCCGACCTGGACACCTTCGGCGGGAACTCCGGTTCGCCGGTGTTCAACGCGTCCACCAAAAAGATAGAGGGCATACTGGTGCGCGGCGACACCGACTTCGTAAAGAGCCCCGCGGGCTGCACCACCATGGCCACCTACGAGCAGACCGGAGGGCGCGGCGAGGACGTGACCAAGATCTCTGAACTGGCGGCCTTCATCCCCAAAGTAGCGGGAGAGAAGTCCACGACCGAGTACCAGAACGTGAATACCAAGAACCTCGCTCCTGCGGCGACCCCGCCCGCGGCGAACGTCAGGTTCCAGTAAGCGCTGAAGATCGGGCTAAGATGAACTCCGCCCCCCTTGACCGGGGGGCGGTTTTTTTATGGGCGGCTGTATCCCGCTTCCCCTTGACGGAAGGCCGGGATTGGTCTATACTTTGATTGGGGCGGAAGCCTGCCGCCCCGCGGCTTTTTGCCGTATAAATCCGGGTGCGGTTCAGAAATGATAAGCGCGAACGCTAAGATATTTATTATGAGCAGAAGCCTGGCGCGGGCCGGGCGTTCGTTCTTTGCCGTTGTTTCGCTTATGCTGTTCGCGTCCGCCGGCTTCACGCCGGAGGCCCGGGCGGAGGCTCCAACTAATGTCAGAATTGTTGTTTCCAGTACGGTCCTGACATTTTCCTGGGACCTGTCCGGTTCCGGAGATGCCCCTTTGATGGTCATTTCCACAGCAGCAGATTTCAGCG
The DNA here is from genome assembly GCA_903879915.1 of uncultured Elusimicrobia bacterium. GTDB lineage: Bacteria > Elusimicrobiota > Elusimicrobia > Elusimicrobiales > UBA9959 > UBA9959. The sequence continues at coordinate 41,961 of CAIRNJ010000061.1, forward strand.
TAACCGTTTCCTCCTACACGGGGTACAATGGGCAGCTGTTTATCCCGTACGAAAACCTCACCCCCAATCTAACCTACTACTTTAAAATAAAAGTCGCCACAGAGCCCGACAACACCTACACCGCGGCGTTCTCCACCGTCACCTACATAGAAGACCCCACCGGCATTTATTTCGACGAAGTTAGCACGCGCTCCATAGTGGCCTCGGCCTACGGGCCGGTGTTCACCGGGCTTTATACCGGTCTTTCCGGGACGGCCATCGACAGGGACAGCGCGGGCTATTCGGCCTGGCGCAAGGCCGATACCTGGGCGGCGAGAACGGACATGCCAACGGCCCGGAACAGTTTTGCGGCTGTCGCGCTGGGCGGCAAGATCTACGCTGTCGGCGGCCAGGACGGGGGCGGCTTTCTGGATAAGAACGAGGAATACGATCCCGCGTCCGACTCCTGGATCACTAAAACTACCATGCCGACAGCGCGATCGGAACTCGCAGCGGCAGCAGCCGCAGGAAAACTGTACGCCTTGGGCGGCAGCGGCAGCGGGCTGCTGGCGGTGAACGAGGAATACGACCCCGAGGCCAACGCCTGGACCACCAAAGCTCCTATGCTCACCAGCCGCAGTTCACTGGCGGCGGCCGGGGTGAACGGGAAAATTTACGCCATCGGCGGGAACCCTAATTACAACAGCAACGAAGAGTACAACCCGGCGACCAATGTCTGGGCGACCAGGGCCCCGATGCCTACGGCACGGTACGACCTGGCGGCCGCGGCGGTCGAAGGAAAGATCTACGTCATAGGCGGAACTCCCGACGGGACAGCGCTTTTAGGCAAGAACGAGGCCTTCAACCCCGCCAGTAATTCCTGGATTACAAAGGCGGCCATGCCTACGGGCAGAAAACAGTTCGCCGCCGCGGTATTGGGCGGGAAAGTCTACGTTCTGGGCGGGAACCCGGACGCGCTGCTGGCGCTGAACGAAGAATATACTCCGGCGGCGGATACCTGGACAGTGCGGGCGGCCATGCTTCAGGCCCGGTATGCGCCGGCCGCCGCCGAGGCGCGGGGCCGGATCTACGCTATCGGCGGTTATAATTCCGGCTACCTTGCCCGCAACGACGTCTATGACCCGGGCCTGGCCGTTCCTTACACCGGGCTCAGCCCCAACACGCAGTACACTTTCACGGCCAAGTCCCGCAATTCCATGGGCACTGAGGCCCCGACGTCAGGGCTGGTCCCTGTTTCCACCTATACCCTGGCAGCGCTGCCGGGCGCGCCCGGGATCGTTGCCCGCAGCGCCCTTACGCAGGAGGTCTCCTGGGACCCCAGCGGGAATCCTTTCCCGTCGGGGACTAACTACCGCCTGAAATATTCAACTTCGCCGGCCTTCACGGCGGCGGTCACCACGGGCGCGGTGATAGGCTCCACTTTTACCACGGTGGCCGGCCTGGTGCCCAACACCTCCTATTACTACGACGTCGCGGCTGTCAATAACCTCGGCGTGCAGACGGCTTTTACCGGGCGCCCCGCCAGCGCCGGCACGCTGGCCGCGCTGCCGGGCGCGCCGGCCATCACCGGCCGCAGCGCGACTGCGCAGACCATCTCCTGGGCTTCCGGCGGGAACCCGCTGCCCGGCACGGATTACCTGCTGAAATATTCCACTTCGGGGAACTTCACCCCTTCGGTCACCACCGCGGCGGTAGTGGCCTCCACATTCACCACGGTAGCGGGGCTGGAGGCCGGCACTTCCTACTATTACGACGTGGCGGCCGTGGCCGGGGACGGAGCGCAGACCGCTTTTACCGGAACGCCGGCCGCCGGCTATACCCTGCCGGCCGCGCCCGGTACCCCTGTGCCCGCCGTGCTGGGCGTTTCTTCGGTTTCCTGGTCCTGGGCCGCGGCCGGCAGCGCCGTGAATTATAAACTTTACGTGGCCAGCGCGCCGGCCACCTTAATGGCCACGGTAGCGGCCCCGGCGTATATAAGGACCGGCATCTCCACGAATACTTATACCGGCATCCTGGTGTCGGCGGTGAACCTGGCCGGGGAAAGCGCGAAGTCGGACTCGGTGAGCACCTATACTTACGCCGCCGTGCCGGTAAATCTGTCCACGGCCGCGGCGCCCGCCACCAGCACCATTACGGTGCAATGGGGAGCGAACGGCAATCCCGGAGGGACGCAATACCGGGTGGATTACTGGCTGCAGGGCGGCGCCACTACCACGTTCCTCACGGTGCAGGCCAGCACCGCCGTCGGCGGCCTTACGGAATCTACTTCCTACTATTTCACGGTCAGCGGCCTGAACGGCGCCGGGTTCTATTCCGCCCCCGCGGCTCCGCTGCTGATGCCCACCCGGGCTGGAGCGCCTGCGGGCTTGGCCGATCAGGCCATGGACGCCAGCTCGGTGCGCTGGACCTGGACCGCCGTGTCTACCGCCAGGAACTATAAGGTTTACCTGGCCAGCGAGCCGGCCACGGTCATAGGGACGGTGACGGCGCCCCTGTTCCTTCAGACCGGGCTTTCCACCAATACCCTGACCGGGGTGATGGTGGCCGCCGTGAACCTGGCCGGCGACGGCGTGAAGTCGGCCGCGGTGAACTCCTATCCCCTGGCGGCCATCCCGGGCGTTCCGGATATTACGAGTTCGAGTGACACTTCCCAAACCCTGCTCTGGGCCAGCCGCGGCAACCCCGTTCCGGGCACCAACTACAGGCTGAAATATTCCACCTCCGAGTTTTTTTCTGCCGAGATCACCACTATCGCCGTGGTGTCTTCCACTTATACCCGGGTAGCAAGCCTTGTTCCCAACACCTCCTATTATTACGACGTGGCCGCGGTCAACAACAAAAGCATAGTTACCCCCTATACCGGTGTGCCTGTCAGCTCTTATACGATGGCCGCCATACCGGGGCCGCCTGCTATCACTAAAGCGACATATAATACGCAGTCAGTTTCCTGGGCGCCCAGCGGCAATCCCGTGCCCGGCACGAATTACCGCCTGAAATATTCTACTACCCCCGGTTTCGAGGCCGGCGTCACTACAATGGTGGTGGTGGCCTCCACGTTCACCACTTTTCCGTCATTGGTGCCGAACACCTCGTATTATTACGACGCGGCCGCCGTCAGCAATATCGGTATCCAGACCGGTTTTTCCGGCGTGCCGGCCGTCGGCTATACTCTGGCCGCCGTGCCGGGAAATCCTTCTTTTACCGGCTGGACCGACACTACGCAGAGCCTGGAATGGGCGTCCGGCGGCAATCCCAATCCCGGGACGCGTTACTATATCGAATATTCCACTTCGGCGGAGTTTACGCCCTCGGTCAGCACCGCGGTGGTGGCGGCTTCCACGTTCACTACCGTAACCGGGCTTACGCCGGGCACTTCTTATTACCACAGGGTGGCCGCGCTCAATAACGCCGGGCTGCGCAGCGCTTTCGCGGGGGCCGTCATAGACGGCTACACTTTGCCGCCGCCGCCGGGCAAACCGGCGGTAACCGACCTGGGAGTTTCCTCCATCACCTGGACCTGGGCCGCGTCCACCAGCGCGGTAACCTACAACATCCATCTTATATCCGACCCCGGCGTCACGGTGGCCGTGCAGGACGGGCCGCCATACGTGCAGCTCGGCCTTTCCACCAACACGTTCCAAGGCATAGTCGTCACGGCGGTGAACCCGGGCGGCGAAGGAGCGGAGTCGCCCTACCCGCTGGTCTGCACGCGGGCGGCCCTGCCGGGCGCGCCGGCGATAACGGCGCAAAGCTCCGTAACCCAGAGCATAGCCTGGGACGCGGGCGGCAACCCCGGGCCCGGCACGGATTACCGTCTGAAGTATTCCACCTCTGCTAATTTCACGGTTTCGGTCACTACCGCGATACTGGTGCAGTCCTCCTCCGCTTATATAACCGGGCTGTCCCTGGGCACTTCCTACTACTACGATGTCGCCGCCGTAAATCTTGACGGCGTGCTGACCGCTTTCACCGGCGCGCCGGCCGCGGGCTTCACCCTGCCCGGGGCGCCCGGTGACCCTTCGGCGGAGAGCGCGGGGCCCACGTATATCGTCTGGACCTGGACGGCCATCAAGAGCGCGATACGCTACAATATCTACGCCGCCAGCGCGCCGGCCTCGGTTATCGCGTCCGTCGCGGCGCCGCCTTTCACCGAGCCCGGCCTTTCCAGCAATACGCTCAACGGCATCCTGGTCTCGGCCGTGAACCCGGCGGGCGAGGGGCTGAGATCGCCCGCCGTAAGCACCTATACTTTGGCCGCCGTGCCCGGCGCGCCGTCCATCCTCGGCCGCAGCGCCGTCGGGCAGACCCTGGGCTGGAACGGGAACGGGAACCCGAACCCGGGAACCAGTTACCTTGTCAGGTATTCCACGTCCCCGGCCTTTACCCCTTCGGCGACCGTTACCGAAATAACCTCCTCCACTACCGCGGCCGTGGGGGGACTGGCCCCTAATACCTCCTATTACTTCGACGTGGCGGCTATCAACGTTTCAGGCTTCCAGACGGCTTTTACCGGCGCGCCGGCCGCGGGCTATACTCTGGCCGCCATCCCTGACCCGCCTTTTATCGTCGGCCGCAGCTCCTGGACGCAGGACGTAGCCTGGAACAACGGCGGGAACCCCGCCCCGGGGACCCGTTACCGGCTGCAGTATTCCACCTCTCCTGATTTCGACGCCCAGGTCACTACCTCGGTGGTGGTAGCCTCGACTTTTACCAGGATAACCGGGCTGGCCGCCAATACGTCCTATTATTACGACGTGGCCGGCATCAACGACCCCGGCCTGCAGACACCCTTTAGCGGCAGCCCCGGCGCCGGCTACACCCTTGCGGCTTCTCCGGGCGCGCCGTTCATAACCGGGCGGACCTCCACCGCGCAGAGCGTGGCCTGGAACAACGGGGGGAACCCCGACCCGGGCACCAGCTATCTGCTGGAGTATTCCACCTCCGCGTCTTTTACTCCGGCGGTAACTACCATGACCGTGTCGGCCTCCACGGTGGCCGCTGTCGCCGGGCTCGTCCCCGGCACCTCCTATTATTACGACGTCGCGGCGTTCAACTCGGTGGGCATGCTGACCGCTTTTACCGGCGTGCCGGCGGCCGGGTATACCCTGTCGTCCGCGCCCGTCCCCGTGCCTGCCGTGCTGGGGGTTTCCTCCATTTCCTGGACCTGGGCGGAGGTGGCCGGCGCGCTGAACTATGAAGTTTATGCCGCCAGCGAGCCGGCCACGGTCATAGCCTCGCTGTCCGCGCCGGTCTTTATCGAGACCGGCCTTTCCACCAATACTTCCTACGGCATCCTGGTCTCGGCGGTGAATCCGGCGGGAGAAGGGGCGCAGTCGGCCGCGGTCAGCACCTACACTTTCGCGGCCGGGCCGCTGGTTCTGTCCACCGGGCCCGCGGCGGCGGATACCAGTTCGATAGAAGTGCAGTGGAGCACAAACACTAATCCTCCCGGGACGCAGTACCGGGTGGATTACTGGCCGCAGGGCGGTTCTGTTTCCACGCTCGTCACGGTGCAGGCCAGCACGGCCGTAACAGGGCTGACCGAGGCCACCTCCTATTATTTCACCGTGCGCGCCGTGAACGGCGCCGGGCTTTATTCCGCCGCGGCCGGGCCGCTGTTCACGACCACGCTGCCCGGCGCTCCCGCCGGGCTGGCCGGCGCGGCTCTCGATGCAGGCTCCATCCGCTGGACCTGGAACGCCGTGCCTACCGCCGCGGGCTACAAGGTTTACCTGGCCAGCGAGCCGGCCACCGTGATAGCTTCGCCGGCGGCGCCCTCTTTCACCGAGGCCGGCCTTTCCACCAACACCCTCAACGGGGTATTGGTCTCGGCGGTCAACTCCGCCGGGGAAGGCGGCAAGTCGGGCGCGGTAAGCACCTACACGCTGGCGGCCGTGCCGCTCAATCTTTCCACCGGTCCCGCCGCCGCCGCCAGCGATTCCATCACCGTGCAGTGGGACGCTAACACCAACCCTGCCGGCATCCGGTATCGGATAGATTACGGCACCTCCGTAGTCGCCACCTCTTCTTATACTACGGTAGCCACCAGCGTCACGTTTTCCGGCCTGGCAGAGTCCACTTCGTACTACTTCCAGGTGCGCGCGGCCAACGACGCGGGCATGCTTACAGTCCCGGCCTTACTTGTGTCCCCCACCCTGCCCGGCGCGCCGGCGCGCCCCGTGGGCGCCGTGCTGGGGGCAAGCTCCATCACCTGGAACTGGGCTTATGTGCCCACCGCGGTCAGCTATTCCATCTATCCCACCAGCGCCCCCGCTACCGTGATAGCAGAGGTGGCCGCGCCTCCGTTCGTGCAGACCGGCCTGACGCCTAATTCCATCTACAGCATAAGGACCACTGTCTTTAATACGTCGGGAGCGGGCCCGCAGTCGGACCCCGCCACCGAGGTCTGGACTTTCGCTAACCCGCCCGCGGGGCTGGCCGCGGCCGCCGTCTATGTTACCAGCGCCGCCATAACCTGGGACCTCAACGGCAACCCGCCTGATACGGAATTCGAAGTGATACGTTCCACCAATGACCTGAACTTCACCGCCGACCTGGTGGGGGCGCCCAACACCGATTTCTCCGGCATGGTCTTTACCGACGAAAACCTTTTGGCCTGCACCAGCTATTACTTCAAGGTGCGCAATACCAACCACGACAACGTGGCTACGGTCTATTCCTCCGCGAGCTTCCTTACCAAAGGGTATGAGCCCCTGCCGCCCGGCAGTCTGTCAGCAGTGTCGCTGGCCGGCAACAGGATACTCCTTTCGTGGGAGCCGTCCATGTCGGGCCGGGTTACGCAGTACGCGCTGTATTTCGACAGCGGGACGGGGACGATAGATTACCTTGACCCGGCGCGGCTGGTGGCCGTGGTAAGTTCCACCGTCACCAGCTACACCACAGACGTGATGGATTCCAGCGCCGCGTACAAGTTCGGGTTGCGGGCCGGTCTCTGCGGCACCGAGGAAGGCAATACCAGCGTCACGGCCTCCGCCGCTTCTACGGCTACGCTTACGGGGCTGCGGGCGGCCGTAAAAGTTCCGCAGGCCGGCAGGAAGATCTCGGGGGACCGCATTACGGTGATGGCCGAGCTGGTGCAGGGTTCGGCGGGGCAGGTCAAACAGCTGAACTTCCAGTACAAAGCTTCCACTTCTTCCGAATGGCTGGACATCCCGGCCGCAGAGGCCAACCATCCGAACCCGGATACGGAGGCGCCGTACCTGGTCCACTGGGACGTTACCGGGCTTACGCAGGAGGCTTACGACCTGCGGGCGGTGACCCTGGACCTGCAGGACAACCCCGACCAGGACCCGCCGGCCATAGGCGTGGCGGTGGACCCCTCCGACCCCGACATCAGCGAGAACGACCAGGGCGGCGGCGGGATAAAGAAGGAGCAGAAGCTCAATAATTCCGTGGCCAACACCGTGCAGACCGGCGACGCCTCCTCGGACCGGGTGGCCGGCCTGAGCATCCCCGCCGGCGCCCTCAGCGCCTCCACGGTCACCGTTGCCCTGACCAACAATCCGGCGCTGGCGCCGGCGGCCCCCGCCGACGCGCAGCCCTGCGGTACGGCAACGCAGGTAACCCTGTCCAACGGCCAGACGCTGCTTTCCGGGGGGCATACGGCCGCTGTGACCCTTTCTTTCTCCGATGCGGACAATGACGGCTTCGCTGACGGGTGCGGCGTGCGGACGGAGACCCTGCAGATCTACTCCGCGGCGTCGCTGGCCGGGCCCTGGCGCAGGGATTTCGCCTCGGTCGTGGACCTTTCCTCCGGGACCGTCACGGGCAACACGCCGCATTTCAGCTTCTTCGCCCTGTTCGCGCCGCTGGGCACCACCATGGACGCCATCGAGGTGTTCCCGGTCCCGTTCATTCCCAACGACTCCGACCCCGACAACGGGGCGGCTTACAGCGCCGGCAAACCCAATTCCGGGATAATTTTCAACAAGCTGCCCGCCTCGGTAAAGATCAGGATCTACACCCTGACCGGCCAGCTGGCCGCCAGTTTCGGGTCGGCCAGCACTTCCGGCAAACTGCAGTGGGACGTGAAGAACGACAGCGGGCGGGACGTGGCTTCCGGAGGTTATATAGCCGTGATCTCGAGCCCGGGACGTAAAGACGCCGTCAGGAAAATACTGGTGGTAAGATGATGAAGAAACTCATCCTCCCGCTTTTACTGCTGGCCTGCTCGCGGGCCGCCGCGGCCGGCTCCGCCGGCGCGGACCCGTTCAATTTCCTGTTCCTGGACGCGGGCGCGCGGCCGGTGGCCCTGGGCGGGGCGTATACGGCGCTGGCCAGGGACGCCAACGCGCTGCTCTATAACCCGGCCGGTCTGGGAGAGATAAAGGAGCCCCAGGCCGTTTTCATGCATAACCTGTATTTCCAGGAGATAACGCAGGATTACCTGGCCTACGCTTCCCCGCAGGGCTGGGGCCTGTCGTTAAATTACCTGAATTTCGGCACTGTCCGGCGGACTACGGTAGCCAATCCTACCGGCGCGGGGTTCGGCAGCGTGGGACTGACCGACCTGGCGCTGAGCGCCGGCTACGGCGCGGCCATCGGCACGGATCTCGTGGCCGGCGCCGGGCTTAAGTATATAAAGGAGTCGGTGGCCGGAGCGGACGGCCAGGGCTTCGGTCTCGATCTGGGGCTCCTGTATTTTCCGCCCGGCCTTGAGAAGGCCGTGCTGGGCGCTGCGGTGCAGAACATCGGCCCCGACGTTAAATTCCAGGGCGACAACGAGAAGATGCCGCTTAATCTGCGCCTGGGCGCGGCCTACCGCTTCGAGCTGAAAGGACAGGCTAGCACGGTTTCCGCGGACGTTACCCGGGCCCGCGGCGAAGACACGCTGGCCGGTTTCGGCCTGGAAACCCTGATAGCGAAGGCCTATCCGCTGCGCCTCGGCTACGCCACCCGCAACGCCGCCGGGCCGGGCATTACCGCCGGCCTGGGGTATATCCGCGGCGACCTTACCGTGGATTACGCTTTCGTGCCTTTCGGCGACCTGGGCGCGGCGCACCGGCTCAGCATAGGCTATAAATGGGGCGGCAGCGCGCGCAAACCCGCGAAGAAAGCGGCCGCGGCCTCTAAAAAAACCACCGCCGCCGACAGGCAGGCCTGGTACGAGAAGCGCGTAGCCAGCGCCAAAGATTTCGCAGCGAGACAGAATTACACCGCCGCGGTGACGGAATATAAGAAAGCGCTGGCGCTGAACGCGGACGATCCGCAGACGTATATGGCTTTGGCCGACGCGCTGATGCGGACAGGCGGGTTCAAGGAGGCCGACAATGCCCTGGCCCGGGCTTTCAAACTGCTGTCGGCCAGCGACAACAACAGGGCCTATGTGCTGGAGCGGCGCGGCGCGGCGATGCTCAAGCTGGCTAAGCCCGGCGCGGCTAAAAAATATTACGCGCAGGCCATAAAGATAGCCGAAGAGGAAGAGACCACCGGCCCGGCGCTCGAGAACTCCTATTACGGTCTCGCCTACTGCCTGGAAAAAGAGGACAGGCTGGAAGAGGCGATGCGCAGTTACAAGATGGCGCTGCAGGTGGCCGGCAGCGAAGCCCTGAAAAAGCAGATCGAGAAAAAACTGGAAGCGCTGGAGCCCGGGCGCAGGTAACGGCGGGCGCGCTCCCGGATAAAAAGCCCCCGCGGACGGGGGCTTCTTGTTTTTATCCGGGGAGAAGTTCCTTTAATCCACTATTATCCCCTGCATCCTGACCGTCTCCGTGACATTATGCTGCGACGGGCCGTTGTGTCCGCCCGGGTTGGTTTGCACCATGCGGGTATCGCTCATCGTCTGCACCGGGCCTGGCAGAACGCGCCCGTTCCTGGTGGCGAGCCAGGAGGAAGCTTCTGGTGAGCAGCTGCCGGCGTCGCCGGTCAGGCAGGCGTTGACCCCGCCTATGAACGTCCAGATGCGGTACGGATCGTAATTCCTGAATTCCCGGTTCCTGTAGCCGGGGTAGGTCCAGCTCTCGCCGAGGCTGCCGGTAAGCTCGTCGATCGTAACCTCGCGGATGCGGCCGCTCTCGTCGGGGATGCCGCCGATGAGCCGCTCCGAAACGGCCAGCCTGAGCGTGAAGACGCTATCCAAGGTGTAATCGTACTTCCACGCGGCCTTGAGCAGGCCGAGCCCGTAAGGCGCGCAGCCGCCGCCTACCTTGGCCGTCCTGTCCAGCTTCCTGGCCATATAAGTGATGTAGGGGTCCAGGTTGCTGGTGAAATAAAGCGTCCGCTCCGCCGGCCGCGCCGCGAGGTCCTGCAGCGTGGAATTCTTGGGGAAGTGGAAGCTTTTGAAGAACTCCACCATGTCGCGCACCCTGCCGCAGGACTGGCCGTCGATGCTCTGCTGCCAGTAGCGGGGGGCGTTGCCGTGCCTGCCTTTGTAGTAGATCAGGCGCATCTGGTTCTCTACGCCGCTGATGATATGCCCGTCGATATAGTCCTGGTAGAGCGCGCCCAGCCCTATCTTCCTGGTCAGGATAAGTTCTTTGTCCACTTCCATGAAATCCTGGCCGGAAAAACTGGACCAGGATTCATAAGGGGTGCCGTCGGGCAGCGCGCACTGCACGTGCGCTATGGTATGGCCCATGGTGGATTTGTACGTGCGGGGGATGCTGCCCGCTTCGCCGAAATCGGAGACGAAGTCTATTTTGGGGCCCGAGGCCAGGCCCTGGCCCGCGGCGATGCCCGCGAAATCCGCCAGCACTTCCTTGGGCGTGGACCAGTCAAGTATTTTGCGGGGCGGGTAAGCGTATATGGTCAGCGTGCCTCCTGCGGCGGCGCTGGCCGGCGCGGCGGCCGGGGCGGCCGCCGGGAGCTGCCTGCCCGCGCCGAGCTGCCGGATGGCGTTTTCACGCGCGGAAAGCGAGGAAGCTGAAAAAACCGCGAGCGCCGTGAGGAAAAGCGGTGTTTTGTTCATGTAGTTATTTTAACGGAAATCCCTGCGCAGCGTAACGGGCCCGGGACCCATGTCCCGGCCGTCTTTCGGCCCGCGCGATATAGGCCCTTGGCGCCCGAAGCAAAAAAAAGAGCCGGGGGTCGCCCCCCGGCCCTTTAGCCGCCGGCGGCGGCGCTAGTCCATTTTTATCGAAACGCGGCAGTTCTTATCGGCAGCCGGGTCGGTGTCAGGCAGCGGCGCGGAGGAGCCCGCGGCTACCACTTTAAGCCTCTCTTCTTTCAGGCTGGAATTAGCCACCAGGTATTTAACCACGGCTTCGGCCCTGGCTTTTGAAAGCGCTATGTTCCCCTGGAAGGAGCCGGAAGCTTCTTCCGTGCCTTTCTTCGAAGCATGGCCGGTGATGGTCACCTGTTTGTCGGCCGGCGCCAGCTCCAGCGCTTTTACCAGGGCCGGGATGACGGTTTTTTTCATTAAGTCGTCCAGGTTAACGCCTTCAACGGAGAACTTCGGATCGCTCAGGCTCAGCTCGGACGAATTATTGGCGAACGGGATATCTTTGACCGCTTTATTGAACGCCGCGGCCGCCGCCGTATACGCGAGGCCGCCGCTTTCCGCTACCGCCGCGGCAGCTTTTTTCTTCAGCTTGTCCATCCCCGGCAGCCCCTGTGCCCCGGCGGAAACCGCCATAAATATGCCGATAGCCGCAAGATACGCTGCTTTCATATTACGTTACCTCCGGTATGATTTTGACCCTACCCCTCCTGGCCATTGTCGTTATTATACCGGAAAGAAAAGATTCGTTTCAATAATTATGCCGGGAGTATTGAGGGGGGGCGGCCGTCAATGGCCGGTCAGCTTTTCCCAGGTCACGCCTTTGGGGTACTCCGGCTTCAGGCCGCTGCTGTCAATGTTTACCGGGGTCTGAGGCGCGGCGCTGTTCCCGTCCGTTTGCGGGATGAAGCCCGCCACTATGGATATTTTTGTGACGACCTCTCCTCCGTCCTCGGGCTTCCCGCTGACGATCTCGGAGGAATAGCATCCTTCCGGTGTCCTTATGAAATCGTTCCGCCCGCGGGAAAGTATCCCTTCCAGCAGCCCGGTTTTCGCGTTGAACACTCCGCTGCCCGAATTGCCGCCGTAGGTGTCGAGATCGGCCTCGAAGAACGGGTCCCCTTCGCGTATGTTCAGCACGGAAGCCCCGTCGGCTATCTTCGCCGGAAGCCCGACCGGGTGCCCGATGGTATAGAGCGGCGAGCCGGTGTCCAGCCCGGACTTGCGGGCGATGGGCAGCGGCGCGCGGCCGGTCACTTTCCTGTCCAGCCGTATTATCGAATAATCCAATGTCTTCGCTGTCCCGTTCTTTGCCGCCGCGGTCTGCGGCGCGGGCCCGTTCATGCTGGCTACGATGGCCTTGCAGAGGTATACCGAGGAGGCCGGAACTATCGACTGGGCCTTCCCGCCGCGGCTCTTAATGTTGAAATCGAAAACTACTACCATCTCGTCGCAGTCGTGCTGGTCGTTTATGCAGTGCCCGGCGGTCATTACGAGGTCTTCGCCCACAAGGGTGCCGGAGCATTCCGCTCCTATAGGCTGATCGCGGAACGGCTCTGAGGCGCAGAGCTTCTCGCCTTCCCGGGAGAAGACCTTCTCGCTGAAAGGCCTGCCGGAAAGCTGGAAGTCCCCGGACTCGTAGCGGGATACTTTGGACCGGTCCCAGAGGGAGACCACCGCGTCGGCCTGGACCTGTCTTTCTTTCGGTACTTCAAAATATTCTTTCCGGTTGTCTTCCCCGTAGATGACCTTATTCGCCGCGCCTGCGGAGAACGGAGCCGCCGACAGGAGCAGGGCGGCCAGCAATATTTTATCGCAGGTCAGTTCCATAGGGTGCGCCTCTAAACCCCGAACTATGTTGTAGCTCCTGGTTCGGCGAAAGTCAATGCATAAATTAGGGCGGGTCTTTGTGCCTATACAATAGCAGGCCCGTGAGGCCTTGCCAGACAAGGCTCCGTGCATTATACTATTGACATGTCAAACCCCAGAATTAAAGCTGCCCCGGAGGGGACTATTATGGCTAATTTATTTTATGCCGCGCTCTTTATGAGCCTGTCGTTCTTCTGCGCCGGCGCCAGCGCCGGGCAAAGCGCGCTGTCTGCGCTGGGCCAGTCAGGCGTGAACGCCGCGGCCCCGGTGCCGCCGGCCCAGGCGGCCGCGCCGGCGGCGGGAAAGCAGCCCGACCTTAAGCTCTGGAACGAATACTTGGACAAGAATTTCGGCGGCAGCCGCACCAGGCTGGATCGCCCGTACAGTAAAGCCGCCGGCGAAACGGTGCAGACCGTCGACCTTGCCCCCATACTTAACGCCAGTTTCAGGTCGGGGCTGACCTTCAGAAGTTCGGCCAACACCATCCACGTGAGCGGCGCGGAAGCGCTGAACTGCCCCGACGGGGGGACAAACTGCTCCGCGAACGACAAATATTTCCTGGTGTTCACCACCGAGAAGGACCAGATGGTGCTGGTGCGGGCCAAGGACGTGGCCAACGCGCTGTTCATGAGCGGCAGCAAGGACATCACTTTCCCGGGGGACACGGAAAAGTACACGGTGAAGCTTAATGTGAAACTGACCAGCCCCGGGCAGAGCAGGCTGCAGATCAAAGGCCCCGGCAGAGAGGCGCTTAATATCACGCTCGACGACCTGACCGGGGCCCTGGCCAAGAAAGGCTTCGGGCTGACCGTGGGCGCCCGCCATAACCTGTACTATAATACTGGCATAGGCCAGGACGCGAAAGGCAACGGCCGCTTCGTCGGCGAAAAAGTGCTGATCTTCTCGCCCCGGAGCAGCGATCCCAACCAGACCGTAAAGGCCTCGCAGATAGGCGCGGCCGGGGTGCTGCTGCCGAAGGTGGAAAAGGATTTCGGCTTCAGGCTGATAGGCGAGAAGCTGGAGATCTACAAGATATAAAGTGAAGGCCCCTTAAGCGGGCCGGACCGCGGCGCTGAGCTCTCCCGGGCCCGGAGCCGCGGTTTATTTTTTGTATCCTGTTACCGATGCTTTTTAGAACGCTGCTTTCAATGCTGCTCGTTCCCGCGGCCTGCCAGGCCCAGGAAATGCTGGCTTTGCCCTCCGGGGGGCCGCCTTCCGCAGAAGCGGGGTTTAACTATGGGGGAGCGGCAGGCGCCTTTTACCGCGAATCGCGCGTGGCGGCCGCCGTACCGCTGGGCAGGTTCGGACCCTGGGCGCTGCGGGCCTCTTTGAACGCCGCGCACCTCAGCTCTTCCGAGGACGGCTATTTCCCCGGCGAGCTTTACCGCGTGGGCGCGAACGTCTCGGCCAGGAACGGCCGGCTCGGCTGGGCCCTGGGCGCCCGCTCCAATTCCGACAGGCCTTTCGGCGCGCCCGATACCGAGGACCTGTCAGCCGATCTTACCTATGTGCTGAGCACCGGCACGCACCGGCTTCTGGCCGGCCTGAACTACTCCTCTCAGCGCAGCTTCTGGCGCGGCGTCCCGTTCCCCTATATTTTATATTCCTATATGTCGGACGATACGCAGTTCGCCCTGCCGTTCTTTTTAAGGACCCGGCTGGCCCGCAACTGGTGGCTGACGCTGGCCTACATACCGGTAAAGAACGGCCGCGCGGCCTTAAGGTATGAGACAGCACCCGGCAATTTCACCGAGTTAGAACTTTACTCCAGGCTCGAGCAGTACCTGCCGTACGGCCGGCCCGACAAAGATCAGCGCCTTTACCGCTACTCCTGCGCGGCGGCGCTTAAGCGCGGTCTCCCGCTGGGCCGCGGTTTCACTGTTGAAGCGCAGGCAGGCTACGCGTTCTTTAATTATTATTTTACAGGCGAGAAGTTCGATGATGTCAACGCCAGAACGAAGCTCGGGCCCTGGCCTTTTGCCGGCCTCGCGGTGAAATTCGTCCCCGCCGGGAAACCCGCCGCCCGGCGTTGACAGTCATGAGTAAAAAATAAAGAGCGGGAATTTCTTCCAGCCCTTTATACTGCTTTCCCGAAATAGGACTTCCGGCCTATATGCGGATAGGCCCAATTCCCCTTTGAAAGCCGCGGCTATCCGTTAAGATATAGACCGGAGCCCATATGAAAAAAATATTAATTTTCTCGTTGTCGCTTATCCTTTCTTCCGGCGCGCTGATGGCGAAGAACATGGAAGAGATGCGCAAGTCTTCCGAAGATATCAGCATCCACACCGGCAGCCTTACAAAGAGCGCCGCCACCACGCAGTACCAGGTCTCTCCTCCTGTCCCGGTCCTGATCAAAGCGATAGTTAATTTCTTTAAGTTGCTGTTCGGCGCCAACGGCGATATAGAGATCGCCAATCCCTGCAGGGAAGTGCCGCAGGTGGACGGGACCCTGGAGGACGACAAGGTAGAGGAACAATATACCGAGGGCAGCACCTATACCCCCTTGGACCCCGCCGAACTGCAGGAACCCGCCGCCGGTCAGCAGCCTCAACAGTATCAACAGCCTCATCAGTATCAGCAGCAGCAGCCGCCGCAGCAGCAGCAATTCCCCCAGGCCCAGCAGCCTCAGCAGCCCCGGCAGGACCAGCCAGGGCAGACAGCGGCCGATGGCGCTGACCGCGGCGGCACGGTCCCGGAGGACCTCAAAGCGAAAGCCCTGGTCTACTTCAACGCCCATTCGGACCAGATCAAGAACAAAAGATATATCGGCATAGTGGATTTCTCCGCTCATTCGAGCAAAGAGCGGTTCTTCATACTGGATATGCAGAGCGGCGGGGTGCACGCCCTGCACGTGGCCCACGGCAGCGGCTCCGACCCCGACGCCGACGGCTATGCCACCAGGTTCAGCAATGTGCCCAACTCCAAGGCGTCCTCCCTGGGCTTTTATCTTACCGGGGCGCTGTACGCCGGCAGCCACGGCAAGTCCATGCGCCTGCACGGCCTGTCGTCCACCAATTCCAACGCGCTTTCACGGGCCGTAGTCGTTCACGAGTCCGCGTACGTGAAGGAAGCCAGGATGCGGCAGGGCCGCTCTTTCGGCTGCCTGGCCGTTTCCGCCACCGAGATACGCAAAGTGCTGAACTCGCTGAGCGGCGGCGCGCTGATCTACGCGGGGCTCAGCAACAGCGAGTTCTGAACATTCCTCTATAAGGTTTAGGAAATGCGGCGCTGGTTTCCGGGAGCGGCGTTGCTGTTTATATTTTATAATTACCTTATACATGGGCAAAGCCGCGAAAACCGCCGCGCCGGTGCTGGAGGGGGATAAAACCCTGCGGTTCCCGCACGCCCTGCTGATCAGCGCTTCGGCGGGCTCCGGCAAAACCTATACGCTCACGCAGCGCTATGTGCAGTTCCTGCTTTCGGATAAAGTGCCGGGCAACGATCTCTCCGGCATCCTGGCCGTAACTTTCACCAATAACGCCGCCAAGGAAATGAAGGCCCGCATCCTGGCCTGGCTGAAAGAACTGGCGCTGGATAAGAATTGCGTGAAAATGGACGAGACGCTGGCGCTGGTGGCGCTGTCCCGGGACGCGGCGCAGGCGCGCGCCCGTGAGCTGGTGGAGCGGATCATCGCCAACTATTCCGATTTCCACGTGCAGACCATAGACAGCTTCCTGGCCCGGGTGATGAGCGCCTCGGTGGACGAGCTTAAGTTGCCGCTCAGGGCCGAGATCACCATGGCCTACGACGTGCTCATAGACCTGGCGCTGTACGCCCTGTTCTCGAAGATAGGCAAGGAGGAGCTGCCCGCCGAAGAGGTGGACAAGTTCCTGGCCGTGCTGCCCAAGACCGGCTCCTACCCGTGGAACCCGGCCCGGCGCGTGAAGGAGAACTTCAACAGCTTCCTGACGCAGGAGGGGAAGACGGCCGGCCTGATAAAAGCGTCCGGCGGGGATTACGAGGCCGGAGTTAAGGCCAAATTCGGCGAAACGCTGAAGTTCTGCGCCAGCCTGGTAAAACATTACGGCCGCCCGGAGCTGTTCAAGGAAAAAGCCCTGGCCGCGCTGGAGGCAAAGAACCTCACGGATTTCCTGGCGGCCTATAAGTTCGATTACGGCATCTTCCACGGCACCAAAAAGAAAAGCCTGCTGCCCGGCTGGGAGAAGGACCTTGCGGCCTTGAACGAAATGGTCATAGAGCTCACCGAGCTCAACGCCGCGGCCTACTATCATCCCTACGTGGGGATCTACGAGCGGTTCAAAACCGAGCTGGAGCGCGCCAAGCGCGGCAAGACCGACGTTATCCATATCAGCGATATAGCCAAGAAGCTTTCGGCCTATATCAACGCGGACAACGTGCCGGAGGTCTACCTGAAGCTGGGCGAGCGCATCAGCCATTTCCTTATCGACGAGTTCCAGGACACCAACCGGCTGCAATGGGACGTGATCCGGCCGCTGGTGGAGGAAAGCCTCGCCAAGACCGGCTCGCTGTTCGTGGTGGGTGACATCAAGCAGGCCATCTACATGTTCCGCAACGCGGATTACAGGATAATGCGCAGCTTTCTCGACATAGCCGAGGGCCGCAAGCCGGCCGCCGAGTACCTTTCGCTGGAGCCGCTGGGCGGCGAACTGAAATATGTGAACCTGCCGGTTAATTACCGCTCGGATGGCGTGGTGCTGAAATATGTCGACTCCGTTTTCAAGGAAAAGCTGAAGGGCGTGCCGGAGCTCGCGGGCGAGGATATCACCGAGCTCACCACTTATTCCCAGAGCGTGCGGCCGGAACGCCTGGCGCACGGGTACGTTAAGACCGAGGTGCTGGAAGTGGAAGACCTCTCCGGGCCCGGCCCGCAGAAGGACTGGCTGCTGGACGCCGTGCGCAGCGCGCGCGGGCGCTACCCGCTGGGCGAGATAGCCATCCTGGTGGCCAAGAACAAGCGCATAGAGCCGGTGGTGGAATGGCTGACCGAGGCGGGCATTCCGGCGGCTTCGCTGAGCTCGCTGGACATCCGCAAGCGCAAGGTGGTGGCCGAGCTTCTAGCGTACCTCAAATTCCTGGAAACGCCGTCGGACGACCTTGCTTTCGCAGATCTTATCACCGGGGATATTTTTACCCGGCTGACCGGCCTGACGCGCGAAGAAATGACCGGTTTTATCTTCTCTGCGCGGCACTCGACCCCCGGCCCCAGACCTCCGACCATGATCCTGTACGCCGAATTCCGCAATCACGCGAAATACGGGAAATACTGGGACGACTATCTAGACGAGCCTTTCCGCAAGGCGGGCTACCTGCCGCTGTACGAACTGGTCTCGCTGGTCTACGGTAATTTCCGGCTGTTCGAAAATTTCCCGGAGGAGGCCGCTTTCCTGGCCCGCTTCATGGACGCCGTCACCACGCTGGAGGCCGAGGGGGTTACCAGCCCGCGGGCCTTCATCGAATACGCCTCCGGCGCGGACGAGGACAAGGCGAAAGTTTTCTCCATAGCGCTGCCCGACTACGTGGACGCCGTGCGCATCATGACCTTCCATAAGTCCAAGGGCCTGGGTTTCTCGGTAGTGATAAACCTGCTGTACGACGAGCGCGACCCGAGCGATCCCATGTATTTCGAGGAGCGCGGCGGCGAGATACACGTCTACCACATAACCAAGGCCGCGGCCGAGGTTTCGGTAAAGCTCGGGCCCGTTTACGAGGGCAGGAAGGCTGACGGGAACGTGCAGGACCTGAACGTCCTTTACGTTATTTCCACCCGCGCCCGGCACGAGCTTTATAACCTGATCATCAAAAAAGCCCGCAAGACCGCGGCGAAAGAAGCGAGGCTGCCGGACCTCTTCGAAACTTTCGAGGAGGGCAGGCCGGACGCGCGCGAGCCGGAGCTCCGCAAGGCTTCTAAGCCTGTGGAAATAGCCGCTGCCGCCGGGCGGCCGGAACAGCGCTTCGACGCCTCCAAGCCGACCTATGTCAGTTTCTTCGAGACCGCCGAAGGCGAGCTGGTGCACGCTATGCTGGCCCGCTTCATCGAGCTGCCCCCGGACCCGGAGGCGCGGCTTTCCGCCTGCTTCGACGAGCTGAGTCCCGGGTATCCCTTTAAGTTCGACAAAAGTAAAGTCGTTAAAAGCCTGCTGACTTTCCTGGCCTGCCCGGCGGCCGCCGCCCTGTTCGCCGCCCGGCCGGGGCGCGCCGTCCTTACCGAGGCCGAATTTATCGACAGGACAGGCTGCCTGTTCCGCATGGACCGCGTGATCGTGGACGCCGACGCCGTAACGGTGGCGGATTTCAAGACCGGCCGCGAGAATACCGAGAAATATTCCGCCCAGATGAAAAATTACCTGGCCATTATCGCCGAAGTGTACGGCAAAAGGACCGCCGGGGTGCTGGCCTACGTAGACCTGCAGAAGGTGGTGGAAGTTTAAGTTCCGTCAGAAAACGCCGCTTTGTTATAATATACCTGATCGGATGCCAATGAGGAATTCTAATATCGCCTTGTCCGCAGCGCTGCTCTTCGCCGCCCCGTGCGGCGTTCGCGCCGCCGTGCCGGATTTTGACGGAGGACCTGCCGCCGGGCTTGCTGTTCCGGCGGCCCCCGCTCCCGTCCCGGCGCCGTCGGCTCCGGCGCGCGCCGAGGCCGAGTGGACCGTGCTGGCTTTCCTGAACGCCAAGAACAACCTGGAGGCCAACGGCCTGGCCGACCTCAACGAGATGGAACTTGCCGGCTCTTCCGACAGGGTAAATATCGTGGCGGAGCTGGGCCGGATAAAAGGCAACGACGCCGCGGACGGCGACTGGACAGGCTCCCGGCGTTATTTCGTGACGAAGGACGCCGACGCGGCGAAAATAAATTCCCGGCTGCTGGCCGAGATCCCCGTTTCCGACATGGGCGACTGGCGGCACCTGGCAGAGTTCATAGCCTGGGGCAAGCAGAACTATCCCGCGAAGCATTATCTGGTGATAGTGTGGAACCACGGCAACGGCTGGAAGGACCGCGCGCCCGCGCAGCGCGGGCTTTCCAACGACGACGAGACCGGCAACCATATCACCACGGCGCAGCTGGGGGCTGCGCTGGCGCAGGCCGGCAAAATAGATATCTTCGCCATGGACGCCTGCATCATGCAGATGGCCGAAGTGGCCTGGGAGGCGCGCAATACGGCCGATTTTATACTGGCCTCGGAGGAAGTGGTGCCCAACGAAGGCCAGCGCTACGATATTTTTCTTTCCGCGCTGCTGGCCGCGCCCGCCATTACGCCGGAAGAGCTGGGTAAGACGGCCGTTAAGGTTTACGCCGACCATTACGAGAGCATAAAGCGCTACGGCACCATGTCGCTCGTGCGCGCTCCGGCCATGCCGGGGTTCGCCGCGCTGCTGGACGGCTGGACCGACGCCGTGCGGGCCAAATCGGAAAAACTGGCCGTGGCGGATTCGCGCAAGCAGGCCCAGCAGTTCTGGTACGACGACAATATAGACATCTACCACCTGGTGCAGCTCACCAATTCCTACCCTTACCTTAACAAGCTGGTGGCGGAGAAAGGCAAAGCCCTGCTGGAGTTCATGGACCGCGAGCTCATCGTTTCCAGCCGCGCCATCAGCAGCCAGTACAAGAACGCCCACGGCCTGGCCATCTACGCTCCCAAGGCCTGGCTGGACCCGGCTTACAAGGACCTTCCCTGGTCCGCCGCCACCAAGTGGGACGAATTCTGCGCCTGGCTGCTGTCCGGCCACTAACGGTAAAATTATGAGCGGAAAACGCCCCGATAATCATATAGAGGGTCCCCTCCCGTAGTTTGTAACATTGCTTTGTCTAAGAAGCAGTTGCAAACAGCTAAGGAGGGGACTTATATGAAATTATACGCGGCAATTGACCTGCATGCAAACAATAGCGTGCTGGTAGTACTCAATGAGAAGGACCGGGTAGTGCTG
>CAIRNJ010000062.1 GCA_903879915.1 uncultured Elusimicrobia bacterium
ATATATAATAACAAAAGCGCAGAAACTTCACTTTCAATTCCTATTCATTTCATGCTGTATGCGTTTTATGGCGTTCGAAGCAGGTATGTTGCAGGGATCCGCTTCCAGCACCTTCCGGAATACCGCCTCGGCTTTTCCAGGCTCGCCAGCGCTGTAAAGGTCAAGGCCTTCCCTGTAGAATCTTTGGGCCAGAGGGGCATCCACTCTGCCGGCCGCGCACGCGGCAGGCGCGGAAGCCGCCTCCGGCTCTATTTTGCGTTTAGGCTGTTTAATGATATTTTCCACGGCTTCCATCTGCGAATTTATCATTGCCAGCCTTGCCCGGCCGGTTTCAAGCTTGTAGGCCGCTGCCCATGAGTCGAGCGACTTCTGATAGTTACCCATCGCGAAATGTGAGATACCCAGGTTTTCCAGCGCCGTCAGATTTTTGGGCTGGTGTTTCAGCACCGCTTCGCTCATATAGACCGCTTCTTCGTACCGGGCTTGTTCAATGGCTTCAGCGGCCATTTTCAGCAGATTATCGACTTCCGCGACGGTTTCCGGGGGCAGGTCTATCTTCTTGCTCTTCAGGCCCGTGGTAAGTTCAAGCTGGGTAAGGTAATTATTTATATCCTTGGAGCCCGGCCGCAGGCTTAGCGCGTAGCCGGCCTGATTGACGGCTTCCTCGTCCGAGCCGCCAAGGTAGGCTAAAGCGGAACGGTACAGGGCAGCCTGTACGTTGTCAGTTTTGTAGTCGCTTAAGCGCCCAAGCTGCACGGCCACAAAATTCAGGCGGCTCTGGTGTTTGAGCAGCTGTACGTCCTGCGGTGCCAGTTCCAACGCTTTTTCCAGTTCATCGGCGGCTTCCCGGTAACGGCCTTCTGTTTCCATGTAGCGGGCCCGGTTAAGGCTTTCGTTCACGGAGGTATTGGCTTCGGGGGAAAGTTCGCCTGAAACCTTAAGTACCGGGGCGGAGATCTTTCCTGCCTTTATGTTGCGCATCGTTTCAAGCGTAAGCGCTACGGATTCGTCCGCTTTTTCGGGCCCGAAGCGCAGCGATAAGCTCATGCGATGCGAGCCGGAAGTCGAAGCGATGGTGTTTATAGGCATGGAGAAACCGTAGTCCACGCTTATGCGGCCGGCGCGGTAGGATAACCCCGCCGTGACCTGGCGGAATTCGCGGCTGCCGATGCTAAGAGCTGCGCGGGCCCCGATGTTCCCGACCAGCAGCCAGGGGAACCATCTCTCCACCGCCATTGTCAGCCTGTGGTCGCGGGAGCCGGTAGGAGCGGTCAGCGTTTCGTACTGGGCTATTACATTGGAAAGCGTGTTGTTATAGGCGAATCCCAGTTTGGCGTGCAGAGGCAGCCTGTCCGTATCGGCCGAGGAGAAAGCCATGTTGGGCGTTACCACATGCAGCAGTTCAAGGCCCGCGGAATAATTCCTGTCGAGCCGGTACAGCAGGCCGAGGTCGGCGTCAAAAGCGCTGACCGCGCTTTTCCCTGAAAGCACGGGGTCGGGCAGGCCGGTGCGGGCGCCGATGTTACTGTATGCGTCGGAGGCTTCCGACAGACTGCCGAAAGAGCGGCGCAGGCTTTTGAGGTTAAGACCCCAATAGAGGTTGTCTATTGCAAGGCTTTCCGGGACCGCATTGCCGTAGGAAAGGTAGAACGCCCGCTCGCTGTAAAAGTTCCCGTCTATACTGAAATTCTGAACAGCCGCGCCAATGACGCCGCTGCCGCGCTTGAGCGGCTGGGCGTAGCCGAGGAACGAGGTATTGAGCCCCGAGCCGTCTGAAAGCCCGGCCAGGTGCTGGGTGTACGCCGCCGCGAACTCCGGCCGCTCAAGCAGCGCCAGCCCGGCAGGGTTATAGTATATGGCGTAGACGTCGTCGGCAATGGCGGTAAAGGCGTTGCTCATACCCGGGCCGCGGGCGCCCGCCCCCAGGTCCTCAAAGGCAGCATGCGCTGACGCGGCAAAAAGGAGCAGGGCGGCCAGCGCAGCCGTTCCATGAACCTTAAGCCGTTCTTTTCCGCAGTTCGTGCTCATCTTATCACCAGCAGCGTGCCGTTAAACGTTTTCCCCTCCGCTTTTATCTGGTACACATAAGCCCCGCTGGCCACCGGCCGGCCGCCGGCTTTGCCGTCCCATTGCAGGCTCTTTTTGGCCGACGGGCCTTCGGTCATGTCGGCCACGAAAGCGCCGCTTATGTCGAAGATCTTCCCCGAGTAGGCGGAATCCTTAGGGTTGTCGAAGATAAATATCGCCAGGTCGTTCCGGCCGTCGCCGTTGGGGGTGATGACCCTGCTGCTCAACTGAGAAATATCGAAGTGCACGCCCGCTTCGCGGTAAACGGCGCGTACCTGGTATTGGCCGGTCATAGCGGTCTGCGCGCTGACCAGCTGGTTTATAATGTCCACGTTGCCGTAGAACTTCACGTAATTTTCGTTATTGTTCCAGTAAAGCCCCAGGCGCTGGGCCGCGTCGCCGGCGGAGATCGCCTGCGGGGCGGCCGCGGAGGGCACTACCTGGCCGCCGGAAACATTATAGCGCACCGAAACGGTAAGTTCGGGACGCGAGAACTTATAGTTCGGCAGCGGCTCATTGCCGGGAGTTTTCACGGCGTCATAGCTGACCGCATTCAGGATATCCGCCGAAGCGTAGGGGCCCTTGATATGGGTGGCGCGGATCAGGATGTTCGAACGGGGCGCGTTATTGGCGAGCTGCATCTCATCGCTGATGGAGTACGGGATCTTAAGCATCGCCACAGGGGCAGGGTCATCAGAGAAAACGTACATGTTGCGGTTCGTGTCAACGGCCATAGCGCTGTCATGCGTATTATAAGAGTCTATGGCAGATATCCTGTAGATGTAGAACGGGTCGGTCGATGCCACCACGGCTGTAAAACTCGAAGCGTATATTGACAGATTGGGCTCGATGGGGATCCAATTAGGCGCTCCTACAGAGGAGGATTTATCTATGCGGTAATGAGAGAGCTCTTCAACCATGGTTGAGCTGGTGGAGAGGAAAGGTGTGCCGTCCAGGCTGCTCTTTACCGGCTGCCAATTGAGCTCCACGGCCCCGGGGACCCGCTTGGCGATCAGGCCGGCCGGAGCCATAGGGGGCAGGTCAAGAAACACGCTTGTTGAAACAGCCACCGAGTACATGGGGCCGTTGTATTTGGCCAGCAGGTGGTAGAAGTAGGTGGTATTCAGGGCAAGGCTGGTGGTAAAACCGGTAGTATCGAGCAGCGATTTCACCGCGCCTGGCACCGCGTCCGTGGATTTAACTACGGAACCGTCCGCCAGGGTCTGCCCGGAGTATTCAGTGCCGTCCAGGCCGGAAGGGGTGTTGCTGGTGCTGAGCATGACGATCACCCCCTGCAGGGAGGACGTAGAAGGGTTGGGGTTGATCCAGGTGAGGGTAATGGAGCGGTCCCGCATCGGGTGACCTATAGTTGAAATGAGGGTGACCGGCGGCAGACAGGTGCCCGGGGGCGTTACGGCGGTGATAAGCGCCATGAAAGGGGAAGCGCCATGCTCGCCCTGCCAGTTCAGGTTGGCGACGCGGATGATATAGGTGTGAGCGGGCAAGAGGTCGTTTATAGTCAAGGAAAGCTGGCTTGAACTGGTCTTAACTTCACTGTCTCCAGGGTGAAATATGCCGAAGCCTTCCGAGCCGGTCCCGGGCATATCCCAGCTTATAGTCACGCTGCAGGGGGTGACGGTAGAGACCCGCGGGTTAACCGGCAGGTCTGCCAGCGTGGATTCGGAGCTTAAGGCGGATTTTTCGGCTATCACGTTGCCGGAGTCGCCGAGATAAATTTTCGTGTAATAGGTGGTGTTAGGCTGAAGGCCTGGTATGGTGTACTGCTGGGGCATGTTCGCCACGACAGTGGTGGAAAAAGAACTTACATAGACCGTCGGGCTGAAAGAGTGCGCCGAATCGCTGGAATAATCCAGGCGGTAACTCCCATTTACGACATCGCCCAGGAAGCCGTCCGCGCCGGGAGCCGTCCAGTAAAGCTCAAGTGTGCCTGTGCTCTTTGTGACGGCGGTTGAGGTTATTACAGTCAAGCTGCCGGGCTGTGCCGCAAGTTTGATATAGCCGGGGTTGACGGCGTAGCTGCCGGCGGACGCTCTTGAGAACGCTGCTTCGCCGACGGAGGTGTACAGTGAGTAACCCGTGCCCGAGTTCGTGCCTGAACTTATCTGTCCCTGAGAATTGCCCGCCCAGTGTGCCAGCGCCATGGAACCATCGCCGTTTTCCATTCTGCCGATGGCTTCAGCCCGCTGCCACGGGGCGGCGAGTGAAAGCGCGAAAAAAAAGAAAACGGCAATTTTCATAATATCTTTTCTTTAATATCCGAACTGCGCTAAAATTTGAATTATAAATCCTGCGTTGCTAATGTTATGATTCAAGTCCCCAAATGCAAACAAATGGAACGCATTATCAATAGATATACAACTTTTCAAAAATAGTATACAAGATGGGTTTTGCAACCCTTTGACACGCATTTGATATTTTGTTGTCAGAAATTTGTCAGAATATGGTACAATTCGGATATGTCATACAATATCTGTATGGTGGGCAACGCCGAAGCCGTGAAGAATATGGGGCAGTTGGGTGAGGAGTTTGCCATTGAGTCTTTTGTTTCCGCTCATCTTTTGCTGGAGAGGCTGCGCTCCGGTCATACCAATCTTTTGCTGCTGGATTCCGATCTGCCCGATATGCCGGGGATGGAGCTGCTGCGCGTGATGCGGGAAACAGCCTACGGCAGGGACCTCCCCGTGATCTTCATCTCGCTGAACAAAACGAAGGAGTCTCTGGCCGAGGCTTTCGGCCTCGGAGTTGACGACTACCTTCAGAAACCTTTCGACATACGGGAATTAAGGGTCCGCGTGCGGGCGGTGCTGCGGCGCAGGTTCGAGGCTATGGAGCAATGGGGCGGGCCGCTTTCCGTCGGCGACATAGAAATAGACCCGAGCCAGAGGCGCTGCCTGGTGGACGGGAAAAGGGTGACCTTGCGCCCGCTGGAATTTGCCGTGCTGGAAATACTGATGCTTAAGGCGGGAAGGGTGCTGAACAGGAGCTACCTGCTTAACAATATCTGGCATTCCTCGACTTCGGCCGACATACGCGCCGTAGATACGGTAGTAAGCAGGCTGCGCAAGGCCCTGGGCAGGCACGGGAAAATGATAGAGACAGTTTCTAAACTGGGCTATTATCTCGCCGCTCCGGCGGAAAAAGGAGAACGGGAGACTTTCACAAAGTCGCGGCGCTGACGTTCCGCCGTATGGCGAACGGATATTCTTCGTGTCCGCGACTGAGCGGCCCCCCACCCTGCCGGGCCAATTCGCCTCTTTACACGGCCGCAAAAGATAAATAGCCCCCGCCGGACCATCCCGGTTCCGACGGAGAACTCCTTAGTTATTTGGTTTCGGGAAAAGAATACCCTGACAAAGCGAGCAGCGGCTTCACTTTTTGTTCGAAGTGGACCCGGTCGGCAGGTTTCACCAGGTAGTCGGCCGCTCCCAGCCTGAAAGCGGTCTCGATATCCCCGGTAGAATGCTCGCCGGTTATCATCAGCACCGGAATGTTCTTTGTGGCGGATTTCAGCTTCAGCATTTCCAGGACCTGCAGGCCGGTAAGCTCCGGCATCGCGATATCCATCAATATAAGGTGCGGCTTATGCGTTTCCGCCGCAGCCAGCGCTTCCCTGGAGTCGCTCACCTTTATGCACTTGCAGTTCAGGAATTCCAGGAACACCTCGTACATTTCCAGCAGCATCGGGTTGTCGTCCACTACCATGACCAGCGGCTGACTTGGTTTGAAGAAATTGAGCAATGACATAATTATCCAGCCGAAAACCGGCTTTAACTGATTATAATAGATATTTCGCGGCCTTAAAAGGCGGCTTTTCTCAGGCTCCTTCTTTTTTTACCGTCCAGGACCTGGCATCGGGCTTCTCCGCGCCTCCGTTCTCCTTCAACCCGCTCAGCACTATCCGCCGTATATCGGCCACGGTAAAGGGCTTTGTAATATAGCTTTTCGCACCCAGCTCCAGCGCTTTAAGCGCCATTTCAAGGTTTTCATTGCCGGTAAGCATGAAGACCGCCGGTTTATAATCCAGGCCCTTGATCGCCGCCAGCACGTCAAGCCCGCTCATTCCCGGCATCTCCAGGTCCAGCAGCACTATGGCCGGACGCTCGACGGCCATCAGCCGCAGGGCGGCCTCGCCTTCGGCGGCGGTCAACACGGTATACGCCGAAAATATCTGCCCCAGGGCCAGCCTTAAATTCCGGTCGTCGTCGACAATAAGTATTTTGAACGGCAAAAGGCCTCCTTTCAGAAATAATACTATTCTTTGGGCCGCATTTCTATGCCGGCCCGGACAAGGGAGCTTTTTCAGCGGCTTCGGAGCAGGCGCGGCGTTATTTGCTTGTTTTTTTTGCGGCGCGCTTTTTCGGCGCCGGCTTGGAGGCTTTTACGCTTTTTTTAGCTTTAGCGGAGGCCCGGACCGTGGGCTTGCGGCGCACCGCGCGGTGTTTGCGGGGCGCCCGCTTGACCACCCAGTAGCGGGCCTTGCCCACGTCCAGGTGCGTAAACCCCTTGTTGGGATAGTACCCTACCCCGCCTACCCAGAGTTTCCGCCCGAACTTCGTTACCTTGGCGGAACTGTAGCCGGGCGCTCTTATGTCCGCGGCCCAGCCCAGCATGTGCATGCTGTGCTCGGCGGCGCCTTTTATCGTGCGGTTCAGCTCCAGCGTGCGGTAGCCGCTGAGCAGCACCAACCCCTTTTTTCCGAATTTATCCTCCACCGCGTCCAGCAGTTCCACAAGTTTTACGGAGATCTCCGTCCGGGAGCCGTCAAGGCTGCAGCGCATGATATAGTTTATTTTTTCCAGCTCCGCCTTGTCGTATTCGCCTTTGTTATTCCTGTAATTGACGCTTACTTTTTCACCGGTATCGTGCCGGGTCAGGGTAAGCTTCCCGTTGCCTCCCAGGTTCACCGGGGCCGGGGGTTCCGGCGGGGCGCTGCTGATGCTGACCTCCGGTCCGGCCTCGGGTCCCTCCTCCAGGTCGAGGATATCCTGCTCGGTTACCGCGGGGTCGCCGTTGGCTGTGGCCGTAGAGACGGGCTGCGCTAAGCCGTTATCAGGAACCGCGGCATCAGCCGCGGCGGCCTGGTCCGGGAACCCGGGCAGCGGCGGCAAAGGAGCGTTATGCGCGCAGGCGCAGAGGGAAAAACAAAGGAGCAGGAACAGAGGAGTAGTAGCTTTCACGTTTTATCGAGCGGACCTTCCCGGGCCGCATGGTGGATTATTCTAGCAAAAGACAATATGCCAAAGGAAAACACACGGGCCGTAAGGCCCAGGCGGCGCTGGGCCTAAACAGGGCCAAATAAGGGGTCCATTACACCTGAAAACCGGGCTGCCAATACCTTATCCTTTATAGAGCGGCGTTATGCCGCACCGGCGCAAGGAGAAGAGTGATGATAACAATAAAACTGGCGCAGCTGTTCGCGGTGACCGCCCTGTTCTCGGGGCTGGCCGGAGCGCAGGAAATGGATTTCAGCAAACTCCCCTCGATAGCGGAAATGAACGCCCGCGCCGGCGGCGTTGAAGTGCCGGCCCCGTCCGCCGCGGCCCCCCGGGCGCGCATGCAGAAGGAATGGACCATAATGCTGTTCATGAACGGCAAGAACAATCTCTCGCAGTACGTCAACATGGACATGAACGAGATGGAGCAGTCCGGCTCCACCGACAAGATAAACATCGTCGCGGAGGCCGGAAAGACCAAACCCCCTCCCGCGC
The DNA here is from genome assembly GCA_903879915.1 of uncultured Elusimicrobia bacterium. GTDB lineage: Bacteria > Elusimicrobiota > Elusimicrobia > Elusimicrobiales > UBA9959 > UBA9959. Next base: position 7,797 of record CAIRNJ010000062.1, read on the forward strand.
CGTCGTACCCCGACTACCCCGGCGGCTGGGACGATTACCAGGGCGGCAATCCGTGGGGCGGAGGCATAGGCCACCCGGGCTGGCACCCGCAGCCTTACCTGGCGAACAAACAAGCGGCCCCGGCCGACTGGTACGGGATTAGGCGCTACTACGTGACCAGGGACACCGACACTTACGCGCTGGGCTCGCGGCTGGTGGAGGAGCTGCCCAAAGCCGACATGGGCGACTGGAACCACCTGGTGGAATACGTGCAGTGGGCCAAGGCGAAATTCCCCGCCAAGAGATATATGCTTATAGTCTGGAACCACGGCGACGGCTGGAAGACCAAGGGCGGCAAGACCCCCTCGATCGCCAAGGGCATTTCCTACGACGATGAGACCGGCAACGGCATAACCACCGTGCAGCTGGGCCAGGCGCTGGCCAAAGCGGGCGGCGTGGACGTTTACGCTTCCGACGCCTGCCTGATGCAGATGGCCGAAGTGGTCTATGAGCTGAAGGACAGCGCCCCCGTCATAGTAGGCTCGGAAGAGACCGAGCCGGGCGACGGCTGGGACTACGCGGCTTTCCTTTCGCGGCTGACGGCCGCCAACCTGGCGCCGGAAGCCGTGGCTAAAGCCGCGGTGGAAGGCTACGCGGCGTCCTATTCCGCCAAGGGGAAAGCGGTCACGCTTTCCGCCGTGCGCTCGCGCGAAGCCGAGGCGCTCCGGCTGCTCGCCGACCAGTGGGTGAGCCTGGCCCTGACGCAGGATAAGGCCAAGCTCATGGAAGCTCTCAACGAATCCACCGCCTTCGAGGCGGTAGGTTCTCGCGACCTGCTGCATTTCCTGGCCCTCGCGGGAGCCAAGCTGCCGGCGCTGCAGGCCAAGGGCGCGGAGATAGCGTCCCTGGTAACGGACAGGATGCTCATAAAGAACTCGCCGGTCGGCGACAAATTCAAGAACGCGGGCGGCCTGGCCGTTTATCTGCCCGCCTATGGCTACGACGAGAATTACGGCAAGCTGGCCCTGTCCAGGAACGGGCAGTGGGATGAATTCATGAAGTGGCTGCTTGCGAAGTAAGCGATACCGTCAGGCCTGACGGTAGCCTTTTATAGCGTACCAGGCCTGCCCCAGCGCCACGCCGCCGTCGTTGGCCGGTACCTGGATATTGGAGAAAACACTGAAGCCGGAGCGCTCGAGCCCCGTAGTTACCAGCTCCAGCAACACCCTGTTCTGGAACACGCCGCCCGAAAGGCAGAAAGTCTTTATGCCGGTCTCGCGCGCGAGGCGCCGGGCAATATCCACCGCCATAGCGGCAGCGCCGTTGTGGAACCTGGCGGAGATGAAACCGGCCGAGCGGCCTGACAGCCGGTCTTTTACCGCCGCGCGCACCGCCGGCGCGGGATCGATAATTATCTCGCCGCCCCCGGTTCCCGCGTAAAACCCATAACTGCCTGTGCCGCCCTTATAAAGACTTTCCAGTTCCATCGGGCCCTGGGCCTCGTAAGTAGCCTCGCAACGCACTCCGGCGATAAAGCTGAAAGCGTCGAACAGCCGGCCCATGCTGGAAGTCCCGGGACAGTTCACGCCGGCCTCGAGCATGCGCTCTATGACCGCCAGCCTGGCCGCCGGGACGGCGCCGAACAGCCCGTCCGGCCGCAAGCCCGCGGCCTTTATCAGCGCCAGGGCCGGGCGCCAGAGCTCGTGCGCGCCGGCGTCGCCGCCGGGCAGCGGGAAATATTTCAGCCGGGCCGCCCGCCGCCAGGTCTTTTTTTCAAAGACAAGGAACTCCGAACCCCAGATCCTGCCGTCGGTACCGTAGCCGGTGCCGTCGAAAGCGAGCCCGATGAACGGGCCGTCCAGCCCGTGCTCCGCGGCCACGCTCAGCACGTGCGCCGCGTGATGCTGCACCGGGACCTTGCGTCCTTTGAGGCGGCGGCCCGCGGCGGAGGAAACATAATCGGGATGCAGGTCAAAAGCTATGGTCCGGGGCGCCGCGCTGAGCAGTTTTTTCAGGTTAGCCACGGTCTCCAGGTAGAATTCCTGGTTGGCCGCCTCGGACAGATCGCCTATGTGCTGGCTGAGAAAAGCTTCTTTGCCGCGCGTGAGGCAGAAGGAATTTTTCAGGTCGGCGCCGCAGGCCAGCACCCCGCCGGGCAGGTCCGCCGCAAGCTTTACAGCCGCGGGCACGTAGCCGCGCGCGCGGCGGGCGAAACGGAAAACCCCGCCGGAGACGAACCCCACGGAATCGTCCGCCCGGTTATGTATCGCCCTGTCGTGGTGAACGATGAAGCCGGCCAGGCCGCCCAGCCGGGCGCGCACCTCCGCCAGCGACCTGGCTATGGGCTCGTCCCTGAAATTTCCGGAAGTCATTATCAGCGGGCCCGAAAAGCCGGCGCGGGAAAGTTCCGCGAAAAGGGCGGCGTGCAGCGGCGTGTAGGGCAGCATGACGCCCGCCGAGGCCAGGCCCGGCGCGGCCGCCTCCAGCGCGGTCCCGGGACGCTTCTTCACCATCACCACCGGCGCGGCGGCCGACTCCAGCGCGGCGGCTTCCTCCGGCGTGACAACGCAGTAACGGCCGGCGGCGGCGAGGTCCGCGAACATCAGCGCGAAAGGTTTGTGCGGCCTGTCCTTGATAGCGCGCAGGCGCGCCACGGCTTTCAGGTCCTGCGCGGCGCAGGCCAGATGAAACCCGCCGAGGCTTTGTATGGCGCCTATCCTGCCGGCGGCCAGCCGCGCCGCGGCCAGCGCCAGCGGGCTGCCTTTGACCGGTCTGCCATTACCTTCGAAGCTCAGGGCGGGGCCGCAGACCGGGCAGGCGTTGGGCTGGGCGTGGAAGCGGCGGTCCAGCGGATTCCCGTACTCCGCGCGGCAGGCCGGGCACATCCTGAAAGGCGCCATGGTGGTGAAAGGCCGGTCGTAGGGCACGCGCTTGACTATGGTAAAGCGGGGGCCGCAGTTGGTGCAGTTGGTAAAGGGATAAAGATAGCGCCTGTCGCCGGGGTCGTACAGCTCCCGCCTGCAATCCGGGCACAGGGCCAGGTCGGCCGGGATAATGGCGGCAGCCTGCGCCCTGCCGCCGCTCTTCGAGATCAAAAAAGAAGCGTCTCCGGCGGGCCGCACGGCGGAATGCGCGACGGAATCCACTCTGGCCGCGGCCGGCTTTTTAAGCGAGATGTCCCGGATAAAACCGGCTACCCTCTCCGGCGCGCCCTCGGCCTCTATGGTAACCCCGGCCGCATCGTTCTTAACCCAGCCTGACAGCGAATAGGCGGCGGCCAGTTTATAGATATGCGGCCTGAACCCGACGCCCTGCACGACGCCTTTGACCGTTATACGTTCTCTTATTATGGCCTGCGTCATGGGATCTGCGCCTGTCTGGCGCCGGTAACGACCTCGCCCTTTTTATAGTCCAGTTCGCTGCCGAACATGCTGTGCGGCACGAAATATACCGCGGCGGTCACCGCGAAAGCGGCTATCAGCCAGAAGCGGGCGGCCCTTGCCTTCAGCGTGGCCCGCAGGGCTACCAGCCAGAAGACCAGCATCAGCAGCGTTTTATTGTCGGTAAGGTCATAGCCGAACGGAAAGCCGGTCCAGGCCTGGCCGAAAGCGTAATGCTGGGTAAGCGGGCCGAACAGGAAACCGCCAAATACGAGGAAGGCCACGGTGGCCGGCACGGAATGCCTTACCGGCTCCAGGCCGAAAGCCGCAGAGATGAAGATCCTCACGGAGAACAGCATGAAAAGGAACATTAATATTATGTGCGGCAGCAGTATCCAGCCCGGCACCGCCCCTTTGAACCTGGCCACCACGTTCTTCTGCCCCAGGCTGACGGGACCGGAAGGGGTGTTTATCTCTACACGATACTCCGCCTTGCCGGCCGGAGGCTGGGAGGGGATCAGCGCGCCGCAGGAGCCGCCGGCGCAGGAAAACTCAATTCTTTCCCAAACGTCGGGCGTCGGGTACCGGCGCCAGAACAGGTTCCCCTTCAGTTCCGCGGCGCCCGCCTTAAGCACCGGACAGCCCTTACCCGTTTCACAGCTCCTTACCAGCCGGAACGCGGCCGGCCGGCCGGCCAGCTCCGCCGTCAGCCTGAGCGGGTAGGTGGGCCCGGTCATGCGCTGAAAAACGGCGAAGAACACGGTGATAAGGAAGCTTAAGGTCCAGAAAAGGGTTTTTTTCATCGGCGGGCCGGGAACTGTTTCAGCAGATGCGCGGCAGCTGCTCGCCTTCCAGCATGAGCATCACCCGGCTGCCGCCTATGGCCGTCCGGAGACGCACCTGCGGGCGGCGCTCTGCGAGCGCGCGGCCTACTACCGCGGCGTGGCGGCCGTACTTGTGACGGCGCAGCGCGGCTACCAGCCTGGCGGCCTGTTCCGGCGGGGCGAAGAGCACGACCTTCCCCTCGTTGGCCACATAAAGCGGGTCAAGCCCCAGCAGCGCGCAGGCGTTCTTCGTCGCGGCGGAAACCGGCACGGCTTCCTCCTCCACCTCTACGCTCAGGCCGCAGGCGCCCGAAACTTCATTGAGCACGGTGGCCAGCCCCCCGCGGGTAATGTCGCGTATGGCGCGTATGCCCGGCGCGGCCTTCAGCGCGGCCTCTATCAGGCCGTTGAGCGGGGCCGCGTCGCTCTTAACGCCGCCCTCCAGCCCCAGCCTGTTGCGGGCGTTCATAACGGCCACGCCGTGGTCGGCCAGGTTGCCGCTCACTATGGCCAGGTCGCCGGGGCGCACCCGCGCCGAGGTCAGACTGCGGCCGGCGGGGATCAGGCCTACGCCCGAAGTGTTTATAAAGATCCCGTCGGCATGGCCTTTCTCCACCACTTTCGTGTCTCCGGTAACTATGGAGACGCCGGCTTCGGCGGCGGCCTTGCGCATTGAGGCGCAGATGCGCTCGAGCAGCTTCATGGAAAACCCTTCCTCCAGGATGAACCCGGCGGACAGCGCCGCGGGCCGCGCCCCTTTCACCGACAGGTCGTTGACCGTGCCGCACACCGCCACGCGGCCTATGTCGGCCCCGGGGAATTCCACGGGACTGACCACGTAGGAATCGGTGGTGAAAGCCAGGCGCGTTCCGCCCAGCTTCAACTCGGCCGCGTCCTCCAGCGGCCTCAGCGCCGGGTTGGAGAAGCTTTTAAGGAACACGGTCTCCACGAGCTCGCGGCTGAGCCTGCCGCCGCTGCCGTGGGCCAGCACAATGGTGTCGGGTGGGTTCATATTTTCGCCTTTTCGGCCGCGCCTTTCCTCTGTACGCTGAAAATGGACATGAACTTCAGGGCCGAAGCGGACAGCTTGCGCGTGCGGCTGTGCAGCAGGTAGATGGGCCGCAGGAACCGCGCGTCGGAGATGCGCAGCGCGTGCAGGCTTATGCCGCTCTCGTCTTCGCGCACCGCCGAGCGCGGCAGCAGCGAAACGCCGGCGCCGGACGCCACGGCCGTCTTGATGGTCTCGATGTTGTCCAGCTCCATCTTGACGCGGTGCTTGACGTTGTGGCGCCGCAGGAACTCGTCTATATAGCGCCTGGACGGGAACACCCTGTCGAAGAAGATGAACTCCATGCCGTCCAGTTCGCGCACGCTGATGCTGGAACGCCCCGCCAGCGGCGAGGCGGAGCCGGCGATCAGCACCATCTCGTCCTTGGCCACCGGCAGCATGGCGAGCCCGGCCGACTTCTTATAGGGGCAGGCCATGAAGCCGAAGTCGGCGCGGCCGGAAACTATGTCGGAGTAGATCTGGGAGAACTGGCGGTATTCCACGCTGATCTTGGTGCCGGGGTTGTGCGCCAGGAACTGCTTGATGTAATTCTGGATCATGTAGATCCCGGCGCTGTAGATGGTGGAGATCTTTATCTCGTCATGGCCGCGGCCCGCGCCCAGCGCCCTGACGCCCGCCAGCGCTCCGTCGTAAAGCACCGCTATCTTGCGGGAAGCGCCGTAGAACTTTTCGCCGCAGGGGGTAAGCAGTATCCTGCCGGCCTGGCGGTTGAAAAGCTTGCATTTAAGGACCTGCTCCAGTTTTTTTATCTGCTGGCTCACGGCGGACTGGGAAATATAGTTGAGCTCGGCGGTCTTCGAAAAGCTGCCGGTATCGTAAAGATCGCGGAAAACCTTAAGAGTTTCTATGTTCATAGCTTCTAATTCCCGTACTTGAACCAGGCCGCGCACGCCCCTTCGGAAGACACCATGCACGGTCCCACGGCGGAAGCCGGCGTGCAGCGCTTGCCGAACAGCGGGCAGTCGGGCGGCAGGTTCTTACCCAGCAGTATCTGCCCGCATAAGCAGCCCTTCGGCTCCGGCGCCTCGACGCGCTTTATTTTAAAGCGCCGGACGGCGTCGAAATCCTTATAGGCGGGCGCCAGCGACAGGCCGGAATTCTTTACCGTCCCGATGGCCCGCCAGGAGGCGTCCGAACGGGTAAAGACTTCGCCCATCAGTTTTATCGCCGCGGGGTTCCCCCCCTCGGGCACCGCCCGGGAATATTCGTCCTGCACCTCGGGCCTGCCGGAGGCTATCTGCGCGAGCAGCATGTTTATCCCGGCCAGGATATCCAGCGGCTCGAAGCCGGTCACCACGCAGGCCACGCCGTACTTGCGCGTGACGAAGCGGTAAGGCTCGAGCCCGATGATGGCGCTGACGTGGCCGGGCAGCATGAATCCGGCGATGCGGTTGGTGGGGTCGGAGAGCAGCAGTTCCAGCGCCGGAGGCACGAGCTTGAAGAAAGCCGTTATGGAAAAATTCTTAAGCCCCCGTTTTTTCGCGCGCGCCAGCGCCGCGCCTATCACCGGGGCGGTAGTTTCGAAGCCCACGCCGATAAAGACCACCTCGCGGCCGGGCTCGGCGGCGGCCAGGTCCACGGCGTCCAGCGGGGAATAGACCACGCGCACGTCCGTACCGCGCCCCCGCAGGTCGTTAAGGTCCAGCCCGCCGGAACCTTTCACCTTCAGCATATCCCCGAAAGTAGCGATGATGACGCCCGGCACCTCCGCCAGCGAGAGCACCAGGTCGATGTCACCCTGGGAAGTTACGCAGACGGGACAACCCGGCCCGGAAAGCATGCGCAGCACCTTAGGAAAAAGCCGGCGCATGCCGGAAGCCGCGATGGCCATGGTGTGGGTGCCGCAGACCTCCATCAGGTTCACTACGCCGCCGGTCCTGGCGGCGGCGGCCGCGGCCAGGCGCTCCATTTCTGCCAGGGCGGAGGCAGCCAGCGCGCGGTCGCGCCACAGCGGCGAAGAGAAACGCTCAGCGGTTCTCATTGGCGTAGATCTCCTGGAAAAGTTTCAGCGTCTCTTCGGCCTCCTCGGCGGACAGCACCTGTATGGCGAAGCCGGCGTGCACCAGCACGTAATCGTTCTTTTTAGCGGACGGCACGAGGTCGAGCGAGACGCTGCGTTTCACGCCGCGGAAATCCACCTCGGCGCCAAGGCCGCTGACGGCCGTTATTCTCCCGGGAACTGCTACGCACATGTTGCCTCCAGACCGCCTTGCCCCCGCCCGCGGGGCGTTAAAAGGTATTAGTTTTATTAATATAGCTGTTTATAAATTATACTATTTCCGCCGCGGGGAAGACCGCCGGCCGCGGCCGCCCGGGAAATATTTCCGCGAGGACGCCTATTCCCTTTTATTTTTTTGCTATACTATACGGGTTGCAGTTGCTTCGCAATTCTGGTTGGGTGACTGAGCGGTCAAAAGTAACGGTCTGTAAAACCGTCGGGCTATGCCCTACGAAGGTTCGAATCCTTCCCCAACCATTTTACAACCGAAGCAGTGCTCTCTATATGCGCGGGTGGCGGAACTGGCAGACGCGCACGGCTCAGGACCGTGTGACCGAAAGGTCTTATGGGTTCAACTCCCTTCCCGCGCATTCTATTTATCAGGCCGTTCGTATTCATTACGAACGGCCTTTTAAATTTTACGGCACGTTAAAAATGGAGAGAAAACTTATCAGAACGGCAGTACGATGAAGAAGTACTCCGGCTTTACCAGGGTATAGAGGTTTATAACGGCGCCCAGCGCCAGGAAAGGGCCGAAAGGCATATGGGACATGCGGTCGGCCCTTTTAAGCAGCAGCAGGCTCAGCCCGTAGGCCGAGCCGAAGAAAGAGGCCATGATCACGGAGGACAGCACTCCCTGCCAGCCGCAAAGCGCCCCGATGCCGCCCATAAGGAAAATATCGCCTTCGCCCACGGCCTCTTTTTTATAGATGACCTTTCCCATGAACGCCAGCAGCCAGATAGCCCCGGCCCCGGCCGCCGCCCCCCCCGCTGACTGCCCGAGGCGGGCCGCCCACCCGCCTTCGAAACAGGGATCGACATAACTTCCCGCCAGGCCCAGCAGGCAAAGCAGCAGCGGAAAAAAGTCCGAGATCATCATGGTCTCGAAATCTATAACGCTCACCACGATAAGCGCGTAAACGGCGGCCAGGCTTACGGCCAGCCAGGGCAGGCTGCCGCCCCAGCGGGCGAAGAACAGCGCCGTAAGCGTGCCGGTGACCAGTTCCACGGCGGGATATTTAAAGGAAATAGGAACGCGGCAGGCCCGGCAGCGGCCGCGCAGCAGCGCGAAGCTTAAAAGCGGGATATTGTCGTAGAACTTTATAGGAGCCTGGCATTGGGGACAATGCGAGGCGGGAAAAGCTATCGATTCGTCCTTCGGCAGGCGCGCTATGCATACGTTAAGGAAGCTGCCCAGCAGCAGGCCGAAGATGAACGCTGACGCTATAAGAAGCATGCCATATTCTAACAATTTGGGCGTAAAGCCGGGAATAAAAAACCCCCCGCCGTATAACGGCGGGGGGTCCTTTAAGACCGCTAAGACTTATATAGCGGACCAGACTTCGGTAACGGTGGCGCTTTCCTGACCCTTGATATCTTCGTGGTTGCAGTTAACCACAAAGTTACCCCAGGTGGAGAGCGTCGTCGAAGCGTTGGCGTAGTTCCAGCCGCCGGCATCGCTGACAGCGGCGCCGGGGATCACGACGGTGGTAACAGTAGCGACATCGGCGTGACCGGTATTCGGCAGCTTGGCCACGGGCACGGCGCTGATGTACTTGGCGTTCACGGTCAGACAAGCCAGGGTGTCCGCGGGGAACCAGCCTTCGTTGTCGCCGTAATACACCTGTATGGCGCTGCGCACGCTTGAAAGAGAGCCCTTGGTGGCGCCTTCTTTCGATTTGTTGATGAGGTCGGCGAACTTCGGTATGGCTATAGCGGCCAGAATACCGATGATGGCGACCACGATCATGAGCTCTATCAGGGTGAAGCCCTTTTTGTTGTTCTTCATTATTGTACTATCCTCCTTAAGTTCCCCCACGGATGATGAATAAATAATACCTCTGGGGTTATAAGAACTTTATTAAATATTAATTTATTTGTCAAACGAAAAAAACAGGAAGGCGAAAAGAAGGAACCGCGGCGCTGAATATTCATTATTGGCGCAGGCCTTTGAAGAACGATATTATTAAATAAAAAGAACGGTGTTTCCGGTATGAAGTTCGAGACTACTTCACGTCACATCCAGCGGAAACTTTATAAACACCTTTCCCTGGTCGTCTTTTGGACAAGGTAGGCCGATCTTATCCGCGAGAAGCCGCACGGTCGGCCACGCCGCGCGGCCGCCCATGCTTTCCGCTAAGTAGTGGGTTCGCATGGCTCGGCACTACGCGCCTTCGCACATGCGCCCAAGGTGAGCTGCATCTTACAGCAACCTCCTATGCGCGGCCTTGCTGGCCGCTCCCGTCCGCCTTCGGCGTCCGCACATCGCAGAATTTATTTCCCGCGCGCATCAACTCTGAATTAGTTGCAGTCAACATTCTTAAAAGTTTGGAGGGAATCCTCCCTTCAGTTATGGCGCATTCCCAAATCCGAAAGACGCGCCACCCCATTGAGCGCAGCTTTGCTTTAACCTTTGTATCTCTAGCTTTATTTCGCTTAATTTTTGCCGCCCAGAATTCCTTATTGGTCTTTGGGGAAACATTACGGCAAGTGTGTCCATGCCAAAAACACCCGTCAGCAAAGATAGCGAGTTTCTTGTCGCGAAACACAAAATCCGGTTTGCCGAACAGATTAGACTTCCTTTTCCATTCGTAAATCCTGTGAGCTCGAAAAAAAGATATTAATCGACCTTCGGTGGTTTCATTCCCCGTGCTGCGCACTGCCGTCATTATTTTTGAGCGTACTCGCTTGGGAACAGTATCGGTCATGGGGATAGTCTAGCACTTATTGATACCTTTAGGTAGTCGACTTAAGGGTATCAAATAGATACTTTATACATATGCGAATTGAGCTCCGTGTGGCAAAAAACATCAGGAAGCAAAGAACTTTACGCGGCTGGTCCCAAGAGGCGCTTGCCCATGCAGCAGATCTCCATAGGGCATACATAGGCCAGATTGAACGCGGAGAGAAAAGCATAGGCGTTAAAAACCTGGAAATTATCGCCAAAGCCTTGAGCGTTAAGATGTCCGACCTGCTAAAATGACGACACCACCATCATTCTTGGACGCAATTAAGGCTGCAATAACCAGGTATTCGCCTGGAACGATTGTTGAGGCAGGCTCCAGCATTGAAAGAATTGAAGCCATTCTAAAAGACAAGGGGATCCCGTATTCCAAGTTTTTCTCAGCCGCAACTCTTGCGTCCAGCGCTCGCCTTGGCCAAAGGGCGGTACGGAACGCGATTACATACAAAATCAACACTCGCACCGCGACGCAACTCGCCTATTCTTTAAATTCCACGCAGCAGTTCACGCTCGATCCGGCAGACGTTAAAGGATGCGTATCTTCCACTAACGAGGTTATCGAACTGATACACGACCTTACGCTATTGTACGACGTAAACTTTTTCGAGATTCTTGGAATGAGGAACCTTAGTAGTTTTGTGGGGGAGCTGTTTGCGCGCGAGCTGCATAAGACCCACAATAAAGTCCTCATGAAAAACCCGAACCAGGACGGCTATCCAGATTTATGCGCGCTGACCAACGAAGGGAAAGCGTATATTTGCAAAAATCTCGATCGAAATGGGAAGCCTCTGCCGAATAAAGGACTCTGGAGCCCATATCCTTTCGGGGGAGTAGAAGTAAAAGCGACCTGCGGCAACACACCGGCTGCGACCATACACGCAAAGCCGTTGATTGGAGAGTCTCGCCTTCCCATCCTTTTGAGCGCGGAGTGGAAAGCGCACCACCAGCAGACCCAAATACTCTTTGGCCTGTTTTGGGATTTTGTCGACGGGATACCCACTATCCTGGCCGCATTTTTCAGGAACGACTTGGAGACCATTGTCGGGAAGGACAATCAGGACTGGGCGCCGACCGTACGCCCCAAAGATGGCGGCAGCAGAACCACGAGCGTTTCAATAATGCGGCATGGCAAAAGCCAGGATCACGGCGTAAAGAAGATGGGGCAGGGCTGGCTCGTCCTGCCTGTCGATGCGGGGTTTTTAACCCCGATTACTCGCGTTTTTGGGATATAACCCTATACGGCGGACAGCAACTCCAACTGCTTACCTTCAGCCTTAAATCTATTCCTAGTCGTCAAAGCCTGCAGATGCTTCCCTAACAATTCAAGGAACACCGGCGGAATACTTTCGCCTATCGATTCACGGATAGTAGTATCCGAAGCTTGCGCTCCTGGGAAAAAGTCCGTCTTTTTTACCGGCCCCCACTGATAATTATACCTATCCAACGTATGAAGCCGGAAAGCTTCAGCAAGCGACAAAACCCTGTTCTGCGAATAATGCACTTTCTGATCAGAACAAGGGAAACTCATATTTCGCGTTAATGTGGGTGCGGGAAGCCTTGGGCTCATGCGCTTGTATGCGCTGGTGTATCCGGACATTATCCTAAGCTTGCCATCAGGCAACTTCACATATGGGCGAGGCAAAAGGGAACCACATTTTTCACAATATAACGGGGTGGTTTTGCTTGTCTGATTAATACCTAGATGATTTTTAGAAGCCGAATGGGTTTGGTTTTTATCGTACCGGCATTTGGGATTTATACACTGATTATCAAACGCGGAAGAGTTTTCAGGGGCGTGCCTTATCCACTCGTATTTCTCAGGCGAAATAACGGAGACACGATGAAATGGAATATTGGCGCAAGCAGCGGTGCGCTCAGCCTTTGCGTCGAGTTTTGGAAAATCCTTAAGAGCTTCGGCCACCGACACCCATGGAGCTTGACCCTGACTAACATTGGACGAATGAGTGGGCGCAGGAACCAACGATATGCCGCAGTTAAAATACTCTTTTGCAATAGTGTTCTTGGTATATACCGTTATTAAGCGTTTCCTTCGTTGTGGTACGCCGTAATCCGCCATTTCAATATCGTAAGCTTCACCTGAATACTCCTTACCTAAATACTCGGAAATAAGATCCAGGATTTTGCGCGGCACGCCGTTTTCGTCCTCAATGAGGGTATTCCGCATTTCTTGGACATTTTCAAAGACAACAAATTCAGGACAAAGTTTCTGAATAATCTTTAGTGCGGGAAGAATGAGACGATTCCTTGGGTCTAATTGGGGGCGCTTCCCTTCCCGAATATTTTTCAATAAAGTCCCCTGGCCGCTCTTTGACATTCCCTGGCATGGGGCAGTACATGAAATCAAGAACAAAGACTCCTCATTATTACAAGACAACAACGACTTTGCGTCTCGGATTATTTGGGGATATGCCGTCAAAATATCTTCGGTTACTATTTTTGCATTAGGGTAATTTACGGCGAGAAGCTCGCTCCGATCCCTTAAGAGCTCGTTCATTAAAATAAAATCCATCCCGCTGGCCTTAAACCCTATGTCCCCTATGCCAGCGCTGGAAAATAAACTTATCGCCTTTAGTCGTCTTTTCATTTCTTCAATCATATTATACCTTAATAAAAATTAGCCAAATTTCAGCGCATAGGCCACCAACCATATATAGCATAGCAGACCACCCCGACAACTGTGTGTCGCGATGAAAAAGACAATTTTTCAGGCAACTCCACCAAAAACTCTCTTAACTTAGTGTGCTCACCATATATAAGGCGAAAAATACTGCAACGCAAGGGACCTACGGCCGCTTCACAGATGCTGTCGGCTCACCCAAACGCTTAAATGCACCACCCGCAATATCTATGGGAACACGTTTTCGTAATTGGCTTAATTCTGTCATATGACAATTCCGCAACCTGCGGCCAGACCCACATGGACACCATTGATGCCCCTTTAGAGTTTCGTAGGCCAAACATTTCAAGTAATTCAATACAATCTCTTTCCCTTTTACGCCGAAAAACTCCTCGTAAAACTCAAAAGCGCCATCCTTCCCATGAGCGCGCTGGCCAAACGGCCAAGGTTGTCCAGCCTCTACCGCCAACTGGCCTAAAAAATAGTCGCGCATAGGGCCCTGAATAAAATCAAAAAACGACATCCCATCTGGGTAGAGTAACCTGTACTCGTCCGGATAGAAAAAGCAACAATTTCCACTAGCAGGATATATGTGCCGATCAAGTATTTTAGGAATTCGGCCAGCGGTCTCCCACACGAATGGGGGTGCTTTTGGAAAGTCTGGAGGAAGGAGAATCTGGATTTTAAACCTATCAATCTCAATTCCCCCATGCTCTATCGGGAAAGAACCTAAAAGCTCAATAAATCCGGCCCGCTCAAACAGGTGGAGGGTCGGATAACGCTGTTCCAATTCCGCACGAAGCTTGGGTAACGTATCAGGAGGGAATTTATACCATGCGCTCCGCGGCATTAAAACTCCGCGTATGGTTTATGTGGTTGCCCGGTTGCACGACTGGATATAGCGGCCGCCAAAGCAGATGTGCGGGTGTTATTTTCCTTGGCCGTAACCTTTCCAAAGGTATTCTCCCACTGTCCATCATCAACCTGCTTGAGCGTTTTTTCTGACACCTGCCGAAGTTGAGTTTTAATATCCTCGGATAAAAACGCGGCAAGGTCATTGCCCTCGGGATTCGCCGGGTCTTTTGCGGAGAGAGACGCGGAATTGTCGCGGAACTCGGTCCATATATGTTGAAGCTGGGTTTGAAGCTTGCGGTCTTTTTTGTCTTTTAATGTTTCAATGACGATGATTTCAAGAACAAAAGTCTTGATTTCTATACCGTTCCTTTCCCTCCAGTATTTTACAAGCCGTATGGCATCTCGCACCCCACTATCACGGACATGATCCACATGTATTTGTGGGTTGGTCTTTAACCTAAGCTTATCGTCGTTTTCCCTGTGCAGGTATACATCTTTCTGGTCGTCATCAGTAAACCGCCCAGGAACAACATCAATGTGAAAATCCGTTCCATGCACATCAGCGTCTAATCCTTTCAGCCTCAATGCGGAATTCTTGGGGTCAACCGTATACTTCTTTTTGAGGGCATCACGGACATTGCGATATATGTCCTTAAGGGCACTTCCCGCGTCGTCATCATTTCGTGGGAAATAGCATGCGATATCCAAATCATAGGATTCCTTTATCATGGTCTTCTTGCTAAAGGAGCCCGCATAGCGAATGACCGGGTTAGTGTCTTTAAAACTTTCCCTCAGAAGCTTTTCGACTTCGTCGCGTCTCTTGCGCAAGGCCTTCATTTCCTCGCCATCGTCGGTCAACGTCTGCGATTCAAGAACATCGTTTAAATATTTATCAATATCCATATGTTAATTTACCTCCAGACCAAACTTGAACTCACCTTCCACATTCTCATATACTCTCAGCGCAGGAGAAACTTGGGGCAACCTTGCCCAGCCCAGCATTATAGCGATTGGAGCAGGAACAGCAGCAAACAACTCTACTTTCTTCACTTTGCCGTCGTGCTTCTGCATTATTTGCCCTTGCCAAGCCTCATATTTTCTCCGAAACAATTCCAAATCTTCACGCGTCCTTAATATGTCTGTTTGGGGATTACCGGCCTTAATCTCGTAAATCGAATATGCGGCACCAATTGATTTCGGTAGACTACCAAATGTTATTGGGCCGCTCACAGAAACTATAAGCGCAACTTTAGATTTATCCTGCCCCTTTTGCTTTAATGACATCGAATATCGAAGCGATTTCCCGCCAGTCTTCCATTTCCAGGATTTCGTATCCCTATGTCGCTGATACAAATCAGTCGTTACTTTTGTGCTGAGATTGCTCCCTAAATGAACTAGCAAAGGAATTGGAGCCAGCGCGAACACCGAGACATGCCCAACCCCACACCCACCATAACTCAACCCATTAAATCTCTGAATATTCTCGAAAATCGAATTCGCTGCACCCTGCATGTTCCCAGGAGTTAAATCCCCGTGGGTTTTAAGATCGATATTACAAATGCTGTCTTTCTCGCAAAACCGGGGATAGAGTGATTCATCCACATCAGAGTCTGGAATGTTTACGTCCTGCCCACGTATGCGCGCCACAACTTTAATAACTGTGGTCACATTTGTCCCACTTAACCCTGTTAAACGAAAAACCCTTTTCTCATGTAATTCTTTATGATGGATACGTAAAACTTCTACAGGGTATAAGTCCGGACGAGTGTCAATAAGCTTATGACAGACAGGACAGAGAAGCATTAAATTGGAGATGCTATTTATCACTTTAGGGCGAGTATGTGTTTTTGCCCTCGGCCCAGAAGGGCTAAAAGCAATAATATGAGCAAATTCGGCAAAATTTCCAGCCAATCCGGTTACTGGATTGTAAAGTTGCAACCAATATTGACCCTCTAGTTGCAACGAAAATTGACCCACCTATAGTTAATTTTTAACACTTTTCAAGCCCTCTTGCAAACCTTTCCCTCCAGCCTTCCCTTTGCCGCCTGATTCCTGCTGCCTTGCCC
>CAIRNJ010000063.1 GCA_903879915.1 uncultured Elusimicrobia bacterium
CATATGTGACCGGCCTGCCGCACCGCGCCGCGAAATTCCCCAGCGCGCAGGCTATGTAGCTTTTACCGACTCCAGAAGGACCGGTAAGGATTACGTTCCTGTTTCCGTCCAGCCAGGCGGTATTTCCAAGTTCAAGCAGGGTCTGTTTGTTCAGCCCACGGCTGCGCCTGTAATCGATATTTTCCAAGGACGCATCCTGCTTTAAATGCGCGCGCCGCAGCAACCGCCTCAGCCGCCGGCAATCACGATGCGCCTGCTCATCGGCGGCCAACAACCCCACGAACTCGGCATGCGTCAGCTCCGCCTGCCTGGCATCCGCCAACCGCCCGGGCAGGCTTTCTGCCATCCCGTACAACTTCATACTGTTTAACCTCTCCAACGTCTGTTCATTCTGCATTTGTCCTCCTGTCGCTGTCGTCATAATACTGCCCACCACGGATATTCTCATGGAAGGGCAAAACGTTCTGCGCCGGCAGCTCGCACGGATCCAGCTTGTCCAGGTTCTTAGCCAATATATCTTTGATGGCGTGGTAACTGTAATTATGGAACCGCAGCGCACGCCCGGCGGCCGCCTCCAGCCGGTCATACCCGCAGCTCTTGCCGAACCGCAAGATCCCGAAGCAGGCTTTATAGCCCTGCTCAGGATGCGCCTTCCCCGCGATGACCAGCTTAAGCAGCCGCTCCGTATTCGGCCCCGTCTTCGCGCCCCATTCAAAAATCCGCTCCGGCGTCCACTCCAGGTATGCCCGGTGCGGCGGCGGCAGATGCGCCTCGTTACGGATAAAACTGCCGGCTACCCGGCTGCGCTGATGCGCGGCCACTACCGCGCCGCCCCATAAAATCTCAACCGCATTCTCCGTCATGCGTATATCAACTTTCTCGCCTACCAGCCGGCAGGGAACGGTGTAAAAAGACTCGTCCGCCTTAATGCGGTAATCATTCTGCACGCGGACGCTGTACCACTCGGCGTATTCGTAGCGGATGGCGGGCAGCGCCAGGGCCGCCGGACGGTCAAGCTCTTCAAACAGTTCCCGCCGGGATTTCTTCACCGCTTTCATGGTGCGGTTATTTAGCACCTCCAGCAATTCCCAGATGGCGGCGTTCATCTCCGCCAGGCTGAAAAAGACGCGGTTGCGCAAACGCGCCAGAATCCAGCGCTTTGCCACCAGCACTCCGTTTTCGACCTTCGCCTTATCTTTCGGGTGCCCGGACCGTGCCGGTATAACAGCGCCGCCATAATGCTCGGCCAAATTCACGTAGGTGGGATTTAACACCGGCTCATAAAGCGATGGCTTTATGACGGCACTTTTCAGGTTGTCCGGCACCAGTATGCGGGGCGCGCAGCCAAAATAATCAAAGGCCCGCACGTGCGATCCGCACCAGGCCGGCAAGGTCTGGGTCAGTGATGCCTCGGCGTAGGTAAAGCAGGATGCGCCCCAGACGCCTAAAAAGAACTGCGTGGGAATCGGTTCACCATTGGCTTTGTCCCAGATAACCAGTCCGTCGGCGTAGTCCACAAAGAGCTTTTCGCCCGCTTTGTGCTCTTGCCTCATGGAGTAACTGCGTTTCCCCAACCATTCATTGTAAAGTGCGCAGAAGGTGGAATACCGGTAGCCGTCCGGATGCTGGGCGATGTACTCGTCCCAGAGGTTGTCGAGGGTTACGTTTACCTTCCGATGTTTGATCTTTTCGCTGCGGATCCAATCGAAATCCGGCAGCGGGCGCGGCGGATCCTCCGAGGCCGGTGTTGGCGGAAACAGCATTTCACCAAGGCGGGTTTCGGTCAGGTCCGCCGGCAAGGGCCAGGCCAGCCCGGCCGCCTTGGCGCGACACAGGTAGTCTGCCACGGTGCTGCGCGCGATGTCGCAGGCCTGAGCTATCTGGCGGTGGCTGCGATTGCAGCTATGG
>CAIRNJ010000064.1 GCA_903879915.1 uncultured Elusimicrobia bacterium
ATGCAGACTGCGAAGTATAAATTGTTCAGAGAAGTACTACCAAAAGGCGCACAAACATTCAAAAATGGAGGCTTGGCCAAAAGATTTGCAACGGAGCACCAACAAGCTATTTCAGCCTCATGTTAGGATTAGAAAATGCTGGCCGCCCGGCTCACTTCACCAGCAGGGTGGAGATGGAGTGCGGCAGGCCGTCCGCGTCCACGGTCTTGCCGGCTATCCACAGCCGGTACTGGATCCTGTCCTTGCTCTGGTTCATCACCACCACCGCCAGGCTGCCGTCCCTGTTAAGGAAAGCGGTGGTCAGGAGCTGCGCGCGCGAAGAGGAACTGGCCACGCGCCGGGCGCCGGGCCGGATGAACCTGGAGAAATGCCCTATATAATAATAGGAGTTCATATAATGCAGCGTGCCTTTTCTCGTGTCGCCATGGATGGGGGCGAAGCAGAAGTTCTGCACGTGGTTCGGCCCGCCGGTCTCGTCGAGCAGCACGTTCCAGTCGGTCCAGGCCACCGAGCCGTTGTTGAGGTCGTTGATAATGGACTTGCCGTACAGCTCCCCCCAGTTCCAGTCCTTCATCGTAGTCCAGCTGAACGGATAATTGCAGGCCTCGGTGAGCATCAGGTTCGTACCCGGGTAGGCTTCCTGCACCCGCTTGACGTTCTCGAAGATGGAGTCGCCGTGCCAGCGCTCGTACCAGTGGTAGCCTATGCCCCAGATGTACTTGGCGGCCCCGGGATCGCCCAGCAGCGTGTCAGCCCGCTGGAACAGCAGGTCGCGGTTATGGTCCCAGCCTATCAGTTTCTTAGAGGACATCCCGTTCTGCCGCAGCGTCGGGCCCAGGTAATTCTTGATGAAATCCCGCTCTTCCTCCGCGGTGTAGATGCAGGATTCCCATTTCTGCGTGGCCATGGGCTCGTTCTGCACCGTCAGACCCCACACCGGCACGCCTTCCTTTTCGTAGGCCTGGATGAACTTGACGTAATAATCTGCCCAGGACTGATAAAACTCTTTCTTCAGCTTGCCGCCGTGCAGCATGTCGTTGTTATCCTTCATCCAGGCCGGCGGGCTCCAGGGGCTGACGAACATGGTCAGCGCGCCGCCGGCGGCCGCTATGGCCCGCTTTATGAACGGGATGCGGTATTTCAGGTCGTGGGCCACGCTGAAGGACTTCAGCGCTGCGTCGCCCTCGTCGGCGTAGGTGTAGCTGCCGCTGGAGAAATCGGAGCTGTTAATGGGCGTGCGCGCCAGCGTATAGCCTATGCCTTTCTCGCGGTCGTAATAGGCGGTCAGCACTTCCCGCTGTTTCCCCTCCGGCAGCCTGGCGAAAGTTTCCGCCGAAGCGTCGGTCAGCGCCCCGCCTATGCCGACGAAGCTCTGGAAGGTCTTGTCCGGGTCGACGAAGATGCAGGGCTCGGTCTCCAGCGGCTGGCCGAAGGGCTTGAATTCCAGGGCGCTCCCGCCGGCCAGCCGGAGCGCGGTCTTATCCGCGGTGGTGTACACCGTAACCTTTTTATTTTCCGTGGTGAACCGGGTTCCGTCCTGCCGCCCGGAGCAGCCGGCCAGCAGGACCAGACAGAGCGATACAGCGGTTTTTTTCATAAAGCACCCCGCAAGAATTATTCCGACAGAACAGCGCGTCCAACGCCTCACAATGATACAAAAGTGGGGCCGTTCGGCAAAATCCCCAGAAGTTGCCGCGGGCCCGGAAAAAATATTATGTACAATTTGGCCATGAAGAATATATTCCTCCCCTTATTATTTTGTTTCGCGCTCATTACCGGCGGCTACGCCGGTGACGCAAAGAACGCCGTGACGAAGGCGGCGGCCGCGCCGGCCGGCGCGCCGCTCTACAAGAACCCGCTGCTCCCGCCCGAAAAACGGGCCCGCGACCTGCTCTCCCGGATGACGCTGGAGGAAAAATTCGGCCAGCTGCAGCAGCTGGACGGCGACGCCGACGGCCCTTTCCGGAAGGAACACCTGGAGCTCGCGCGCGCCGGGCAGCTGGGGTCCACGCTGAACGTGCGCTTCGCCAAATACGTGAACCCGCTGCAGGAAGAGGCCGTAAAGAACTCCCGCCTGGGCATCCCGATACTGTTCGCTTTCGACGTGATCCACGGCTTCAGGACCATTTTCCCCATGCCGCTGGGCGAGGCCGCGCAGTGGGACCCGCCGATGGCGGAGAAGGCGGCCTCCGTGGCCGCCGCCGAGGCGTACGCCGCCGGGCTTAAATGGACCTTCGCGCCGATGATGGATATCGCCCGCGACCCGCGCTGGGGCCGCATAGCCGAAGGCGCCGGGGAAGACACTTACCTCGGCTCCGCGCTGGCGGCCGCCCGCGTGCGCGGCTTCCAGGGAGCCGACTACGGCGCGCCGGGGAAAGTCATGGCCTGCGCCAAGCACTGGGTGGGCTACGGCGCCGCCGAGGGCGGGCGCGACTATAACAGCACGGACATTTCTGAGCCTTCGCTGCTCAACACCTATTACCCGCCCTTCAAGGCGGCCGTGGACGCGGGAGTGGCCACGTTCATGAGCGCCTTCAACTCCCTCAACGGGGTGCCTACCAGCGCCAACGGCAACACTCTCACCAAGGTGCTGCGCGGGGACTGGAAGTTCAGCGGCTTCGTGGTCAGCGATTATACCGCCGTGCAGGAGCTTATTAACCACGGCCTGGCCGCCGACGGCAGCGACGCGGCGGTAAAAGCTCTGTCGGCCGGCGTGGACATGGAGATGGTCAGCACGCTTTACCGCGACAAAGGCCCGGCCGCGCTGGCGGCGGGAAAGATAACCCGCAAGACGCTGGACGCCTCGGTGCTGCGCGTGCTGGAAGCCAAGTTCCGCGCCGGCGTCTTCGAACATCCTTATATAGACCCGAAGCTGGAAGAGACCGCCTTCCTGACGCCGGAGAGCCGGGAGCTGGAGCGGGCGGCCGCGCTGGAATCCCTGGTGCTGCTAAAGAACGACGGCGGCCTGCTGCCGCTGAACCCCGCCGCCGGGAAGATAGCCGTTATCGGCGCGCTGGCCGGCAGCAAGCTGGACATGATGGGCTCCTGGTCCGGGGACGGAAGAGCGGATGACCAGGTGACGCTGCTGGAAGCCGTAAAAGAAACAGCGGCCCCCGGGACCGCGGTAACGTTCTCCGCCGGCTGCCCCGTAAAGACCGGCGGCACGGACGAGGAAATGGACGCGGCCGTAGCGGCCGCCGCCGGCGCGGACTATATCATAGCCGCGGCGGGCGAATCGGCGGACATGAGCGGCGAAGCCGCTTCCCGCGCCTCCATCTCGCTGCCCGGCCGCCAGCTGGAGCTGCTGGCCCGCTTAAAAAAGACCGGCAAGCCGGTGGTGATCGTGCTGTTCAACGGCAGGCCGCTGGACCTCTCCGGCCTCGACGCGGATTTCCCGGCCATACTTGAAGCCTGGTACCCCGGCACCGAAGGCGCGCGGGCTGTGGCGCAGGTGCTTTTCGGCAAAGGAAATCCCGGCGGGAAACTGCCGGTGACCTTCCCCCGCTCCGTAGGCCAGATACCGACCTATTACAACCACCGCAGCCCCGGCCGCCCGGCCGACCCGGCCAACAGGTACACTTCGAAATACCAGGACCTGACGGTGGAGCCGCTGTACCCGTTCGGCTACGGCCTGAGCTACAGCTCGTTTTCTCTCTCCGGCCTGTCGGTCTCTCCGGCTAAGATAATGCCTGACGGCAGCGTAAAAGCGCGGGTCACGGTGGAGAACGTCTCGGCGATCGCCGGCGACGAGGTGGTGCAGCTCTATATCCGCGACGTGGCCGGTTCGGAGACGCGCCCGGTGCGCGAGCTCAAAGGCTTTAAGCGGGTGACGCTGGCCCCGGGAGAGAAAAGAACGCTGGAGTTCGAACTGCGGCCGGCGGAGCTCGGCTATTATTACGCCGGCGGGTTCGCGGTAGAGCCGGGACTGTTCAAGGTTTACGCGGCCACGTCCTCGGCAGGCGGGCTGGAGGCTTCTTTCGAAGTAACCGCAAAGTGAAGAGAACGCTGCTGGTATCCCTGGCGGGCCCGCTGCTCCTGGCTGCCGCTGTCCGCCTGGCGGCCGCCGGGGAGATCCCCTCGGCCAAGCCTCCGGGGCCCGCGGCCGCGGACGGCGCTTTCCTGGAGGACCTTTCCCGCAGGAGCTTCGGCTATTTCCTGGATAACGCCGACTCCGGCACCGGGCTGGTGTCCGACCGGGCCAGGGCCGACGGCTCGGCCCTGGACGACGCGCACCGCTACGTTGCCAGCTCGGCCTCCACCGGCTTCGGCCTGTCCGCGCTGTGCGCGGGCGCCGAACGCGGCTGGATAAGCCGGTCTGCCGCCGCGGCGCGCGCGCGGACCACGCTTAAGTTCTTCGCCGGAAAAGCCGAGCACCAGCGCGGGTGGTTCTATCACTGGATGGATCCCCGCAGCGGCGCCAGGGTCTGGGACAGCGAGATCTCCTCCATAGACACCGCGCTGTTCCTGGCGGGCGCGCTCACGGCGAAACAATGTTTCCCGTCCTATCCCGAGATAGGGCGGCTGACGGATAAAATATACCGGCGAATTGATTTCCAGTGGATGCTCAACGGGGACAAGAACATACTCTCCCACGGCTGGACGCCTGAGAAAGGGTTCCTGGGCTCAAGGTGGGACACCCACAGCGAACTGCTGCTGCTCTACCTGCTGGGCCTCGGCTCGCCTTCTTTCCCTCTGCCGGCCTCCTCCTGGAGCGCCTGGAAACGGCCGGTGGTGCAATACGGGGACCTTTCCTATATAAGCGGCGCCGAGCCCCTCTTTATACACCAGTACGCGCAGGCCTGGGTGGATTTCAGGGGCAAAAAGGACGGCGGCACTGACTGGTTCAGGAATTCGGCGCTGGCCACCGAAGCCAACCGGCGCATGTGCCTGGACCTCGCAGGGAAATTCCCCGGGTACGCCCCGGATATCTGGGGGATAACCGCTTCCGATTCGGCTTCCGGCTACAGGGCCTGGGGAGGCCCCCCCGCCACGACGGACATAGACGGCACGGTGGTCCCGTGCGCGGCCGGCGGCTCGCTGATGCTGGCCCCGGACATCGCGCTGAGGGCGCTTACGGAAATGAAGCGTCTTTACGGGGACCGCGTCTACGGCAGATACGGCTTCGTGGACGCTTTCAACCCCTCCACTGGCTGGACCGATACGGACGTGATAGGTATCGACGTCGGCATCACGCTGCTCAGCGCCGAGAACCTGCGCGGCGGTTCGGTCTGGAGATGGTTCATGGCCAACAAAGAGATAACAGCCGCGCTGGAAAAAGCCGGCATAAAGTAAACCGGTCCCCGGGGCGTAAAAAAGGGCCGCTGCAAGCGGCCCTTTTTAATTTCCCGGCCCGGTTCAGGGCCGGGTCAGCGTTACGAGTTTCTGCGTATCGCCATAGGCGCTGCGGGCCTGGTCGCTCAGCTGGCGGCTGTAGCGCGAGATGTCCATGGCCACCCACTGCGAATTGTAGCCTACCACCTGGGGCTGGCCGGAGCGCACCGTTCCCTCCAGGTTCCCCGCCGCGTCCTCGATGGCGGGCCAGGTATAATTCAGGATCTCGCGGGCGGCCTGGTCCATGTTGCGCGCGGTATTATTAAGCTCGGCATATTTCTGCGCGAGGGCGAGCAGGTTATGAGCGTCGGCCGCGGCGCGCCGCATATCCTCGAAACGGCGCGACATATCCATGCTCATCTTCCTGAGGTCGGACTCGAAAAAAGAGTCGGAGGTGTTGTACTGTATCATCTGGTGAGCGCGGGTCTCGAGCCTGTTGAGGTCGCTGCGCACCCAGGTCAGGCCGCTCCGTATGGCGGACAGCTGGTTGTAAACCTGCTGGAACTTGTAGACCAGGTCCTGCGGCGGCTGGGGATCGGCTTTACACTGCGCGGGCACCGGGACATCGGCGGCTTTTACCGCGATATCGCCGGCTTTTAGCCGCTGCAGCGTGAAATCAGCGGACTGCGCGGGCACCGCCGCGGAAATAAGGAACAGCGCGATTATTGCAAGTTTCATTGACCCTCCTGCCTTGAACTCTGCGTATATTATACACCAACACGCCGCGCGCGAAAAGCGGGCGGTCAGAAATCCCGGATCTTTATCACGTTGCCGGTAACGGCGAAAATGGCCGATTTCTCGGTGCGCTCCGTTATGGAGTAAGTGGCCGCCGAGGACATATTAAGCGACATCAGCGGATAGAAATTCCGGAACGCCGGCTCGTCCGCCCTGATTATCCCCGTGCGGGTGCACACGCGCTTGCCGGAGTTTATTATCGCCTCGCGGCACTTCACGTATTTTTTCCTGAGAGTTTCGTCCAGGATGTCCAACTGCGGCATTTCTATCATCGACCTAGCGAACGGGCAGGCGAAGAAGCCGGGCTTGACCTCCCTTAAGACCTTCACGGCGGTTAGCTCTTTAAGGGCTTTGGCGGCCGCCGGGGCCTTCAGCTTCAGTTTTTTGATAAGGTCCTGCTCGCTCCACGCGCCGGAGTCCAGCGACAGCGCTATATAACAAAGGTAATTGTCGGGGTTGGCGCACATCACCGCCAGCTGCTGAGGGGTGATGTGGTACTTGTTCCCGGCCAGCGCCTGCCCCACGGCCTTATGCAGCGGCGAAAGTCCCGGGATGGCGGTCTTAACGGAAAGGATGGGCGCCAGGATATCCTTGAAGGATTCCTCGCCGGCCATGGTCCTGAGCCAGGCCACCACCAGTTCGTTGGTGGGCACGCTGTTCTGCACGCAGCGCAGCGCTATGATTATCTTGCGCAGCCGCTGGAACACCGGCAGCATTTTCCCCTGCTCCATCAGCAGGTAGTTCCGGTAAGCGATGTTGAGCACCGGCTGGCCGCCGTTGCCGTGGTAAAAGCTGTAGGCCGTTTTGAAGCCGGCTTCCTTCCTGAGCTTCACCAGAGTTTCCGAAAATAAAGTATGCATCGTTTCTCCAATTTAAAGGGTCCTTTATTTTACCAAAAAGCCGCCGGCGAAGGCCGCCGCGAGAATTATCCAATGCAACATGAGGCTGAAATAATATGCGTTTCTAACGCAACATGAGGCTGAAATCGTTTCGGCCTTGAAAAAACGCCGGATTCCGTTCATAATCTGTAACCATGAC
>CAIRNJ010000065.1 GCA_903879915.1 uncultured Elusimicrobia bacterium
ATGCAGACTGCGAAGTATAAATTGTTCAGAGAAGTACTACCAAAAGGCGCACAAACATTCAAAAATGGAGGCTTGGCCAAAAGATTTGCAACGGAGCACCAACAAGCTATTTCAGCCTCATGTTAGGATTAGAAAATGCTGCCCGGCGGCCGGGCTCAGTCGAGGTAGTTGACCGCGGCGGCTTTGCGCGGCAGGGGCTTGGCCGGGCGCTGGTCTTTGTAGCCCAGGGTCACGGCGTAGCAGGGCTCGTAGCCTTCGGGCAGCTTCAGGCGGGGAAGCTCTTTCTTTATGGAAAAATAATAGCGGGCAAGGCCTATCCAGCAGGAGCCGATGTCCAGGCTCTCCGCGGCCAGCAGCATGTTCTGTATGGCCGCCGAGCAGTCCACTAGCGGCGACAGGGCCACCGTGCGCATAGAGACCAGGATCACCGCGGGGGCGTGGTAGAAAACGTGGAACGCCTTATTCTGCCCCATCGCTTTCACCCAATCGGCGCTTTGCGCGGCCATGACTTCCTTCGCCTTAACGCTGATGCGGTCCAGCAGTTCCTTATTCCGGATAACAGTGAACTGCCAGGACTGCTCGTTATGAGCGCTGGGAGCGTAAGCCCCGGCCTCCAGTATGGCGGCCAGTTCGCTTTTCTTTATCTGCCGCGGCAGATACTTGCGTATGCTTCTGCGGCTTTTTATAACCTCTAAAACCTGGTTCATATATACCCCTTTTTTGAAATTATAACACTTAAAAAACCGGCGCCGCCGGAACCCGGGCGTTTTTTTGTTATCATACTGGCGGGACCTGGAATGAAAATACGCCTTTTGACCATCAACCTGCATAAGGGTTTCTCGCCGCTCAACCGGCGCTTCATCCTGCCGCAGCTGAGCCGCTGCATACACTCGGCCAACGCCGATATCATCTTCATGCAGGAGGTGGTGGGCGAGAACATACATAAGGCGGCGAAGCACGGCGACTGGCCGGCCAAATCCCAGCACGAATATATAGCAGGCGAGGCCGGCTTCGACCATGTCTACGGCAAGAACGCCGTCTACACATACGGCCACCACGGCAACGCCATCCTTTCCCGCTACCCCATCCTGTTCTTCGACCGCATAGATATTTCCACCAACAGGGTGGAAAAGCGCGGCATGCTGTACGCCCGCCTGAAGCTGCCCGGGCGCGGCGCCGGGCTGCACTGCATCTGCCTGCACCTCGGCCTGCTGCACAGGTCGCGTAAAAAACAGTTGAAGAAACTGCGCGAATATATACAGGACATGGTGCCCGGGAACGAGCCCATTATCGTGGCCGGGGATTTCAACGAATGGCGCAGAAAAAAAGACGAGCTGGAAACGCGCCTGCTGCTGAAGGACGCGGGGCTGGAGCTCTACGGCCATAAGCTGCGCACTTTTCCCTCCGTGCTGCCTATTTTTCCGCTTGACCGCATTTACCTCAGGGGGTTCAGGGTGGCGGAGGCCCGCATCCTGAACAAGGGCGCCTGCGGGCGGCTGTCCGACCACGCCGGCTTCTTCGCAGAAGTGGAGCAGCTGCCCGCGCCCTGACCGCCGGCGCTGCGCCCGGCGGCCATCCCCGTTTTGATATACTATTTTTTCGAATTAACAGCACAGAGAGGTTTTATGGAAAACACAGCCGCCGCGCCGCAGAAATCCCGCCTGCTTTCGCTGGACGTGTTCCGGGGCCTGACCATAGCCGGCATGATAGTGGTGAACACGCCGGGCAACAACGAGGCGTATCCCCAGCTCGACCATTCCGCCTGGGACGGCTGCACCATGACCGACCTGGTGTTCCCTTTCTTCCTTTTTATCGTGGGCGTTTCGCTGGTGTTCTCGCTGTCCAAGCGCCTGGAGCGCGACGGCGGCAAAGGCCTGGCCGCGCAGATCTTCAAGCGCACGCTGATCCTTTACGCCTTCGGCATGGTCTTGAACGCCATCCCGAACTACCACCCCTCCACCATCCGCATCCTCGGCGTGCTGCAGCGCATAGCGCTGTGCTACTGCTTCGCCTCGTTCCTTTTTATCAAGACCACGCTGCGCACGCAGCTGGCCCTGGCGGCGGCCGCCCTGGCCGGCTACTGGCTGATGATGACCCAGCTGCCGGTGCCCGGTTACGGCGTAGGCAACCTTACCAAGGAAGGCAACCTGGCGGCCTGGCTGGACCGGCTGGTGCTGGGCGCCCACACTTACCGCCAGGGGCCCTATGACCCCGAAGGCATACTCAGCACGCTGCCTTCGCTGGTCACCACTCTGCTCGGCATTTTCACCGGCCTGTGGCTGAGGGCGAACAGCACCGAGAACCGGCGGGTGGCGGGCCTGCTGGGCGGCGGGGCCGCGCTTACGCTGGCCGGCTGGCTGTGGGGGCTGGCTTTCCCGATAAACAAAGCGCTGTGGACCAGCTCGTATGTGCTGTTCACGGGCGGGCTCGCGATGTGGCTGCTGGCCCTGTGCTACTGGCTGATAGAGGTTAAAGGCCTGAAGGCCTGGGGCAAGCCGCTGGAGATCTTCGGCATAAACGCCATAGCCGCCTATATGCTGCCCATCTTCCTGCTGAAATTCCTGGTGCTGTACAAACTGCCGGTGCCCGGCGGCGAGCCGCTGCAGCTGCGTATCTTCATCTGCGACCATGTTTTCGGCGCCTGGCTTTCCCCGCTGAACGCTTCGGCCGCTTTCGCTTTTTCCTATATGGGCCTGTGGCTGGCCTTTTTCTGGCTGCTGTACAGGAAGAATATCTTCATTAAGATCTAAAAAACGGGAACCTACCGGGGTTTAAGGGCGGCGTCCAGGCGGACAAAGCTGTAGCCGCGCGCTTTAAGCGCCGGAATGGCCTTGCGCAGCGCGGCTTCCTCGTTCCAGCCCGGGTGGTTGAAATGCAGTATGAAGATCCCGCCCGGCGAGGCGTATTTCAGCAGGTTGGCGGCTATCGCGGAGTCCGGGGCGTGCGGCCTGGCGTCGCCGGAATACATATCATAGGTCAGCACTTCCAGCCCGAGGTCTTTCGCCAGCGCGGCGCAGGCTTCGTCCGAATAGGCGCCGCCCGGCCGGTGGAAGCGCGGCCGGCGGCCGGTCAGCGCTTCTATCTTGCGGGCGTTCAGCTCCATCTCATCCACCGCTTCCGCGGCGTTCCGGGTGCCTTTTACGGTCCACTTGCCCCGGCCGGACACTGAGCAGGCGCGGTGCAGATAACCGTGGCTCTCTATCTCGAGATCAGGCTCGCGCGCCAGTTCCAGGAAAGCCGCCGGATGCCGGTCTATCCAGCGGCCCGAAATGAACAGGGTGGCGGGCACGCCCTCCCCGCGCAGGAAATCGATCAGCCTTTCGTTATAGCCGCCGCTGTGCTCGCCGCCGCAGGCGTCCAGCGTTATGGCTATGACCCGGCCGGCCTCTTTCGGCAGGCGGCGGGTGACCCCTTTAACGGCCTCGCCGAAGCGGCCGGGCGGGACGCCGCGGTATTTTTTTGAAAGCTCTCCGCGCAGCCGCAGGTAGGCGGGGGTATAGAGCCCGCCGTTGGCCCGGGCCAGCAGCGCCTCCGGCGACTCCCCCTCGCCCAGCCGCCTTACGCCCAGCACCGTCAGCACGGCCACGGCGGCCAGGGCGGCCGCTGCCTTGAGAAGCGGGCCGTACCGCCGCTTTTTTTTAAATATTTTATGAGCTTTGCGCCGCATTATTTTACCCCGGCCGGCAGCGCCTGCGCGGCCGCCGCCTGCAGATACGCCGCCGTATCGTCGTCCAGTTCGCCGGGATGCGGCAGCCCGGCGGGATCGTCCTTGAACAGGACCAGGTAGAACACGCAGGCGGCCAGGTAGGTTCCTGCAAGGTTCGGGTGGACGTCGTCGGCATACAGTTCCAGCGAGGGCCGCCGCGCGCGCACTTTCCGCCAGACCTCGCCCACGGGAACGAGAACCCCGTGGTTCTCCAGGCTCAGCCGTTCATACGCTTCGTTTATTTTCAGCTGCAGCCCCTCGTAAGTGGCCAGGCCCGGAAAGTCCTGCGCGCGGCGCTGATCGCCGTTCCGTTCGGCCATTGTTTCATAAAAGACCACCTGCGCCCGCGGGTTCGCGGCCCTGATCAGCCGGCTTAATTTTTCCGCGTAAGGGAATACTTCCTCCTGCGCCCAGGGATAGGCGGGCAGCCGGCTTTGTTCCTGCAGCACGACATAATCCCAGTTGCCTTTGTTTATCTTCTCCGGAAGGCGGGGGTCGCCGGCGTGCCGGCCCAGCGTATAGCCGCCGGGGGCGTACATGTCGTATTGCACTTTAAAGCCCCGCGCCACCGCCAGCCCGGCGGTAAGCCCGGGCAGGTCGTTCTTATAGGTTAAACTGTTCCCTACGAAAAGAACTCTTACTTCCCTGCCCGCGCCGGGGGTACTTTTACAGGATACAAAAGAAAATGAAAAACACAGGACAGCGCAAACCGCCAGGCTGAATTTTACGGGCTTTCTTCTCATCCGAGAGCACCTTCGCGGCCTACCCGCAGCGGCAATCCTGCTCCGGTACCGCTTTGTTCCAGGGCATCAGCGCCAGCAGCTTAGCGAGGCCGCAGAAACCGGTGACGCCCGCGAAGGTCAGCCCCGCGCCGACGAACGCGGCCACCCAGGCTATAGCCGGGGCCACGGTGAAACCGAGCACCACCGAAGCCAGCACTATCAGGCCGGCCGTTATCTGCACCTGCCGCATGATGGGCAGCGGGGCGGCATGGCGGGTAATTAGCGGCTTGCCCTGCCTGGCCCATTCCAGTATCCCGCCCTGGTAAACTTCGGCCGAAACCTGGCCGCCGAAACCCAGCTGCGTTATCTGTTCCAGGGCGAGCTTCGCCCTGTTCCCGCTGCGGCACATGATAAGGAGCTTCCTGCCCAGCAGCGACTGCAGCACGCCCGGGGCGGTATGCCCGAACTGTGAAAGCGGTACCCAGATAGAGCCCTGTATATGCTCGGCCGCGAATTCTTCCTGTTCCCTGACGTCCAGTATTACCTGTTCCATTCAGCCTCCCGGCATAACTCGTTATATTCTTCCTTTATATAGATGCGCGCTAGCCGGAAAAGTTTCAGGCAAAGAGCGGTTCCTGTCATCCCTTGATGAGCTTCACCCATACTTCGCGGCTGCGCGGCCCGTCGTATTCGCACAGGTAGACGCCCTGCCAGGTGCCCAGCTGCAGCGCCCATTCCTCTATAAAGATAGTAAGCGCCGGGCCCACCAGCACCGACTTGATATGCGCCGGGGAATTGCCCTCCGCGTGGCGGTACGGGAAATCCTCGGACACGCTCTCGTTGAGCTTGGCTATGATGTCGCGCTTCACGTCGGGATCGGCGTTCTCGTTGATAGCCAGGCCGCAGGTGGTGTGCGGAACGAAGACGTAGCAGAGCCCGCTCTCGAAACCGCTTTCTTTTACCAGCCCGGCGAGCTCGCCGGTTATATCCGCCATCTCGGATTTAGCCGAGGTTTTGACCGTGAATTTATGCGTCATTTTCACTCCCCTTAATAAACCCCTGCCCGCAGCCTGCGCCGGACCTGCCGCCGGTCGCGGGCAAAGGCGCCTTCGCTGCTCCCGCAGGTACCCTGTCAGAACATTCTATCAAATGGAAACGCCGCTGCCGACGGGCAGGCGCAGATCCCTATGAACGCTGTTTCCCTTAAGACCTATTTTTTTCTGGGCCCTTTCCCCTGAATTCGCGGGACCTTTGCTTCTAAACCGGGACCGGAAAGAATTTGTATCGTATGTTCAAGCAGTAATTTTTTGGGGAGGGTAAGCATGAAAAAACTTAACAAAAGCGCTTTTACCGCAATAATGGCGCTCGTTTGCTACGCGAGCTTCGCGTCAGCGCAGGCGGTTTCTTTTGACAAACCCAGCGACGAATTATCGAAGCTGGTCAATGACCTGAAGTTCGGCGGCCCCGGCGGACACGGCGGCCCTGGCGGCCCCGGCGGCTTCGGCGATCATGGCGGGCCCGGCGGCCCCGGCGGTCATGGCGGCTTCAACCCGAATCCCCCGGCCCCTTTTAACCCCGGCGGCCATGGCGATCACGGCGGCCCTGGCGGCCCCGGACACCACGACGGCCCCGGCCCGCAGCCCGGTCCGTGGCATCCGCAGCCCGGCCCCCAGCCCGGCCCCTGGCATCCCCAGCCCCCGATGCCTTTCCCGCCTCAGCCCGGCCCGCATCCCGATCCCTGGCATCCCCAGCCGCCGATGCCTTTCCCGCCTCAGCCCGGCCCCCAGCCCTGGCATCCCGGCCCCGGCCCTCAGCCCGGCCCGTGGCAGCCTCATCATGGCGGACATCCCGACTGGGACCACAACGATTGGAACAACAATCACTGGAACCAGCATGGTCCCGATCATAACGGCTGGTGGAACGACTATAACGGCTGGTGGAATAACAACTCGCACCCGTACTCGATGTACCGCACGGTCTGCGACGTTGTCCCCGGCGTTTCCGCCAAGGGCTTCATAGTGGAGCGGACCATGCCGTTCAACGCCCGGGCGACGTTCTTCTACTACGACGCCTACAATAACATCATACGCACCAGCAACCCCATGAACGGCGTGTGGGCTGGCGGCAACGGCACCCCGATATTCGACTTCTATCAGGTGCCCCAGGCCGACCACTGCTTCCTGGCGATAACCCAGTAAGCCGAACGGTCGACCAAAAAACCGGCGCCCCGCCAAAAGCGGGGCGCTTGTTTTTTCTCTATGTAAATTTAACAGGGCCGCGGCAGTTAATTCAGCTTCCCTATCTTCGAGTACGCCACCGCGGTCTTGATGCGGTCAGCCCTGGCCTGTGACGCGCCCATCTTGCCGTCCTTTATCAGGCCAAGCGTCGCCATCATCCATACTTTAAATTCCGTATGCGCCGCCGCGCTCGTATTGGTCATAACTCTACCGTCACTCAACGCGTTCTTTCCTGATATATTCTACAGGAAATAAATAGCACAATCCCGAATAAATACCGAAAGCCGCCGCGCCCGATCTGCTACCGCCGCGCCCCCTCGAACAGCCACAGAAAGGCCGCCGGGAACCTTTCAGCCCAGGCGGTTTCGTTGTGTATGCCGCCCTCGTCCACGATCAAAAGCCGCTCCGCTCCCTTTTTTTTCGAAAATAGACCGGCTATATTCTGCGCGTCGGCAAGATAGTCGTCCTCGTGGTCTCCTTCTTTCGTTCCCACATCAATGTACACGCGCAGGCCCTGTTCCAGCCTGGCATGCTTCAGCAGTTTCACCGCCGCTTCCCGCGCGAACCAGAAAGCGGGCGAGAACAGGCCGGCCCGGGAAAATATCTCCGGATATTTCAGGGCGATGTAGAAAGAGATAGTGCCGCCCAGCGAACTGCCGGCTATGCCGGTATGCTCGCGGCCGGGCAGGGTCCTGAATTTTTCATCCACCAGCGGCTTAAGGCTGTCCACGAGGAACCGGGCGTACCTGGCGCCGCGGCAGCGCCCCCTGCCGTTGCGCGCGCACCAGGGGGAATACTCGTTCCATCTTTCCGTCCCGCCGTTGTCCACGCCCACCACTATCGCGCCCCGGGTCTTTTTTTCATGGAACAGCGCGTCGAGGCTTCTGCCCACGCCCCAGTCGCCGCAATGGGAGGTTTCCGGGTCGAAAAGGTTCTGCCCGTCGTGCATGTACAGCACGGGGTAGCGCCGGCCGGAGGCGGCGTAGCCCGGCGGCAGGTACACCCAGACCCGCCGGCCCTCCGCGCCCAGCTGCGGCATATCCATGGCGAAAGAAATAACTTTCCCCGCGGCGGGGCGTTTTGAAAGCGGAGCTGGCCTGCGATTTTTTTTCATATAAGTCCGGACCGGAGCCCGCGCGCCGGAAGTCCGCTCTTCGGGAAATAGCGCGCTGCACCCATATTCTAATATTTTATCAGCCCTTGCGCCGCGCACTGACCGGACCGGCCCTGTCCGGGGCAGCGGGCTGTTCCTGCCAACGGCGTATTTTATATCATTAGCTTCAGGCGACATCGTAAGAAAAGGCGGGACCATGTTCTACAGATACATCATCAAGTTCGACAGCGGCGAAGAAAGAACGATAGAGCTGCACCTCGATCCCGCCACGCTCAGCATCGTTCCTAAGAAGAACGCGTATCTCCCGGAATGGACGCTGCTGGACTTCGAGAAATGCAGCGTCTGCCCTTACCCCGGCGGAGCGGGCAAGCGCTGCCCCATCGCCATGAACCTGGCAGAAGTGACGAATATTTTCTCCGACAAATCCTCCATCATGAAGGTGGACGTGCGCGTGATCACCGAAGCCCGCGAATATTTCAAGCGGACCAGCCTGCAGACCGCGCTGAGTTCGCTGATAGGGATCTACATGGCCACCAGCGGCTGCAAGGTGATGGACATGCTCAAACCCATGGCCAGGTACCATCTGCCTTTCGCGTCGCTGGGCGAAACCACCCATAGGTCGGTCTCCTCCTACCTGCTGCTGCAGTATTTGCGCAAAAAGAAAGGGCTCAAGCCCGACTGGGACCTGGCAAAGCTTAAAAAGGCCTATAAAACCATAGAGGAACTTAACGTCGCCATAGTGAACAGGGTCCGGAAAGCTTCAAAAAAGGACGCCAATTCCAACGCCGTGATAATCCTGGACGTGTTCGCCAAAATGGTGCCCTGGACCATAACCAAAGGCCTGACCGCGAAAAGGCTGCAGATGCCCGAATGAACGCGGGCGAAGAACTGACCGCCGGGCTTCCCCGGCGGTTAACGCTCAGCCTTCTTTTTTACCGGATCAACCGCGCAGGATAACATCCGCGGATTCTTCTACGGTGCCGCCGGACGCCCCGCGGGCTTTTACCGACAGCACCCAGCCGCCGTCCCTGGGCATAACGGTGCTCTCCGGGAGCACGGCCGTTACGCGGTAAGCCCAGCCTTCGGACGCCGGCTCGGCCGGGCCCACCCTGGCCGGTATCGTAACAAGAGGGGCGTCGCCTTCCCCGTACAGTTCAAGCCTGCCTTCCACCGAGGCCGCCGCTTTCCCGAGCGTCAGCACGGCGGCGGCTTCCCCGCCCGGCGCGCATTTGATTTCTTCGGGCTCCAGGTCGGCATGGCCGAAATGCAGGCGCTTCAGGCTCAGGCTCGTGCCCATCAAGGC
The DNA here is from genome assembly GCA_903879915.1 of uncultured Elusimicrobia bacterium. Classification (GTDB taxonomy): domain Bacteria; phylum Elusimicrobiota; class Elusimicrobia; order Elusimicrobiales; family UBA9959; genus UBA9959. Next base: position 9,083 of record CAIRNJ010000065.1, read on the forward strand.
GTACGACACCGTGCCCAGCAGCAGGATGGCCGCGCATAACAAAGTATTGAAGGGATAGCCCGCGCCGGGGCCGCTCACGGAGGCGCGCAGCGCCCACGCGCCGTGAACGGAAAGCCCCACCAGCGCGGCCGGCAGCGCCCAGGGGTTGAACAGGACGGCGATAAGGACCAGCATGATATTGTCCTGCGCCCTGAGCTTATGCATCAGCACGCCCAGGCCTATCGGCGCGGTCCACACCCCGAGGCCGCACAAAAACATGCCCGCGTCCAGCGCGAACCAGCGGTCGTACGTTTCAGCCAGGGAGTAGGAATGCGCTATACCGCCCGCCGCCAGCAGCAGCCACACGCCCGCCGGCAGCAGCAGCGCGGAAAGCGGCAGCCAGACGGCGGGCCTCGCCAGCGGCAGGAATAGTTTTCCGAACCAGCTCATGAACGCTCCGCTACTCGCACAGGTTAAGCATGAACTTAAAGCCGAGGGAATAAATAGTGCCCTGGGTCTCTACCACCCAGGTCATGGCGCGCGCGTCGAATTCGCCGCTGACGCCGGCCTGCCGCTGCCGGTAAGTGAAGAACGTGGACGTGGCGTACGGCCAGGCTGGCAGGGGCTCTTTAGCGCCGGAGTTCTTTTCCGCGGCCGCCGGGCCGCTGCACTCCACCACCCAGGGATCGTCCCCGCTTTTCGCGCATTGACCCGGCGCCCAGGAAAGGGACACTACGGCGGGCCAGTCTTTCAGGTCTTCCTTCTGCTGTTTCAGGTAGCTTAAATTGTAAGAGGTCACCACGCCGTTATAAAGCGGCAGGCCTTCTATGCCCTCCGGCGCCAGCAGCGCCAGGTGGAACCCGCCCGCCTCGTCCCATTTCATCGTCAGCTGCAGAAAAGGCCGGCGCTGGTAGCAGTTGAGCGTCGTGCCTGTCTTTGCCGCCGCCGCTTGCCCGGCGGAAAGCGTTCGCGCGTTCGCCCACAGCGGCAGCGTCAGCAGAATAAAAAGCGTTAATTTAGTCATAATAAGTTATTTTTTTGCGGCCCTGACTTTGCAGATATGATATCAAAAAAGCGGCGCCGGGCCTTTTATTTGCCGCCCGTGAGCTTCTTATATTTTTTGGCGGTCCTGTTCGCGTCGTCAAGTTCCTGTTCGGCTTCTTTTAACGCTTCCTGCGCCTCCTTCACCAGCCTGGCGTCCTCCTCCGCCTTGCTTTGCGCCGCCGGCCTTTGCAGCGGCACCGGCGGGGTAAAGTTCTGCTGCATGAACCCGTACAGCGCGCGGCGCTCGCGGAATAAAACCCCTACCCAGACGGCAGGCAGCAGGAAGAGCGCCAGCCAGACGGCCGCGGCGGCCGGCCACCAGCACCGCACGCGGCCCAGATAAGCGGCCAGCCCGAAAGGCCCGGTGAGAAATATCGCCGGCACCCACACCGCCCTGGAAGCGCCTATTTTGGGGGCGTCAAAAGCCGCCCATAACGCTCCGCCGGCGCCGGCCAGCAGCCAGGCCCCGAGCAGCGTCATGTACGCTATTCCTATATAATGCGTGTTCCGGTCAAACGCCGCCGGAAATTCCATCAAAGTCTGTATCTGGTCCATATCTTCTCCCTCTCAGCCGAAATAACAGGGGCTTGGCCTAGTATTTAGCCAGGAAGTAAAAGGCCCCGAGAATAATTACCGCCGCCCAGAGGACCCAGCCGTTGGAAGCGGGCTCTATAGCACCCGGCGCCACAGGCTCGGGGGCCGCGGGCTTCGGGACGGGCAAAGACGCTCCCTCTCCGGTATCTGGCGAATCCGGAGCGCCGCCTGCCTGCTGCTGCGCGGTCTGGACCAGCAATTTCAGCAGCATGCCGAGCCCGCTGCCGCCCTGCAGCGGGAACTGGAAATCTTTCTCCGTCGCCGGCTGCGCGGCCCCGGGCGCCGCAGCGGCGCTTTTCGCGGCGTCCATCCTGGCCTTCATGGCCGCCCGGAAAGGCTCCGGAACCTCTTCCAGGTCCAAGTAGTCTTCTTCCCCTGTATCGGTCTTTTTATTTTCCGCGTAGTTTTCCATAAAATATCCGGGAGACCCCGCCCTATCCGTGTATTATGCGACAATAACGGCCCCCGGGTAAACGGGGTCAGGTCTTGCATTTCAACATTTTGTTGAAATGCAAGACCTGACCCCAGTCCCTAACTGTTATACTTAACATACTACTTCTATGGCTATACTTCTAAGTTGTCAAAATCTTTCCAAACGTTTCGGCGCCAGGCCTCTTTTCGAGGGGCTTTCTTTCGGCCTTTGCGAGGGCGAGCGCTCGGGGCTCATCGGGCCCAACGGCACCGGCAAAAGCACCCTGCTTAAAATACTGTCCGGGCAGGAAACCCAGGACGACGGCACCCTGGCGCCGCGCCGGGGGTTGCGCGTGGGCTACCTGGCCCAGCAGGATATTTTCGAAACCCCGCCGGAAGGTTTTACCGTGCGGGCGAAGCTGGCCGGGGCGCTGGACGGCCTGGGCCTGGAGGATTACGAAGTTGATTCCCGCATAGAGACCATGCTGGCGAAAGCCGGTTTTACCGACCCCGAGCAGCCGGTGGCTAAACTGTCCGGCGGCTGGCGCAAACGGCTGGCCATCCTGGCGCAGGTGATACGCGAGCCCGACCTGCTGCTGCTGGACGAACCCACCAACCACCTTGACCTGGAAGGCGTGCTGTGGCTGGAGAATTTCATGTCCGGGCTGCGGTCCTCGTTCCTGGTGGTCACGCACGACCGGCGCTTCCTGGAGCGGGTCTGCAACCGCATGATAGAGCTGGACAAGCGCTACCCGCAGGGCCACTTCAACAGCGTGGGCAACTACAGCAAGTTCCTGGAGAACCGCGAAGCGTTCTTCGACGCGCAGGTCTCCCGCGAGGACTCCGCGCGCAACGTGGTGCGCGCCGAAATAGCCTGGCTGCGCAGGGGCGCGCGCGGCAGGGCCACCAAGCAGAAAGCCCACATCGACCGGGCCGGCGGCCTGATAGCCGAACTGTCCGAGCTGGAGTTCAGGAACTCGCAGAACCGCTCCGTCACCATAGATTTCACGGCCAGCGGGCGGCAGACGAAAAAACTGGTGCACGCTACCGGCGTGGCCAAGAGCCGCGGCGGGCGCAAGCTTTTCGGGCAGCTGGATTTCATGTTGCGCCCCGGCGACAAGCTGGGCCTGCTGGGCTCCAACGGCAGCGGCAAGAGCACGCTGCTAAAGCTGATAACCGGCGAGCTCGCGCCCGACTCCGGCACGCTCAAGCAGGCGGAGGACCTTAAGATCGCGGTCTTCGACCAGCACCGCGACCAGCTGGACCTGAGCGTTACGCTGCGCCGCGCGCTGTGCCCGGCCGGCGAGAACGTGCAGTACCGCGGCAATTTCATCCACGTGAACAAATGGGCGCACCGCTTCCTGTTCCGCGCGGAGCAGCTGGACTTCCCCCTGAGCCGCCTTTCCGGCGGCGAGCAGTCGCGGGTGCTCATAGCGAAGCTTATGCTGGAGCCCGCCGACCTGCTGCTGCTCGACGAGCCCACCAATGACCTGGACATCCAGTCGCTGGAAGTGCTCGAGAACAGCATACGGGATTTCCCCGGCGCGCTGGTGCTGGTAACGCACGACCGCTACCTGCTGGACAGGGTCTGCGGCGCGCTGATAGCGCTGGAGGACGGCGACCACGGCTTTTTCGGCGACCTGGAACAGTGGGAAGGCTGGAAAACAGGGCGCAAAAAGAACCGGAAAGCGCGCGAGGAAAAGCTCGAGATAGAAATAAGCACGCCGTCTTAAGCTTAAAATGGGGTCAGGTCTTGCATTTCAACATTTTGTTGAAATGCAAGACC
>CAIRNJ010000066.1 GCA_903879915.1 uncultured Elusimicrobia bacterium
AAAATAGCGGTGATAGAGCGGCACATGGCCTCGGGCCGCGTGGCTCTGGGCCTGGTGAAAGGCTTCGGGCTGAAGAAAGGGGCCATCGCCTCGTCGGTCTCGCACGACTCTCACAATATAGTGGTGATAGGCACGCACGACGGGGACATGTACACCGCCGCCGTGCAGGTGGTGAAGATGCAGGGCGGCATAGCCGCCGCGCTCAACAGCCAGGTGCTGGAGGCGCTGCCGCTGCCCGTGGCCGGGCTGATGAGCGACCGCAGCTCCGAGTTCGTGCGCGAGAAGCTGGAGCGCCTGGCCGAGACCACCAAGATGCTGGGCTCGAAGCTGACCGACCCGTTCATGGCCATGGCCTTCCTTACGCTGCCGCCCATCCCGGAAATAAGGATAACCGACCGCGGCGTCATAGACGCCGTGAAGTTCGAGGTCACGGACCTGTTCTGCAAGACCGCGGACGGGAAATGAGGCAGCTGCTTGCCGCGGCCCTGTTCCTGCTGGCGGCGGCGCCGGCCGGCGCCGCGCGGCTGGAGCGCGGGCCGTACCTGGAGAGCATGACCTCAAAGATGGCCACGGTGCGCTTCCGCGTGGACGCCGCCACCCCGGCCTGGCTCACCTACGGGGCCGCGCCGGACTGCGAACGCTTCCAGACCATGCTGGCGGCGGCCAAAGAGCAGCGGCTGCCGCTGTTCGGGCTTACGCCGGATACCACGCACTGCTACCGGCTTTACCTGCCGGCCGGCCAGAGCACGGGCGCGTACAAAGCTTTCGAGGGGACTTTCACCACTTTCCGCGAAGAGGATAAACCTTACTTTTCCTTCCTGGCTTTCGGCGAGTCCGGTTCCGGTTCCGAGGAGCAGCTGGAACTGGCGGCGCGGATGGACGCGTTCAGGCCGGATTTCGTGCTGCATACCGGCGGCATAGTGGATTCCGGCCTGGACGCCGACGCCGACGAACAGTATTTCAAGCCTTACGCCGGGCTGCTGGCCCGGACGCCTTTCTTCATAGCGCTGGGCAACCGCGACTACGGCCGGGATTTCCGCAAAGAGGCCGGCAAGGGCTTCCTGAAGGCCAATTTCACGCCGTTCCACAGCGTGCCGCTTACCGGCCTGCCGCCGCATTATTATTTCTTCGACGCCGGCAACGCGCGCATCTTCGTGCTGGACGGCAACGCTTTCGACGGGGCGAAATTCGCGCCGCCGCTGACGCCGGGCTCGAAGCAGTACAAGTGGCTGGAGTATTTTCTGGGCAAGACCAACCGGGAGTGGAAGATAGCCGTTCTGGCGCAGCCGCTTTATTCCACCGGCTCGCGCGGCGACCCCGCCGAGCGGCTGGCCGCGCTGGAGCCGCTGTTCCTGAAGTACAAGGTGGACCTGGTGCTGCAGGGCGGGAACAATAATTACGAGCGCACCAAGCCCGTAAAGCAGGGCGTCTCGGACGAAGAGAACGGGATAGTGTACGTTACGCTGGGCGGCGGGGGCATGGCGCCCGAGATGCAGCGCCGCAACGAGGAATGGTCGGATAAGTTCCTGCCGGTGTATAATTTCGCCCTGGTGGAAGTTAAGGGCAAGGACCTGGACATGACGGTCTACGGCGCCGACGGCAGCGTGCTGGACGAATTTGAGGTGCAGAAATAAAGCCATGACCAAGCGCCCGCTCATACTTCTTTTTTTCGCGCTCGCCCTGCTCGCGCCGGCGGCCGCCGCGCGGGCCGGCGCCTTCGCGGAGCTGGCGGGGGATCCATCCGCCTCCGGCTGGCGGGCTTCGGCGGCGGCGCCGGCGCTGAGCACCGCCGCGGCGCTGCCCGACGATACCGTGCGCGAGGACCCGCCCGGCACGCCCGAGGTGCTGCCTGTGCCGGCCCCCGGCCCCGCCGTTACCATACCGGACGCGGACGCTATCGACCCGCAGCACCTGATCCCGGCGGGCCTGAAGGCGGAGGCGCTGGCGTACCTGCGGGCCAACGCCGCGCTGTTCTCCAACGTCAGGTACCTCGGCATAGTTGATTTTTCGAAGCACTCCAGCCTGGCGCGGTTCTATATCGCTGATACGGCGGAGGGAAAGGTTAAGGTGATACACGTGGCGCACGGCTCCGGTTCCGATCCCGACGGGGACGGGTTCGCCACCATCTTCAGCAACAAGCCCAACTCCAACGCCTCCTCGCTGGGGGCTTACCTCACCGGGGAGATCTATACCGGCAAGCACGGGCGCTCCATGCGGCTGCACGGCCTGTCGGAAACTAATTCCAACGCTTTCCAGCGCGCCGTGGTGGTGCATTCGGCGAAGTACGTATCGGACAGCAACGTGCAGCCCGGGCGCTCCTGGGGCTGCCTGGCGGTGAGCGAGGCCGCCCTCGGCCGCGTGATAGAAGCGCTGCAGGGCGGGGCGTTCATTTACGCCGGGCTGAGCGGCCCGCAATAACTGAGCATTTTCTAATCCTAACATGAGGCTGAAATAGCTTGTTGGTGCTCCGTTGCAAATCTTTTGGCCAAGCCTCCATTTTTGAATGTTTGTGCGCCTTTTGGTAGTACTTCTCTGAACAATTTATACTTCGCAGTCTGCAT
>CAIRNJ010000067.1 GCA_903879915.1 uncultured Elusimicrobia bacterium
GCATGGGCCAAGCATGACGGAAATTTGTGGGATGACGCCTGAATATTGTGCGTTGCGCCGGAAGATTTCGGCATAACCGCCCAGTGCCTTGACGCCTTCCTGGATGCGGGCGCCGCCGGAATCCAGGATGCCTATCACGGGCACGCGGGACCGCTCGGCCATGATCATCAGGTTGGTTATCTTGTCGGCGTGCGTGCGGCCGAGCGACCCGCCCAACTGGGTGAAGTCTTCCGAGAAAATGGCCACGCGCCGGCCGCCTATCCTGCCGAAGCCGGTGATCACGCCGTCGCCTTTGATGTGCTTGTCTTTTATGCCGAAATCGGTGCAGCGCGACTCCATCAGCAGGCCTATTTCCTGGAAGGAGCCTTCGTCCGCGAGGTAGGCTATCCTTTCCCTGGCGGTCAGCTTGCCCTTGGCTTTCTGGGCCGCTATCTTTTCAGGGGGGCCGCCGGCGGCCGCCTGGGCCTGTACTTCGCGGAAGCGTTTAAGGGATTCCGGCACTATCCTGACCCGCTTGGGATGGGCCTTCTTACCGTCCGCCTGGACGGGCGCCGCGCCGGTTATGGGATCTTCCATTAAATCTGCCATGTTAGTTCTCCAGTTTTAAGCGCTCTACCGCGCCGCAATCCTATTTTAAATTTTTTTGAGCCGTATTACCACGGCTTTTATCCTGTCCGGGTGCGGGAACCGCGGTTTTATCCGCGGCCACGGCGGCCCAGAAGCCTTCCGGTGTCGCGCGGGTCTCGAACGCGAACTCCGGGCTGCCCAGTTCCTTATATCTAGCGAGCGGCCGGCCGCTGAGCTTTATCTTCCCCGTCACCCGGATATCCAGCGGGTCGGCCATCAGCCCCAGCCCGAGGGCTTTCATAAGGGCCTCTTTTATGGTCCAAAGACGGGTGGCGGCCGAGGGGTCAGGCCCGGGAAGTTCGGAGATGTGGAAATAGTCCTTGTACCAGGCCGGGTGGCGCGGTTCTATCTTTTCCAGATCGGCCCCCAGAAAGCCGGAGCCGCCAGGCTTCAGCGCGGCCATGGCCCAGCCGTTGGAATGCGAAATCGTTAAAAGCCTGCCGCCGCAGGAAGGCCTGCCGAAGAGGTCCTGCACTATTTCGTAAGCGCCGGGTTCCGTAGTCCCGTCGGTCTCGGCCAGCAGGAACTTTGCCGCCAGCCGGCCGGCCAGCCATTCTTTGCGCCTTTTTTCCATGCGGAAAGCGGCGTAGACGGCGGCCTCGGCCGGGCAAAGCGAGTTCCCGGCCGCAAGCCCCTCCACTTCAAGGAACTTAACGCGGACGCCGGTCCCCGGCCAGATAGTAGTTTCTCCCATCCGTCAGATCTGCGTGGGGATCATGGCGTAATCCCGGATCTCGGCGGTCAGGTTGAACTGCTCGTCGAAAGCCCACGCGTCGTAGAGGCTGCGGCCGTCCTCGGTGCGCCCTTTGAACAGCCCGTAAAGGAAAAGCTTCTCGGGGTCATGTGCCTCGTGGTCGTAAACGATGGCCGCGCCGACTGCGTCGGGCAGGGCCATGGCCCTGTCGAAGTGTATGTCGCGCCAGCCGCAGGCCTGGAACAGCGCCTCGAACACCAGCGGGTGGAACACCAGTTTCTGCTTCGCGCTCTTCCACATCGGGGCCGCGGGCCGCTTGAACACGGCCAGCACCGAGTTCTTCTCCAGCCCCAGTATGCCGTCCAGCACCTGGAAGCTGGGCCCGTGGAAGTAAGTTTTGTAGATGGTCTGCGCGTCCACTTTATATTTCTTAACCTTGGGGAGCACCGGCTTCACGGCGTCGGTCCAGCCGGTCTGGGCCTCGGGCGAAGCCGTGCCTTTGAAGTGGATGCGCGTCTGCCCGAGGCGCAGCCCCTTGGGGCTGACGAAGTCGGACTCCATGCGTATCTCGCTGCCGGAGGCCGCGGCGCGCGCGGTTATCTTTATCTCCACCGGCCTTTGCCGCAGCAGTTTTATCGGCACCGCGAAGCGCACGTCCCTGAGGGCTTTGGGCGCCGCGCCGGTAAGCAGCTCGGCGGCCTGGGCGAACGTTTCCAGGCCTATCACGCCGGGCACGTAAGGAGTGCCGTTTATGGAATGGTCGGCCAGGTAGGGGTCCTGCTCCAGCGAGAATTCCTTTACCGCGGCCAGCGACTCGCCCTTGAGCAGGTCGGTTATCCTGGGCGCGAAATGAAAGCCCGTGCTGGCGCCGGACGAGAAGTCGGGCTGGTACTGCAGCTGACGGTCCCAGTCCAGCTTTCCCAGGCTGCCGGAAAGTATTATCTCCGGCACGCGGCCGTAGGCCAGCTCGTCGATCATGGCCTGCATGCCTTCCTCGGGGTAGAGGAACTCCATCTCCTGGGATTTAAGGAAAGCCTCGACGCCGGGCCGGGCGCCCATGCCTATCTGGGCATAGCCGGTCATGTCCACGCTCACGGCGCGCACGCCGCGGTTGTGCTGGCTGAGGCAGAACTTGGCGATGTAGTCCGAGGCCGCCGCGTAGTCGGTCTGCCCCAGGTTGCCGAACTTCCCGGCGATGGAGGAAACCATCACCCAGAAGCCTTTCTCCTTCACCACGCCGGCCTTCCACAGGTTAATGGCCGAGTTCGCCTTCACGTTGAAGATCAGCGTGAACTCCTCCACGGCCTTGTCCATGGCGAGCTTCGAGCGTTCGAGGCCCGCGAAATGCACCAGCCCGTCCACCTGGCCGAAGTCGGCCTTGAGGTTCTGTACGGCGGCGGCGAAGCTTTCCGCGTTGTTGAGGTCGCAGCGGTAATAATGCACCTTCACGCCCAGGGCGCGGATGGCCTCCATGTTCTTATGCATGTCGGCCGCGTCCTTGAGCTTCGTGAACTCGCGCTCAAGTACGGCGGGCGTGGGTTTTTCCGTGGTCGCCTTTATCTCGGTCCACAGCTCGCCGGTCTTGTAAGTTTTCAGCTGCTCCGGGGTCATGCCCGTAAGGCGTTTCGCCTTGTCGCTGATGTCGATGATGTCGAGCAGTATCAGGTTCGGCCTGTGCTGCTCGGCCAGCATTTTCGCGAACAGGGCCCCCAGGCCGCGTCCGCCGCCGGTTATCACCACGTTCCTGCCTTCCAGCTGGGTGGTCTGGTGCCCTTTGTCCAGCGTGGCCGGCTTGCCCGCCAGCGTCCAGCGCTGGCCGTCGGCGTAGCCTATGGCCAGGCGCTTGTCCGAATAGAGGATCTCGTAGAACGTTTTCTGCACTATGGCCTGGTTCGACGAACTGGGCTCGAAGTCCAGCAGCTTCACCGCGCTATTCTCGAATTCCTTGCGCAGGCAGAGCGTGGGCCCGTGTATGGCGCCGTAGATGGGGTCGTAGGCGTCGCGCGTCCTGTAGCCGAAAGCCCCGTCGAGCGTGGTAATGACGGCCATGAAGGTAGTGTGGCCGGGCTCGGCTTTGAGCAGGCCCGCGCCCAGGTGCTTGGCGGCCAGGAACAGCGGCAGCGCGTAGCGCTTCAGGTCCTCGAAAGCCGCGGTCTCCTGCGACAGCGACTTCACCATGCAGCCGGGCAGGTAGATTATTCCCTGCGTGTCAGGGTGCGCGGCGGCGAATTCGGTCAGCGCGCGCTCGAGCTCCGGGACGTTCTTGAAGTCCACCGTAATGGCGTCCTTTATCTTGGTCTTCGCCGGGGTGAAGATATAGGAATCCGCCCGGTGCTTGTTGAGCTCCGCGCGGAAAGCCTTCGCCAGGTCGAGGTCCTCGGTGAAGATGGCCACCGGGCGCTTGGGCGAAAGTTTCTTTATGACTTCCTGTTCCACCTGGGCCTGTACCGCCACCGGCACGTGCCGTATGTGGCGCTTCGGGTGTTCGAACTTCGGCTGTTTCTCGGCCGGCTTCTCCGCGGGCGCCGCGGTAAGGTCGAGCAGCTCCGGCTGCACGGGCTTGGCGGCGGCCGGCGCGGGCGCTTCCGCCTCCGGGGCCGCGGGCGCCGCCGCGCTGGCGGCGTCCAGCACGTACTTTATGCAATGCCTTATCGTCGGGTAATCTTTCAGCGAAAGATTGTCCTTGCGGGGGATGCTGTAATGCTCGCGCATGGCGGCGAACAGCTCGGCCTGCTTCACGGTGTCGATGCCGAGGTCGGCCTCCATGTCGAGGTCCAGCTCCAGCATGTCCTTGGGATAGCCGGTCTTGTCGGCTATCATCGTAAGGATCTCGCCTTTCACGGTCTCTTCGTTCAAGGTCGGAGCAGCGGCCGCGGCCGGGCTCGGCGCGGCGGCGGGAGCAGCTTTTACCTCCTGAACGGGCCGTACGGGCTCCGGCCGGCTGACGGCTTCCACGGCCGGCTGCGCGGCGGGGGCCGCGGCGGCTCCCTTTTCTTCCATCACGTATTTTATGCAATGCCTTATCGTCGGGTAATCTTTGAGCGACAGGTTCTCCTTGCGGGGGATGCTGTAATTCTCGCGCATGGCGGCGAACAGCTCGGCCTGCTTCACGGTGTCGATGCCGAGGTCGGCCTCCATGTCGAGGTCCAGCTCCAGCATGTCTTTCGGATAGCCGGTCTTGTCGGCTATCATGTTAAGGATCTCGGCCTTAACGCTTTCTTCGTCGACGCCGCCGGCGGCCGCGGGTTGCGCAGGGGCGGCCGCGGGTTTTACCGGCGCGGCCGCAGGGGCCGGAACGGGGGCGGCGGCCGCGGGAGCGGCCGTAACTGTTCCCCCCTTCTCTTCCATCACGTATTTAATGCAGTGCCTTATCGTCGGATAATCCTTGAGCGACAGGTTCTCCTTGCGCGGGATGTCGTAATGCTCGCGCATGGCGGCGAACAGCTCGGCCTGCTTAACGGTGTCGATGCCCAGGTCGGCCTCCATGTCGAGGTCCAGCTCCAGCATGTCCTTGGGGTAGCCGGTCTTGTCGGCTATCATGTTCAGGATCTCCGCTTTAACCGCTTCCTCGTCCACACCGGCGGCGGCGCGGGCCGGAGCGGCGGCGGGTTTTACCGGTGCCGGCGCGGCCACTGGGGCCGGCGCGGGGGCGGCGGCCGTAACCGTTCCCCCCTTCTCTTCCATCACGTATTTAATGCAGTGCCTTATCGTCGGATAATCCTTGAGCGACAGGTTCTCCTTGCGGGGTATGCCGTAATGCTCGCGCAGGGCGGCGAACAGCTCGGCCTGCTTCACGGTGTCGATGCCGAGGTCGGCCTCCATGTCGAGGTCCAGCTCCAGCATGTCCTTGGGATAGCCGGTCTTCTCGGCTATCATGTCGAGGATCTCCACTTTAACGGTTTCCTCGTTAACGCCGGAGACCGCGGCGTGGGCCGGGGCGGCGGCCGGCTTGGCCGGTGCCGGAGCGGCAGCAGGAGCCTGCGCGGCCGGCGCGGGTATTGCGGGCGCGGCAACGGCGGCCATCGCTGCGCCCTTCGCTTCCATCACGTACTTTATGCAGTGGCGGATGGTCGGATAGTCTTTGAGCGACAGATTGTCCTTGCGCGGAATGTCGTAATGCTCGCGCATGGCGGCGAACAGCTCGGCCTGCTTCACGGTGTCGATGCCGAGGTCGGCCTCCATGTCGAGGTCCAGCTCCAGCATGTCTTTCGGATAGCC
>CAIRNJ010000068.1 GCA_903879915.1 uncultured Elusimicrobia bacterium
CTGCTTCACGGTGTCGATGCCGAGGTCGGCCTCCATGTCGAGGTCCAGCTCCAGCATGTCTTTCGGATAGCCGGTCTTGTCGGTTATCATCGCCAGGATGGCTTCCTTAACGGAATCTTCGCTGATCCCGGCGGGTGCGGGCCTGTGCACGGGAGCGGGCGCGGGAGCAGCCGCGCGCGCGGGCGCGGCGGCGGTCGCAGGGGCCGGCCTGGCGGGCGCGGCCGCAACGCCTGCTCCTACGGGTTCTTTCACCGGCGCGGGAGTTCTGACCCCCGCCGTTTTTTTATCTTTCACCCTGAGGGTGTTGAACACTATTTCCAGTTCCGCCGCCGGATCGCCGGAAACTTCCTTCACCCAGCTGTTGTACCGGGCCTGGTCCGAGAAGCGGCTTTCCCCGGCCTTCCAGACGCGCTCGGTCATGGACATGGCCATGTGCGAGCCGAAGCCCGCGGCGAAGCGCAGCGCGTACTTCAGGTCGTAGTGGCCGCCCTTGGAAAGGTTTATGCCGGCCAGTTCGGGGTCCGCTTCCTTATAGTTCGCGATCGGCGGGATTATGCCCGTGTTCAGCGCGCGGATGGCTATCACGTCCTCCAGCGACGCGCCCATGGTGTGGCCGGTGAAGCCTTTCACGTTGCTCACCACCACTTTGTCCACGCTGGCGCCGAAGGCTTTCTTGAGCGCTTTGACCTCGGCCGAGGCGCTGCCGCCGCGGGCCGGGGTGTAGGTCTCGTGCGACATGAACATCGTGTACGGCGCCATCTCCTCTTTCTTCAGGCCGTAAATATTCTCCACCTTCTTCACGAAGTTCTCCATCACGGAGGCCACGTGGTCGGTGTCCAGCCGGGTGGCGTGGAAAGCGGAGTTCGCGCACTCGGTAAGGAGCAGGCGGGCCAGCGGCTTCATGCCGCGGGCGCGCATGAGGGTCTCGTCCTCTATCACCATGGCCACGGAGGCAGCGCCGACGATAAGGCCGTGGCGGCGGCGGTCGAAAGGCAGGGCCGCTTCGGAGACGTTCTCCTTGGTGGTGGCCGTGCCCGAGGCCAGGAAGCCGGGCATGGTCCATTCCTGTATCTGCTCGCTGGTGATGTCGTCGGCGCCTATCACTACCACGCGCTTGCACTTGCCCGCGCGTATCCAGGATTCGGCGATGTTGACCGCCTGGGTGGTGGAGGCGCAGGCCGCGCTCATGTGGATGCTGGGGCCTTTGGCGCCAACCCACTGCGCGAACTGGCTGTCGGCTATCGGTATCACTTTCAGCAGGAAGTTCTGGCTGAAGGTGTACGGGTCCTTGCCGGCTCCGGGCTGGTGGTCCGCGAAATTGCTCTGCAGCCACGCGCGCAGCGCGGTCTTGTCCGCCTCGGTGGGCAGCTTGTCCACTATCTGGTGGTAAACCTCCCACAGCTGCTCGGCGGTGCGGCCCGAGTATTTATGGTTGAAGTAATGGGTCACTTCCTTGATGATCGACTCTATCACGGGGAAGGCCGACGCGAATACCACGCCGGTCTCGGAGGCCACCGGTTCGGGCAGCGCCCATTTTTCGGGCAGGTAGCTGCCCGTGGTGGTCTTCTTGTAATAATGGATCAGCGGCAGGCCCGCGTCCTGCAGCGCCAGCACGCCGGCGCCTATGGCCATCTTGAACGTGGAGTCCAGCGCCTTGGCCACGGTATGCGGCAGGCCGAACTCGGCCTCGATGTCTAGCTGGCCGCGGCGGGCGGACAGCTTGATGGCCTGGTCCACGGAGTCGATGGCCTCGATGCTGTGGTTGCCCGTCGGGGACTTCACCACGCGGATGATGTTCTTGTCTATCTGTTTGGCGCGCCAGCCGGCGGGGATGGGCTCTATCATGTTCTTGCCGGCCAGGATCTCGTCGAGGTTGTGCTCGCGGAACAGCTTGTCCCAGGTGCCGGGCGTGCCGCCGGCTATGCCGGAGACCGCTATCGGGTTGAAGTTGAAGCCGAACTTCTCGGCGAAGGACGCCTTGTCGTCCGGCAGGGCCGAGGACGCCGAGGCGCCCGCGGAGACCGGCGCCGCAACCGGGCCGGTAACCTTAAGCGCCCAGTTCTGGTAGTACGGGTTGAAGAACTTCCCGCCGCTAGCCGGCAGCTTGCCGTCCCATTTTACGGGGATGCCCAGCGCGGTCATGTTGGCCAGCAGGTCGTTGAACTCGGTGATGCCGCCGCGCTTGGGGTGGTTGGAGGCCAGCACGGTGATGTCAGCCTTGTCCTTGAGCGTCGAGGTGGCGAAAGCGCTGAGCACGCGCTTGGGGCCGCACTCTATAAAAGTGCGCACGCCTTCGGCGTACATGCGCTCCAGCTGCTTGATGAATTCCACGGGGCTGGTCATCTGCTTGATGAGCATGTCGTAGATGCCCTGCGTGTCCGTCGGGAAGAAGTCGGCGGTGACGTTGGACAGGATCTTCATGTCGGCGGGCTTTATGGGTATGTTCTGCAGGAACTTGCGGTACGGGCCCATCGCCGGGGCCACTATCTCGGAGTGGAACGCGTGCGACACGGGGATCTCCCCCGCTTCCACGCCCAGGTCCTTGAACCTCTGTACGGCGGTTTCCACGGCTTTGGCCTCGCCGGCTATCACGGTCTGCAGCGGGCAGTTCTTGTTGGCGCAGATGATGTAGCCGCTGATCTTTTTCAGCTCCGCTTCCACCTTGTCGCAGCCCCAGGCGATGGAGGCCATCTTGCCGGGGTCGGACACTTTCACGCTGGCCATTTCCTTGGCGCGGCTGGTAACGGCGCGCAGGCCGTTCTCGAAGGTGAAGATGCCGGCCGCGGTGGCGGCGGCGTACTCGCCCAGGCTGTGGCCGATGGCCATATCGGGCTTAATGCCGAATTCTTTGAACAGGCGGTACATGGCGATGTCCGCCGTCATCATGGCGGGCTGGGTAAGCTGGGTCTGCTTTATGGCGGCCTCGCGCTGCGCCAGCTCTTCCTTGCCTTCGCCGGGCTTGCTCCAGATGGCGTCGGTGAGGCGCACGCCTATCATTTTCTCGAGGATAACATCGGCCTCGTTGAAGGTTTCCTGCACCACCTGGTACTTGGCGGCCAGGTCCCTCATCATGTCCACGTACTGCGAGCCCTGGCCCGGGAACAGCAGCCCTACTTTCGACTGGTTGGTGCCGGTCTTGAAAGTGTAGACGCCTTTCAGCTTGAAATTGAGCGGCGGCTCGGCCCAGGTCTCGGGCTTGGCGTTCTTGGCCATGAACTCTACCTTGTCCAGCAGGTCTTTCGGGGATTTGGCCACAATGGATACGCCCCAGGCGGCCTTGGCTTTGGTCTGCGTGGGCTGCGCGAAGACTGACATCGGGTAGGCCTCGGGCCACTTGGAGAAGGTGGAGGCGGCGGCGGCCTGCGCCTGTTGCATTACGTCCGCCGGCGTGGCGCCGGTGAATGTTACGGCTTCGCCCTGCAGCGCGGAGAAAGCGGCTTTGGGGTTCTCCACTACTTCCGCCTGCGCCCGCGGCGCTTCGGTTTCCGCCGAGGCTTTGGCTGAGCGCTGGTGGCCGGGGCCGGTGTATTCTTCCATCATCACGTGGAAGTTGGTGCCGCCGAAGCCGAACGAAGAGACGTTGGCGCGGCGTATGCCGTCCTTCTTCCAGGGTTCCGCTTTGTCTATCACGCGGAACAGGTCCAGGTTTATGCCGGGGTTGGGGTTCACGTAATTTATGGAGGTGGGCAGGGTCTTGTTGTAGATGGCGAGGGCGGTCTTGGCTATGCCCATGGCGCCGGCCGCGGCCTTGGTGTGGCCTATCTGCGACTTTACCGAGGTCAGGCCCAGCTTCCTGCCGCCGCCCATGTGCGGGCCGAACACTTCCTGCAGCACCTGCACTTCCGCCGCGTCGCCAACCTTGGTGGCGGTGCCGTGGGCTTCCACGAAATCCACTTCGGCCGGGGAATAGTCCACGCCGGCGAAGGCGTTCTCGATGGCTATCTTCTGGCCCTTCGGGTTGGGGGCGGTGATGCCCTTGCCCTTGCCGTCCGAGGAGGCGCCCACGGAGTTTATCAGGGCGTAGATCTTGTCGCCGTCCCTGACCGCGTCGGAAAGGCGCTTCAGGATGTAGATGGAGACCGCTTCGGCCATCACGAAGCCGTTGGCCCGTTCGTCGAAGGAGTAGGAGCCGTCGGCCGACAGCGCGCCGATCTTGCAGAACTTCACGAAGGCCGGGGGCGACATCATATCGTCGGCTCCCCCCGCCACCGCCATGTCGAACTTGCCGGCGCGCAGGCCCAGCACCGCGTAATCCAGCGCCGCCATCGAAGAGGCGCAGGCCGCGTCCATGGTCATGTTGGGGCCGTTGAGGTTGAAAACGTTGGCTATGCGGCCGGCGGTCACGTTTGCCAGCTCTCCGGGCATGGTGTCTTCGGTTATCTGGATAATGCCCTTGTCTATGCCGGCCTCGTACTCGCTGATCATCGCGTCGCGCTTGTCCTGCGGCAGCGACGAGAAGGCGGCGGTATGCTTAAGGATGTCCTCGTTGTAGAACTTATAGACGCGCATGTCGGTCATTTCTTTGCGCGTCGCGCCCATGGCGTTGCCTATCACGGCGGCGGTCATTTTGGGGTCGAAGGGCTTCTTGTCGTAGCCGGAGTCTTCCAGCGCCATCCGCACGGCCTCTATGGTCATCTGCTGCAGGCGGGAGATCTGCGCGGCTGTCTGGGGCGGGATCTTGTACTTTATGGAATCGAACTTGAAGCCTTCTATGAAGCCGCCTATCTTGGAATAGGTCTTGTCCTGGGCTTTATGGTCTTCCGAATAATAGAGTTTCCAGTCCCAGCGGTCGGCGGGCACTTCGCCTATGCAGTTGCGGCCCTCCAGCACGTTCTTCCAGAACTCTTCCTTGTTAAGGGCTTTGGGGGCTATTATGCCGAGACCGACTATCGCTATTTTTTCATTGTTCATAGATCTGTATGCCTCTCAATACGCTGAATTACGCAGTTTTATTTGCGTTCTTGGCGGAAACGGGAATATCGATAAAATCAGGGAAAAAGGGCCGGGTGCAACCATTTGAGGAATTCCATCATAGTGATATATTATAAAAAAACAGGCCCCGGCAACAAGGCTGTATCCGGCAGCGGGCCGCAGTTATCCCGGCTCAGGGGGCGCGGGAGCGGTCAGGAACCGGCGGTTCTTTTAATATATTTATTAATGATTATCCTTTATGGCGGCTCGGAGGTCCGGACCCTTTGCCGCGCGCCGCCGGCCCGCGCCGGGCGCCGCCCGGCACCGGCCGCGCGGTTCCTGCGCCCGCCCCTTTTCAGGCGGCGGCCCGCCCGCGGCCGGAAGTTTCCGGTTCTTCTCTCCCGCGCTGTATCCAACGGTCAATGTCTTTAGGCGGAACTTTTTGCTAATATATTTACATGAAAATAAAATTTTGGGGAGCCAGGGGGTCCATCCCGGTTTCCGGCAAGCAATACCTGAAGTACGGCGGCTGCACCACCTGCGTGGAGGTCCGCTCGAAAAAAGACGGGCTGATAATCATCGACGCCGGCTCAGGCATAAGGCTCCTGGGCAAGGAGCTGCTGAAAAACTCGGACCACGTTTTCAACATGCTTTTTACTCATTCCCATTGGGACCATGTGCTCGGTTTTCCTTTTTTTGCGCCCATTTATAACAACAAGACGCGCATAAGGATCATGGGGTGCTCGTATTCCTCCGACTCCGTGCGCGAGATCATAGCCAAGACCATGCAGCCCCCCGGTTTCCCCGTTAAATTCGAGGAAATTTCCGCCCGGTTCGAATTCGCTTCCTTATGCGTCGGCGGCTGCGAAATAGGCGGCATGAACGTGCTGCCCATAGACCTGAGCCATCCCAACCATGGCCTGGGCTATAAATTCAGCGAGGCGGGCAAGACTTTCGTGTTCCTTACCGACAACGAGCTGGGCTACATCCACCCCGGCGGCCAGACCCCCGAGACCTACGCGGCTTTTTCCCGCGGGGCCGACCTGCTGGTGCACGACGCCGATTATACGCCGGAGGAATATCCCCGGCGCAAAACCTGGGGGCACTCTACCTGGGAGCAGGCGCTCGACCTGGCCCTGGCTTCCGGCGCCCGCGCCCTGGGCCTTTTCCACCACAACCAGGACCGCTCCGATTCCGAGCTGGACGGCATTGTGGCGGAATGCGCCCGGCGGGCGCGCAAGGCCGGGGCGCGGCTTAAGTGCTTCGGGGTCCGGGAAGGGCAGGAGATCAACCTGTAAAAAGTTCCGCTCCGTCCTATGCCTAAATTTCCTATTTTTGCGGTCCTGATGGACACCAGGTTCTATCTGTGGGCCCTGCTGTTAGCGTCCTCGCTCTTCACGCTGGGCTATTCGCTGCTCATGCTGCTGCGGCCGGGAGAGCTGGAGCCCGACTTCGAGGAAGCTGCCGGCCCTGAGCCTGAGCCCGGGCCGCAGGGCGCGGACGAGCTGCCGGCCGGAGAGTTCTCCGACCCGCAGCCCGTTTCCGATCCTCCCCGGGCAGCGGCGCCCGCTCCGGAGCAGCCGGAAGTCCCGGCCGCGGAAGTTCCGGGGCCTTCGTCCGTAACGCCGGCCGAAAGATTTATCCGCGGTGTTTCCGGGAAGCTCTCCGACCTCGACCTGAGGCTGGAAGCTATCGAAGTGTTGCTTTCGAAAGGCCGGTCGAACGACGGGTTCGCGGTGAAATTCCTCGAGGATCTCTCGGCGGATATCGACGCCCTCGATAAAGCCAAGATCAAAGCCCGGATAGTATACCTGCTGTCCGACCTTAAGAAGTGAACAAAAAACTCGTTCGCCGGTCCCTGCTCGCCGCCGCGCTGCTCCTCCCTTCCGGGCGGGCGCGCTGCGGCGGTTTTTTTCCGAAAGATCCTTTTACCGATTCCGCCCGCGGCACCGTTGCCGCGCAGTTCCTGAAAGTGCCGCCGTCGGCGCGCTGGGCGGCGCTGGGCAGCGCCGGGCTGGCTCTCAGCGGGCCCGACGCTTTCTTTTTAAATCCCGCCGGGCTGGCCGCGGGCGCAGGCAGCGCTTTTTCGGCCTCTTACGAGGCCCTGCCCGCGGACAGTTCGCGCACCGGGCTTCTTTTTTCCGGAAGCACGGGCGCCGGCGTATTTTCGGCCGGACTGCTGTATAACAATTCCGGCGCGGGCCTTGAAAAACTGGACGGCGCCGGCAACGGCGCCGGCATCTTGATGCTGTGGAAGCGGCTATAGAAGCCGGATCTGCAAAGGCAATAACCAAAGGACAGCTATGTATGAAGACCATTATTCCACGACCACACCATGAAGTAAAACAATTTTTCATGTAGAAGTTGAAAAACAATGGAAAATCTGGAACAGAATATTCGGCAATTAGTTGAAGAGGTTGTCAAAAGCATGAATCTGAATCTTCCGAAAGAGGGCACCAGTCAAAGCATTGGCGTTTTTTCCAACATCAGCCATGCCATTGCTGCAGCAGAAACAGCTTATCTTGAATTGACTAAATTAACCCTGGAAACCCGAAAAAAAATCATTGAGAATATCAGAAGGACTTCCCTTTTAAACAACGAAACATTAGCAAAAATGGCTCAGGAAGAGACAGGTCTTGGCCGTTGGGAAGATAAAATGATAA
>CAIRNJ010000069.1 GCA_903879915.1 uncultured Elusimicrobia bacterium
ATTGTCATGGCTACAGATTATGAACGGAATACAACGCCCTTTCAAGGCTGGGCCATTTTCAGGCTCATCTTGCGTTAGAAATCGGGTGGGTTTCAGGCTCATCCTGCATTGGATAATTCTCAGAATATCCGTTCCGGCCGTCTATTTGGTATTATTATTCCGATCACGGTTTAGTTCTCGGCAGAAAGGCAGGCAGCCGGCAGAGACAGGACCGGCTTATTAAAAGGGGTGTTTTATGAAAGTACTTATTGTGGACGACAACGGCATGATGAGGGACGTCATACGGATGTTCCTGGAACAATTTAAGCACGAAGTACTGGGAGAGGTCGGTGACGGCACCAAAGTGATAGAAGCTTTCCAGAGACTGCGTCCGGAAGTGGTGCTGCTGGACCTTGTAATGCCGGGAGTGACCGGCGTCGACGTGCTGCAACAGCTCAAAGCGCTCGATCCCGCGGCCAAGGTGGTAGTAATAACAGCCGTAGAGCAGGACGAAACGGATAAGATAGTCATGCAGCGCGGCGCGGCGGCCATACTGCGCAAGCCGTTCGACAGCCAGGAGCTGAAGGACGTCATGGACCGTCTTGTGTGATCCGGGAAAATTTATGGATTTAAAAGAAAACGGAGTACTGGGGCGGCTGGCGACCCTGAGCCTTGAAAGGTGCCTGGTCAAGCTTTCAAAGGTTTCCGCCGGCACCTGGCAATTAGTGGATACCGAATGCTCGACGGGAACGCTGGCCGACGCCATCCTCCAGTACGATTTCAAGAACCGGACCGCCGCCGGGGTTTCCATCGAAGTTAAAGGGGCATTTTCTTTCGCCACGCTGATGCTTTTTGACCCGGAAGAGATGGACTGCATTTCCAAGTGTTTCCTCGGATACTCCTTCCCCAAGACCAAGAGCGTATCACAGTCCGACGAGATGATGCTGCTGGAGCTCGGCAACATAATACTCAACGCGCTGACCAATTCCGTGATGAACGCTCTCGGCACGGGCTTTATTCCCTCCGTGCCGCGCTACGTGGCTGGCGACAGCCGCGGTATCGAAGAGGGACTGGGCGGCGTGATGGACCTGAAGCGGGATTTCAGGACGGTGCAGGTCACGCTGGCCATGCGCAGCGGCGAAAGCGTAAGCAGATGCAAGGTGTTCGCTTTTCTTCCCGAGGAACTGGCGCGGGAACTGGCAGGGATGGTTTCCTAGCGGCGGCCTCTGGACCGACCTATGCCTAAAACCGAACTTATAGCGGCTCTGGACACGGACAGTCTTAAAGCAACAGAGGCGCTGCTGGAAAAACTGAAAGGCTCGGTAAAATATTTCAAGGTCGGCTCGGTGCTTTTTACGGCCGTCGGCCCCGCGGCCGTGGACCTGGTGCACAGGCACGGCGGCAAAGTTTTCCTGGACCTTAAGTTCCATGATATTCCCAACACTGTGAAGCATTCCGTGATGAGCGCCGCAAAAATGGGCGTCTACGCGGTCTCGCTTCACCTCACGGCCGGCGGCGAGGCGCTGAAGGCCTGCGCCGAGCTGGAAAAACGTCCCAGGCTCTGGGGCATTACGGTGCTCACCAGCTTCAATGAATACGGCCTTTTCCGCGTGGGTTTCCGCGGCGGCATAGACAAGACGGTGAAGCTGCTGGCGGCGCAGGCCCTGGAGAACGGCGCCGACGGCGTGGTGTGTTCCCCCCGCGAGCTGATGCGCGTTAAGAGCGTCAGCGGCCGCCTGAAGCTTATAACCCCGGGCATAAGGCCCGTGGCCCGCGGCGACGACCAGAAGCGCGCCCTCACCCCCGGCGAAGCGGCCGGGGCCGGCGCGGATTTTATAGTGGTGGGCCGCCCCATCACCGCCGCCGCCGATCCCGCGGCGGCCGCCGCGGCCATACTCGGCGAGCTTAAATGACGGAAAAAGAAATAAAAGAATATCTCTCGTCTTCCGGCGCTTTGCTGAGCGGCCATTTTTTGCTTTCTTCCGGCCTGCACAGCCCCGACTACGTGCAGTGCGCGCTGGCGCTGAAGAACCCTTTCTGGGCCGGCGAGCTGGGCACGGCCCTGGCAGCCCTGTGGAACGGCGCCGAGCCCGAAGTGGTGGTGTCCCCCGCGATGGGCGGCCTGATAATAGGCCACGAAACGGCCCGCGCGCTGGGCGTGGATTTTATCTTCACCGAAAGGGAGAACAACGAGATGACGCTGCGCCGGGGCTTTTCCCTGGCGAAAGGTTCCCGCGTCGTCATAGTCGAGGATGTTTTTACGACGGGCAAATCCACCCTTGAGACGGCGGCCCTGGTGGCGGCCCGCGGCGGAGAAGTTATAGGCGCCCTGTCCATGATAAACCGCATGGGCGGCCGCGCGCTGCCTTTCCCGCATGAAAGCCTGGTAAAAATGGACCTGACCACCTATCCGGCGGCCGACTGCCCGCTGTGCCGCGCCGGTTCCCCCGTGTTTAAACCCGGTTCCAGAAAGATCTGAAGCAAACGCGCGGCCCCCCCGGCGTTAAATAACGAACATCAGTCTGTCGAAGAACAGCAGCGCGCCGAAAACTATCAGCACCAGCCCCGCCGTCATTTCCACCCAGCGCATCGAGCTCCTGAACCTCGCGATAAAAGAGAAGAACCGGGCTGTCAGCGCGGCCGCCAGCAGCAGCGGCACGGCCAGCCCCGCCGAATATGCCAGCAGCAGCAGCACGCCCTTCCAGGCCGTGCCGGCCGCCGCGGCCAGGCCTAGTATGAAAGCGAGGATGGGCCCTATGCAGGGCGACCAGCCCAGCGCGAAAGCGAACCCCATCAGCAAAGCGCCCGCCGGCCCGCGCGTTACAGCGCGCATGGAGAACCGCTTTTCATAGTTCAGGAAAGTGAAGTTCAGCACCGTCATATGCGCGCCCAGGAGCACCATGATGGCGCCGAACAGTTTGAGCAGCAGGTCCTTGTGCCCGGCCATCACTCCACCCAGCGCCGAGGCCGCCGCGCCCATCGCGCAAAAGGCCAGCGTGAAGCCGGCCACGAAGATGGCCGCCCGGCCCACCACTTTCCGGGTGGAGACCTCCGCGGCGCCTTTCATTATTTCGCCGGCAGTAAAGCCGGACAGCATGGAAAGATAGGCCGGCAGCAGCGGCAGGATGCAGGGCGAGAAGAAAGACAGCGCTCCCGCGCCGAAAGCCGTAAGTAGTTGTCCCATGGTTCTCCCTGCCCGGGCGGCGCCGCGCGCTGCGCGCTAGTGCCCCGCTTTTTTAGCGGCGGCCGGCTTCTTCAGTTCCAGCTTGAAAATATCCAGCCCGCCCCACGGTCCCGGCTGCAGGTAGAAGACCACCGTGAATTTTTTCCCGCCGGCGTCGCGGAACAGGGCGCTGACGGTCTTGGCCGACTCCGAAGTGGGCTGGGCCTTCTGCTCCACTGACACGAGCTGCAGTTTCAGGAACTTCTTTCCGTCGGGGTCCTCCAAGAGGAAGGCGCCTTTCAGCGCCGTGTCGCGGCGTATGTAATCCGTTACGAACTCCGCCAGGTCCTCGTCGCTTTCCTGCACGAAGGGCTGGGTTTCGTCCTCGTCGCCGTTCTTGGCCGTGTCGGTGGAAATTATGGCTTCCGAAAGGCCTTCCTCCTCGTAAGCGGCCGCCGCCGGCGCGGCAAGCCCCAGGGCCAGCGCGGCCATTATGAAGTATTTCATTTCCCCCCCTTCAGCTCGGACGCGCGCACTATTTTCATGGGAGCGCTTTTTATGGGCGGCCAGTGCGCTGTTTCCACGCAGTGCATCACGCGCGGCCAGTCCCCCCGGCTTTTAAGCAGGAAATCGCAGACCTCGCGCACCGCGCCCATGCCGCCTTCTTTATTCGTCACCACATGCGCGGCCTTCTTCACTTCGGGCAGGGCGTTGCCCGGCGCGCAGGCCAGCCCCGCTTTTTTCAGCACCGGGATATCGGTCCAGTCGTCGCCCATGTACGCCACGTTCTCCGGCTTCAGGCCGGTGCAGGCAAGTATCCGGGCGAGCGGCTCCAGCTTCGACAGGAAACCCTGGTAGGCGTAGCTCATGCCGAGACAGCGGGCCCGCTCCTCGGTGCCCGGCGATTCGCGGCCGGTTATCACTCCGGTCATTATGCCGAACTGGTTGAGCAGGCGCAGGCCGATGCCGTCCAGCGAATGGAACGCCTTGACCTCCACCATTTCGCCGCCGCGGCCGGGGATGTAATACATCTTGCCGTCGGTGAGCACCCCGTCCACGTCCATCAGGAAAAGTTTTATTTTTTTCGCCCTGCCGATATTAGCTTTGCTGTTCATAGTTTCATTGTCCATTTCTCCGCCAGTTCCAGTTCCGCCTTTCGCGCTGCATAGTTGCGCGGCGCGGGCCCGGTATAGCTGAAAAGATACCAGTTTATGGTCTCCGCTATCCATTCCGGGGCCGGCGTCGAAACCCAGTCCAGTTCTTTTTCCGCCCGCCTGATATCCAGCACGAAATCCCCCCCCGTCGTAAACGGCGTGGCGTCGAAGCCGAACCCGTTCTCTTTGAGCCAGGAATATTCCGGGTAAAGCAGCCGCGCGTCGCGGTGCATCACCCGCGCGGAGATCTTAACGAAATCGTCCAGCGTCAGGGTCTGGGAATCCCCCGCGTTATAGACGCGCCCCGCCGAACCTTCGGAATAGACCAGTTTTTCCATGATCCGGGCCATGTCTTTCGAAAATATAAAGCGGTTGGAAAAAGCGAAGCCGGGCAGGAACAGCGGCCCGCCGTCGGCCAGGCGCAGCCAGTAGGAGTAAGCCCGCAGCGTGTGGTCGTTGGGCCCTATCACCACCGGCGGGCGTATGACCGTAACTGGAAAGCTTTTTTCCCGGAAAGCGTTGAGGAACGCCGTTTCCGCTCCGAACTTGTCCATGGCATAGGCGTATTTTTCCTTGAGCGGATCTTTAAACGCCAGCAGTTCCGTCTGGTTCTCCCTGAACGGGGAGGAGCTGCCGTTGAAAAGGGCATAGACCGAGCCCGAAGAGGTGAAGATGTACTGGCCGGTGCGGCCGCTGAAAGTGCGGATGGCTTTCTGCGCGTCCTCGGCGGTATAGCAGATATTGTCTATTATGGCGTCCCAGGGCTCCACGGCCATCCTGGCCAGGTCTATTTCTACCGTGCGGTCCCCCCGCGTCTGGCGGATATCCAGCGGCAGGCCGTCTATGGGCGCGCGCCGGGAAAAAACCGTGACCTCGTTGCCGGCCTTGAGCAGCCGTATGGCGGTTTCCCTGCCGAAAAAACTTGTGCCGCCCAGGATCAATATCCTCATTAAAACAGTATATAAATTCGCGCGGCAGCTTTGAAATGGCCGCCCGGGCGGGGATATCCGCTTAGTTTGGCCGATTTTTCGCGGCGCGCTCCCTGCTTGAGCTATTCCTTATATATATACGAGCGGCGGCCAGGTGGCGTGCCGTTTATGGATTTGCGTCGGTTAACACTGGTTAACCACAATAAAACCAAAAAACCAACTCCTGGCTATTCTTGTGTTCCTTGTTCGTTTTCTTAATGTGTTGTATAATAATGGTTAACATGGGTTAACACATGCCGAACGAATATCTGTCAATTCCAGAGGCCGCCGCCATCCTGGGCATAAGCCGCATCGCCGTTTTCAAGCGCGTAAAGAAGGGCACGCTGCCCGCCATCCGCATCGGGCGCAATTGGGCCGTGCCGGCCTTCGCCGTGGCCGCTCCCGGCGGGCGGCCGCCCCCCGCGCCGCCCCCCGCGCCAGCCCCCGCGGCGCCTCCCGCCGCGCCCGGAGGCGACGACGGGGGGATGGGGGAGATGGGCTGGGATTAGCGGCTTTTACGTCGGGCGCGCCGCGCGGCGCTCCGGCAAATAATGTATAATCCAGTTCATGGATAACTCATTTTTTGAGGATCTGAAAGAATTGCTGGGCGCCTTAAAAAAAGACCCGGCCGGAGGCAAAATGGAAAAAGATCTTTCCGGAAAACTGCTGCTGCCCGTGCTGGCGGTAGCGCTGATAGTGCTGTCTTTCGCCACGTTCTTCATTGTTTCGCCCGGCGAAGTGGCCGTAAAGGCCCGCCTGGGCAAAATAGTGGATTCCTACGAGGAGGGCCTGCATTTCAAGGTGCCGCTGCTGGAGTCCATAATAAAGTTTTCCATACAGATACAGCGGGCCGATATCAAAACACAGGCATTCTCCAAGGACCTGCAGACCATGAACGTGCACCTGGTGGTGAACCACCGCATACAGAAAGGCACCGTGGTAAGCATTTACAGGAACCTGGGGCCCAATTATGTGGAAACCATCGTAGACCCCACCGTGCAGGAGATCTTTAAGTCCATAGCGGCCAAATTCTCGGCCGAAAGGATAATAGCCGACAGGAACATTCTCGTCGAGGAATTGAATACCGTGGCCAAAGAGAAGCTGATGAAGCAGGAGATCATAGTTACGGATATTTCCGTAGTGGACCTGGACTTCACCGAGCAGTTCCTTAAGGCCGTGGAAGACAAGCAGGTGGCCGACCAGCAGGCCCAGATGTCGGGGAAACTGGTGGAAAAAGCCAAGCGCGACGCCGAGCAGCAGATAGCCAAGTCGCACGGCGAGGCGGAAGCCCTGCGCATGCAGCGCGAGCAGGTTACGCCCGCTCTTATCGAGCTGCGAAAGGTGGACGCCCAGCTTAAGGCTATAGAGAAATGGAATGGCGTGTTACCCGGCTATGTAGGCGCAGGCGTACCGTTCATCTCCATAGAAAAGGGGAAATAGGCTGGATAGAGAATAGTTTTTATCACGTAAAAAGGCCCGGTTTACGCCGGGCCTTTTTATTTGCATGGCATTTGGCTGGTAATATGTGGGTCTTGACAAATATCATACAGGCATGTATACTTAAATAAGTTTACCTGCGAATTAATAATATTAAGGAATATATTAAATATATGAACATTCCAAACAGATGCCCGTCGTGCAGCGGATTATTGTTAGCAACAGAGCTTTGCTGTTCTGACTGCAAGACCACGATAAACGGATCGTTCGAACTTCCGGTTTTTGCGCTGCTTTCCGCGGAGGACGAGAAGTTCCTGAAAATTTTCCTTTCCGCCAGGGGCAGCATAAAAGAAGTTGAGCGGCAGTTGAATATTTCTTATCCAACCGTTAAAGCGCGCCTGGACGCGCTTATCGGCAAATTAGGCCTGGGCGGGCCGCAGGCCGGAGCCAAGAAAAACCGCATGGATATCATCGGGCGCCTTGAGCGGGGGGAAATAAACGCGCAGGAAACCATAGCGCAGTTAGAGGCGCTGGAGGCCTCACCCTCAGAGGACGGGGGAGATAAGCCCGGGCGCGCGCTGCACATACGCGTTTGCGAGGGGGGCACGAGCGAGCCAAAAGTCAATGTAAGCATTCCGCTCGATTGGGCAATATTCATGGCTCCTTTTATCGAAAGCAAGATCGGGGCAAAACTAGCGGAAGCGGGGCACCCGCTGGACACGGTCAAGCTACAGGAAGCAATAGAGGCCAAGAAACCCATGAAGATAGTGGACGCCCAGAACAATGGAGACAGAATAGAGATATACATAGAATAGAACACCCTGCGCCGCACCCTGAAGCCTTAAATGTTTTCACGTGAAACATCCACCCGGCATTATCAACAAAGGAGACAGTGTTATTGCAAAAACAACACAACCCTCGCTCTCCCTTCAACCCTCACCCCCCATGCAGCCTGGCTAAAACCGCCAACCACAACATCTCCCACAACTACAGCATTCCACATTTTGTATTTTTACTTTTCGTCGCAGTCATTCCAAACAATGTCTCCCACTAACCACCTCCTGGACCGCATAGCCGGAATGGGGGGGGGATTGTTTTCACGTGAAACATTATTCCGGATTCACCACAGAAACAAAGCGGACATACAAAAACCGGAACTGAATCCGATTCCCGCCTTTTCGCGCGAATACCACCCACACCATGCCCAAGCAATGGCCCTTGCCTCGCATCCCTTTTTGCCTTGTGCCAATATACAGCCAATTACAGCATATGCGGTTGACACACTCTTACCGAAGCTGTATAATTGTAGCGTCTTATTGGTGCATGTTTCACGTGAAAACATTTAAGGTGCATGACGGGAATAGCCGCGCCTGACGGCGGGCGGCCACCACAGCGCCTACATATAAGGAATGGGATGGATATGGCTGAAATAGTAGCAATAGCGAACCAGAAGGGCGGAGTAGGCAAGACCACTACGGCGATAAATCTAGCCGTGGCGCTAGCCGCATTCGATTACGAGACGCTCCTTATAGACTTCGATCCGCAAAGCAACTCGACCTCCGGACTCGGGGTGGACATTACAAAGGATCATAAGAATATTTACGATGTACTTTGCGGCAAGTCCCCCATAGAGGCGGCCATACACCAGACTTCCGTAGAGTGGCTGGATATAGTTCCCACCAGCCACAACCTTGCCGGCGCCGAAATTGAACTGGTCAGCGAGTTCTCCCGCGAGTCAGTACTTAAGCGGGCGCTTAACAACGCCCGCTCAATGTACAAATTTATAATCATAGACTGCCCGCCCTCGCTGGGGTTGCTTACCATCAACGCCCTGAACGCCTCCGATTCAGTTATCACTCCGGTGCAGTGCGAATTTTACGCCATGGAGGGCTTGGCCTATTTCATGAACACCGTAGAGAAAATTCGGCAGGCCCTGAATCCGAACCTAAAGATAGACGGCGGGCTTATCACTATGTACGACTCCCGCATAAATCTTGCCAACCAGGTAAGGGGGGAAATAGGCAAGTATTATGGCGAGCGGCTTTACAAGACCGTTATTCCGCGCAATGTGCGCCTGGCCGAGGCTCCCAGTTTCGGACAGCCGATATTTATTTACGACCCCAGTTCCCGCGGCGCCCTGGCCTATAAGGAGCTGGCTTTGGAATTCCTCGCGCGCAGAGGGGTTGATATAGAAGAATACAAAAAGTCAGGCATTTATGTTAACGAAGAGGCCGAACTCGAATACGACCTGGGCGGTTAAAATATTCCCGCAGGCTGCGGCGCCATTCAAATTGTGCTTATTATTTAAGGAGAAATTATGAGAAAGGCATTAGGCAGGGGAATAGACTCCCTTATCACCAAAGTTCAGGACAACGATATTTCCGGCGACATAGTGCAGAAGATCCCGGTGGACAAAATACGCCCCAACCGCTCCCAGCCCCGCCGCAATTTTGACGAGGCCAAACTGGCCGAACTGGCCGAATCCATAAAAGAGCGCGGATTAATACAGCCTATTTCCGTCTGGAAAGATTCCGGCGACGACCAGTACGAACTGCTGGCCGGCGAGCGCCGCCTGCGCGCCTCCAAACTGGCCGGCCTTACCGAGATAGACGCCATTGTAAAAAAAGACCTTAACGACGAACAGAAACTGGCGCTTTCGCTGATAGAGAACATCCAGCGGGAAGACCTGAACTCCATAGACACCGCCCTGGCCTACCGCCAGCTGATGGACGAATTCGGCGTTTCCCAGGCCGATATCGCGCACCGCGTGGGAAAATCCCGCGCCGCGGTCTCTAACGTGCTGCGGCTGCTCGACCTCGACGAGGACATCCGGCAGGGCATTCAGTCGGGCCTGATCAGCGAAGGGCACGCCCGCGCGCTGGTCTCCATTCCCGACTCCGCCCGCCGCATCGAATTCTTCCAGCGCATCCTCGCCGAGAAGCTGACCGTGCGCGACATCGAGGATTTCGCGCGCGGGTTCCACGCCACACGGCCAGATTCCGGGCGCAAACCGCGCGGGACCGCGCGCAAAAGCCCCGAGGTGCTGCAGCTCGAGTCCGAGCTCGAAAAGCACCTGGGCACCAAGGTCCAGGTTTGCCCGGGCCCCGGGCCCGAAAATGGTAAAATAGTCGTGCATTACTTCTCGCTGGACGATCTGGAAAGGGTTACACAAATTTTCAGGAAGTAGCACAAAAGGGACTATGCGTTTCCTCCCGACGTTAGCGGCATGTTCTTTATTTTGCCTGCCTTGCGCGGCCCAGGTTCCCCCGCAGCCGGAGGGCGACAAGCCCACGGCTTTCGCCGCCAAGTCGCCGGTGCCGGTCTACCGCGCGCTGGAGAAGAACCTCGGCAAATATTTTCTTTACGCCGACGGCGGCTTTAACGCCGACTGGTACGTGGGCTACAACAACTGCTGGGTGATAAAGATGCCGCCCGTGGCCGTGAGCGGGTTCGCCAAGGCGTTCATCGGCGCGAAGCTCGGCCGCGCCAAAATAATCTCCTGGCCCATGTCCTGGGACCCCGCCCCCATTCCCGGCAAGATCTACCTCGCCATCAACAGCGCGCCGGTGTTCAATTCCGACCACACCTATTTCCTGGTGGACGCCAACGATATTCCCCGCGAGCCGCTGCCGAACGATTACCTCGACGGGGTCGACTCCGCCCGCTGGTTCTGGACCGAGATACCGCTGTCCAAATTGTCGGCGGAAAAACCGAATTATATGGCGCTGTGGTCGTCTTCCAGGTATTTCACAGCCTCCTCCAGCTCCCCGATAGTGGCGGCGGCGAAATCGGACAGCGTCGAGGAGGACGTGTGGCTGAGCCGGAACATAAAAGGCAATCCTCCGTCGGGTGACAGCGTTTTCGACATCCCCGTTTCCGGGCTTAAGCCGGCCATCGCCGTGAAGCTGGTGCCGGCCAACGAATACAAGGTCTTTATAAAGGGCTTCATGGCCGAACTGGACGCCGACAGCATAACCGCGTCCTTCTCCGTGGTGGGCGAGGATATCCGGGCGGCCTGGCTGGAAGTTTCCTACGACAAGTTCGACTGGCAGCGCGTTACCCGCTATATGTTCAAAGCGCCGTATTTCTGGACCTTCGGGCGGGACGAGATCTCGCGGGACATGTTCTATCTCCGGGCGGCGGCGCTGGACAACCTGGAGAACACCGGCTATTCCAAGGAAGTGGTGGTCCCCGCGCTGCCCCGGGCGACGGCGCCGCAGCAGTAAAATTTTTCACGGTCTATGGCTAAAAAAATAAACGTGGCGGTGGTGGGAGCGTCGGGCATGGTGGGCGGCGAGCTGCTGCGCCTGCTGGAAAGCCGCCGCTTCCCGGTGAACGAATTCTACCCTTTCAATTCCGGCCGGCGGCCCGCGGCCGTTGCCTTCAAAGGCAGGAAATACGCCTGCCTGCGCCCGACGCTGGCGGCGCTGAAGAAGGCGGACCTGGTGTTCTTCGTTTCCACCGACGAGGTTTCCGCGAAATTCGCGCCGCGCCTGGCCGCGGCCGGCGTGTGGTGCATAGACGACTCCTCGTATTTCCGCATGGCGCCCGGCGTGCCGCTGGTGATCCCCGAGGTGAATGGCGGGGAGCTTTCCTCCTCCGGAAAACTTATTGCCGGGCCCAACTGCACCATCACCGGCGCGGCCGTAGCGCTGGCCTGCATACACAGAAAATTCCGCATAAAAGAGCTGCGCCTGGCCACCTACCAGGCCGTGTCCGGCGCCGGGCGCGCCGCCATGGAACAGCTGGAAAAAGAGCTGAAGCTTTATTTTAAGACCGGCAGCGTGCCGGAACTGCCGGGGCCTTTCCCGCGCCCGATAGCGTTCAACCTGTTCCCGCAGGTGGGCGGTTTCGACGCCGAGGGCCGCTCGGGCGAGGAGAACAAAGCGGCCGCGGAGCTGAAGAAGATCTGGCGTTCGCCCGGCGTGAAAATAAGCGTGAACGCCGTGCGCGTGCCGGTGCTGCGCGGGCATTCGCTGGGCATCTGGGCGAAGACCGCGAAACCCTGGACGCTCAAGGCCCTGGCGGCGGAACTGGAAAGAACTCCGGGCCTCGAGTTTTTCCCCGACCCCTATAAATATCCGTCGCCGCTGCGCCACGGCAACAAAACCTTAAAGGTGTACGCCGGGCGGCTGCGCAAGGCCGACACCGCGCCCAACGAATTCCAGCTGTGGGTGGTTTCGGACAATCTTTATAAAGGCGCCGCGCTGAACTCGATGCAGATAGCGGAGCGGCTGCTGCGGGAGACGCTGTGATGAAAAATAATCTTATCGTTGCGCTGTCCGTTATGCTCGGGCTGGCGGCCTGCGGAAAAAAAGCCGCGGAGCCCGAACGGCCGGCCGCCGCTCCGGCGCAGACCGCGGACGCGGCCGCGCAGGTGGGCGTCTCCACGGGCAGCCAGCTGGGCGCGGCGCTCAACGCCCCCGGCAATTATCTGCGCGGCATGGTGGGCAACATAGACAAAGCAAAAAAAGCGGCGGCGGATTCGAATAAAAAAGAAGAAGAATTGATCAACATGGACCCGTCGAAAGAGACAGGCAACTGACGGTTTTTATTAAGCGCTGCGCGGCTGCGGTTCCGGCTTGATCTTTGCGGCGGGCACAGGGGGGGAGGAATGACTAAAATTATACTGGGCAGTATCGTTCTGGCCGTAGTGCTGGCTTGGTGGATCTTTTCCGTTAAAAGACGCCGGCGCTCAAGGCATAACGAGGTGGAACGCATCAGTAAAACCCTGGGCTCCTACATGGAGGAATACGGCCCGGAGACCAGCCTGCTCGAAGCTACCGGCCTGCCGTTCTTCCTTGAGACGCACAACTGCGTGGGCAAGAACCTGTTCCATTTCAAGGACGACGGGGGCTTTGAATCATATTTCTTCGACTACGCCTGCGTGGCCGCCAAGGGCGCGCAGGAAGAGCAGCGGGAATGCACCGTAGCGCTGTTCGACCTGAAGAAGGACGCGCTGCCGGCTTTCTGTCTTTCGTCCGACGGCACCGGGAGCGCGCCGCAGACGGCCGGCTTCGAGCTGGTGAACCTTAAGCCGGTGGAAGGCATGCCGCCCGGCGCTAAAATTTACTGCGGGGACGGACCGCGCATGATGGCGCTGTTCACGCCGGCGCGGACGGCGCTGTTCGCGACCGAGCCCGCCTGGAACGCGCAGGGTTCGGGGAAATATCTGCTGCTGTACAAGGAAGGGCTGGTGCACGCCAGCGCCTACCACGCTTTTATGGCCTCGGCCAGGGCTCTGGCGGCCGGGCTGAGCGCTTAAAGATCGGTATCGAATTCCGGCATGTTGGCGCGGTACTTCAGCGGCACGCCGCCGCGCTGCGCGCGCGGGTTGGTCCTTTCCTTTATAGCCACCGCCTCGAAGAAAGTCCGCCAAAGGCCCGTCACCTGCCTGTCCGCTTCCGAGCGGGGCGGGGCCTGGTCCCCGGTCAATTCCGCCACCCGCAGTCGGCCGCCGAAATACAGCGCGGCCATGTTCCTGCGGGCGTCATGTATAACCCAGTCGGAAGCGGCCATCCGGCGGCGGAAATGCCCGGCTATCAGCGGCAGCACGTTATGGTCGGGCTCCATGCGGGCGTAGAGCGTGCGGTCGCTGAGCTCGCTGAAACGGAGGAAGCCTTTCAGGCGGTGCCCCTCGCGCAGCACCGCCGCCGCGGCCTTCAGCACTTTCGCCACGGCGGGATCGGCCAGCAGGTCGTTGAGCTTCTTCCCTTTGGAAAAAGCCATGCGCGCGTAGGTGAGCAGCATTTTTTCTTTTTCCGGCCCGTTCCACAGCCAGCACAGCTTCATGTTCTCGGCCGTGCCTTCCCCGGCCAGGCCGTCGAGCTTCCTTAAAAAAGCGGCGCTGTCAGCGGGGGAGGCTTCCACCTCCACGGCCGAACTGAAAAGGCTGTCCTGCGCCGGCGCGGTCAGCGCTATCTCCGCGGCGGCGTCGATGGCGGCGGCCTTGATGGCGCAGATCAGCCCGTTGAAAGAATTATCGTAAACGTAGACGCCCATTACAATTCTCCCGCCGGCTCCGCGGCAGCGAACAGCTGCGGCTGTACGGCCGCCGGCTCTTTTTTCTCCAGCAGGCGGGTCTTGATGGCCTCGGCCGAATCTTTTTTCAGCCCGCCGTAACGCCCGCCGGCGGTGACGAAATAGACCGCGCGCTTCATGACCACGCCCAGACGGCCGAGGTCTTCCAGGCTCAGGCGCGCGGCCCGGCGGGCGCGCAGTATCCTTTTCGCCGACAGCGTGCCGATGCCCGGCACGCGCAGCAGCTCCAGGTGGTCGGCGGTGTTCACCTCCAGCGGGAACTTATCAAGGTTATTGAGCGCCCACATGGTCTTGGGGTCGAAGGTAAGGTCCAGGCAGGGGCAGCGCTCGTTCAAAAGCTCGTCGGCCGCGAAGCCGTAGAACCGCAGCAGCCAGTCGGCCTGGTAAAGCCGGTGCTCGCGCGCCAGCGGGGGCGCGGTGAGGGCCGGCAGGCGGTTGTCCGGGCTTACCGGCACGAAGGCCGAGTAATAGACGCGCTTCAGCGCCATCTTTTTGTACAGCGCCTCGCTGAGCTTCATTATCTGCAGGTCCGTCTCGGGGCTGGCTCCGACGATAAGCTGCGTGCTCTGCCCGCCCGGCGCGTACAGCGGCGCGCTCTTTACGCTGCGGCGCTCGTCGCGGCTGGCGCTGATGCATTCGGCCAGCCGGTTCATCGGCCTTAAAATACTTTCCTTTGTCTTGCCGGGGGCCAGCAGCGCCAGGCTCCCCGCCGTGGGCAGCTCGATGTTCACGCTGACGCGGTCGGCGTACAGGCCCGCGCGGTCGATAAGCTCCCGGCTGGCGCCGGGTATCACCTTCATGTGCACGTAGCCTGTGAAGCGCTTCTCCTCGCGGAGCTTGCGCACGGCCTCCAGCATCAGCTCCATGGTATGGTCCGGCGAAACCACCACGCCGGAGCTGAGGAACAGCCCCTCGATGTAATTCCTGCGGTAAAATTCGTAGGTCAGCGAAGCTATCTCGTCGGGCGTCAGCGCGGCGCGGGGAATGTCGCTGGAGCGGCGGTTCACGCAGTAGGCGCAGTCGTAAACGCAGGCGTTGGCCATCAGGATCTTCAGCAGCGAAATGCAGCGCCCGTCGGCCGACCAGGAATGGCAGACGCCGCTCATGTGCGCGGCCCCGTTGCCGCCCGAGCGGTCCGAGCCCGAAGAGGAGCACGAAGCGTCGTATTTGGCGCCCGCTGAAAGTATTTCTATCCTGCGTTCAAGGTCGTCCATGGTTGCCCTAATAGCATAGCACATCACCCCGACAAAGGCATGTCGCTCATTAGAGGGTCATTTTTCAAGAAAAAAGTTCCCTGCCCACAGTTTTGTGGCATATTTTTATCTAAAATCCGTTACGACATCCCTCCGTTCAAGGCGTTTACGCTACCGGGTTCTCTC
>CAIRNJ010000070.1 GCA_903879915.1 uncultured Elusimicrobia bacterium
ATGCAAAAAGAGAAGATAGAACTGTTCCGAAAGGTGCAGCCTGCAGGGCTAAATCTGTTCCTGAAAGGAGGACAGGCTACAAACACACGACGGAATCACGACGAGTGATTTCAGGCTCATTCTTAGATTGGAAAATGCTGTGCGCCGGGGCGTCATTTTTTTTGCGGGCGGCAGCGCGGCGCTTGACCGGCGGCATAGGTCCTTTTCCGTGAAACAGGGGGTCTTTTGGCTCTATAGCTGCCGGCGGAAATTTAATATCGTTATTTGTGGCGCAGTGACACGATTTGCGGAGGTATACAATGAAAATTAAATTATTCCTGGGTTTGCTGGCGGGCCTGGCCCCGCTGGCCTGGCCGGCCGGCCTTGAGGACCTGCGCTCCGCGCAGCTGGCCGATATGAACGCCGGCCGCGTCCAGGAAATGGAACTCGCCCGGTTCCCGCAGCCGGAACTGGTAAAGCTGGATATGTGCGTGCTCAGCGAAATGAAGAACGACCGGTGCTATTTCAAATGCGAGAGTGGCGCTGTAACTACGGAGCCCGCCGTGCGGCCCGACTTCAGCGCCGGCGAACCCGTCGGCCCCTGCGCACCGTACATAACGCGGCAGATAAAGGTTTTTGCCGACGCCGGCAAAAAAAGCCTGGCCCCCGACCAGCTCAGGGACCTGCTTAAGGACGCCGACCCCGAAGTGCGCAAAGCGGCGGTTAAAAGCGCCCGGACCCAGATACAGAACAGCTACGCCGCCGACAGGGTGCTGGAGATCTTAAAGGATAAGAACGAGCGCGCCGATATCCGCGTGGAAGCGGCCCGCACCCTTTCCTACGCCCCCGGCTATATAAAAACGCAGGACGCCCTTGTGGACCTGCTTAAGTACGGCTCCAATGAGCCCGCGGCGCTGCGCGTGATGGCTTATAAAGCGCTCTGGGGCGCGGCGGCCGCCAATCCCCGCTACATGGATTTCCTGATAGATGCCGTGAAATATTCAGAGAAGGACGCCGCCGCCCGCCGCGCCGCCGTCTGGGCGCTTTTCGGCGCTTCGGCCAACTTCCGCGCGCAGCAGCTGCTGGTGGACCTGCTGAAGTACGGCAATGAGAACGAAGCCGTAAAGATAGAGGCCATAAAAAGCCTGTACGGCGCCGTCGGTGTTTTTACCGTGAAGGACCTTTTCCAGAACATCGTGGAGAGCGATAAGCAGACTAAGCCCGTGCGGCTGGCCGCGCTTAAAGCCCTGTCAGGCGCGGCGGGGGATTCCTCGGTGCAGCGCTTCATAGCGGATATGATACGCTCCGAGCGCGACCAGGAGCTGCGGGTGGCTGCCGTAGAGGCCGCGAACCCTGACCTGGCCGGCCTGCGCGAGTTCTTCCACCTCGGCTACACCGTGGAGAACGGCGGCTTTGTCAGCCCTATAGAAAAAGAATAGTTCCCTGAAGCCAATAATGAAAACCCCCGGTTCAAGCCGGGGGTTTTTATTTGGCAGCGGGTTTATATCTTTTTCCTGAAAAGGCCTTTGCGGCCGGCGTCCTCTTCGAAGCCCACCCGGCGCAGGTAGCCGGCGTGTTTAACCGAGCCGCTTACCGCGGTGAAGCCGGTAAAGCCCTCGAAAGTTTCGGTGTTCTGCGGCCTGTTGAACAGGTAGCGCGCGCTTTTAAGGTCGCGGTAGTCCTCGGCCACGTAATCCAGGTGCACGCGAATGTCCGGGCGCTCTTCGGTATAGATGAAAAGCCCGACCGGCAGCAGATTGCGCAGTATGAAGATACAGCGCGGGTCGCTCAGCTTCGTTATGTCGAAATCCGGGAAGAACTGCCAGATGCCGCGCGCGTGATAGGCCAGGAAATTAGCCAGCAGCGGGTTGTCCGTGTTCACCCGCATCAGCTTGAAAATATCTTTTTTCGATTTCAGGCTGATGATATGCCACAGGTCTATGGCGGCCACGAACAGGTTCACCGCCAGCACCGGCCAGGCGCGGGTAAGGGCGGCGTACAGCACGAAAACCGCGGCCCCGGCCAGGTTCAGCACCCGCAGGCGCAATACGTTGCTGGTAAGCAGCGAAACCGCCACCAGCGCCGACGCGGCGTAGCCTATAAGCTCTGTCATGCCTTTATTATAACTATTAGAGCCGCCTGCCGCGCAAGATTTTGTAAGATAAATCTGTAAAATCCGCGCGGAGGAGAACATGAAATTTATTTTTTCACATAACAGTTTTAACGTGCTCGACCTGGATAAAAGCCTGAAATTCTACAAGGATGCGCTGGGCCTTGCGGAAACCCGCCGCAAAGAGGCGGCGGACGGCAGCTTCACTCTGGTCTTCCTGGGCGACGGCGCCACGCCGCATAAGCTGGAGCTGACCTGGCTGCGCGACAGGAAAGAAAAATATAACCTGGGCGACAACGAGACGCACCTGGGGTTTACCGTTGAGGATTACAGCGCCGCCCATGAGCTGCATAAAAAAATGGGTTGCATCTGCTATGAGAACGAGGCTATGGGGCTGTATTTCATAGAAGACCCCGACGGCTACTGGCTGGAGATACTGCCCGCGCGGAGGCCCGCGTGAACTGCCCCGCCTGCGGCCGCCCGGTTACGGAAGGCAAAGCGTACTGCGAGAACCCCGCCTGCGGGGCCGTGCTCAGCCCCGGGCAGCGGCCCGCGCAGAGCACGGTACCGCCGAATAAGTATGTGGCGGTTAAAGTGAACCTGCCCCTGACAAAGCTGGTCGTTGTGCTCGTAGGCGCGGCTATCTTCGTCCTTATTTTTCTGTGGATGAAGCCGCTGGGCTGACCCGCCGGCCGTATAAAGTAAAAAAG
>CAIRNJ010000071.1 GCA_903879915.1 uncultured Elusimicrobia bacterium
AGGCGGGCGGGGTTTTTAACTGTAGCAACCATAAGGCTTATTACCGCAAGCTCTTTCTTTATTTCGCTCTTTTCTCTGCCTGAAAATTTTTCAAATTTCAGTCGTCGGCCGGAGGGGGTTCTATTACACCGACGCTCAAATAACGGACGCCTCCCGGATGGGAGGCGTTCTGTTTATAGCGAAAAAAACACCGGGACAGCCGGGCTATTTTTTTGCGACGACCTTATATACCCTTGAGTCGACCACGGTGGTCTCGGTCTCGCCTTCCGGCTTTAACGGCGTAAAGATCGCGAGAGCGCTGGTCTTCGGAACCGTTATCGTCCTCTTGAGCGTAAGTTTGCCTGCACCTTTCTTTATCGGCTCAAGAATACTGCCGACAGGCGTGTTCTGCGCGTCCTGGATCACAAGGTTGATAGAACCATTATCCTGCTTTAGATTATATTCCAGCGCGACCTCTATGTCGATCTTGGCCCCCGCCGAAAGTTCGACATTAATATC
Organism: uncultured Elusimicrobia bacterium; assembly: GCA_903879915.1. Lineage (GTDB taxonomy): Bacteria > Elusimicrobiota > Elusimicrobia > Elusimicrobiales > UBA9959 > UBA9959. The sequence continues at coordinate 499 of CAIRNJ010000071.1, forward strand.
CGGCGATATGGACACGATCTTCACCTTGTTTTCACTCATCAATGAACAACCGGCCAAAACCGCCAATACGCCCGCAAAAAACACCGCCGCCAAACCGCCGATCTTATTCTTCATTTTTTATCTCCTTTGATCTGTAAATCTGAACTGTAGTAACCATAAGGCCTGTTATCGGAAGCTATTTCCTTAATTTCGCTCTTTTCTCTGCCTGAAAATTTTCCGGAAACCGCTCCCCTTCCCTAATTTTATTATAATACCAATAAGTAAGGATGTTTTTTCGTAATTTTAATAAGCCCTCCCCGCACCCGGCAGTTTCCGGGCGTCACGAAATCTTCGGGAGTGATTATTTCAGTCTTCGTCCGGCGGGCCCAGGCGGGTCAGAGTTCAAGCCTCTTAAGTCCACACCTGCCGCTCTGGGGACCGGCCCCGTGTATCATTAATCTTTTGACCGGCGGAAATGCGGGAATTTAACTTATGAAAACTATCTCGAAGTTCCTTATCGCGGGCCTGTGCGCTTCCCTGACGGCGCTGCCGGTATTCGGGGCGGAACCCGGCGGGGTTAAAGATCCCGCCCCCGTGATAATAACGCCGCGGGTAGCCGCGGAGCTGGGCCGCCTGTGGATAAAACTGGAAGATAAAGACCTCCTGCGCCTGGCGGAAACGCGCAATTACTGGCGGCAGCGCGGCGCGGCCGTCTGGCCGGGCGCGGACATAAGCACGATAACGGCGGGCTTTATGTTCGCCGGGAAAGGGACCATCGTCCTGAACCATCCCGCGCCGCCCGGGGATTGCCTTCCGCTGGCCGCGGATATCCCGGCCGCGCAGTGGTGCCGCGGCGCGGCGCCTAACCTGCCCGTCCCTACCGGCAAGCTGTACGGCGGCTTCCCCGCGGTCTTCCTTGTGACGAAAGAGGAATGCGAGAAAAATAAAATAGAGGCCTGCGCCGGCTCTTACGCGGATTATTCCGGCACCGCCCTGCACGAAACTTTCCACGCCTGGCAATGGGCGGAATATCAGGCTGCCGGCTTAAGCCGCAGGAGCGCCCTGGTTTCCCCGGCGTGGAGCGCCGGCCGCGAGAAGGCCCTGTTCCTGGCCCTGGAGCTGAAGCTGCTCAACGACGCCCTGGCCGCCGGGGACGGCGCCGCGTTCACGGAATTGCTGCTGGATTACTTAACAGTAAGGAACGCGCGCGGAGCTTTGCTTTCTCCGGCCGATCTGGCCGCCGAGGACGACGCCGAGACCACCGAGGGCTCCGCGCAGTACGTGGGCGATAACCTGGAGTACGGCGACAATGCCGCCGTGCGCCCGCTGGCGGCCACCCTGGCCGACGCGGAGTTCGGCGGGTATAAAGGTTCCGTCCTGCTTGAAAAGCTGCGCGAAAAATCGGAACGCCGCCTGCTCCCGCCGGCCAACAGCCAGAATTTTTACGTTTCGGGGGAACTGCTGGCGCTGGTCCTGGACAGGCTGCAGCCGGGTTGGAAAAGCGGCCTTTTCAGGAGCGGGAAGACTATCTTCAAGATCCTGGCCGGGGCTCTCCCTCCGCCCCCGGACCAGGCGGAAAGAACGCGGCGCGTCATGGCGCGCTATAACGCCGCCGGTCTGCTGGCCGGGATCGACGCCGCTCTGGCGGACATAGCGGCGGGGAACAGGAAGAAGATAGACGACTTTCTGAAGACCCCCGGCAGGCGCTACGTGCTGAAATTCCAGGTCTCCTCCGCGGCGGAGCTGAATGTCGTGGGCGCGCCGCCGGTGGACGACGGGCGGTACAAGCTTTACCCGTATAATTTCATCGTGGCGGTCCCGAACCTCAACAAGCCGCTTAAGATAGTCAGATCTCTGCCGCTGCTGCTGGACCCGGCGGCCCTGACGCTGACCGCCATTATCCCGGAAGCGGAGTATTCCGCTCCGGTCATAAGCGCGGCCGGCACGGAAACGCGCGGCGGGATAACATATTATACCGGGGGCGTCTCTTTCGACAACGGCTTCTGGCGGTGGAGCGGCGGCGCCCTGCAGCTGGGTTCGGACGGCGGAACTACGACACTGACTTTCCCTCCGGAAAAGTGAACGGATGCTGCTGACTATAATTTATTTTTCGTTTTCGCCGGTTCTTTCACGGCCATCATCGTTTCCACGCTGAACAGGCGGGGAACGAAATACAAACTGGGGAAGTTTTCCGCGCCGGACCTGCTGCTCCTGGCTTCGGCGCTGTTCATTTTTACTTACTTCTGCGCCTCTTTTCCGCCTGTAGCACTGCCGCCGGGCGCAGCGGTGACCGGGAGTTTGGAGGTGATGTCAGCCTAGTTGACCTTGAACTCCGTGATGACCGGGGAATGGTCGCTGGCCCCGTCCTTGCCTATCACGTCGTAAGACTTGAAGGACAGCGTGCCGCCCGCGCCGTACTGCAGCAGCACCCAGTCGATACGCAGGTTGACCAATACCGCCACGGAAAAGGTGGGGCGGTCATCGCCGTTGGAACAATCGAAGAAAGAAGTTCCTTTAAGGAAATTCCGGAAATCCCCGCCTTCGCCCATGGAAACCGTGTTGAGGTCGCCGGCGAGTATAGCGGGCTCGCCCGGGGTAACCAGCTCTTTGGCCAGAAGCTTGAACTGGTCCAGCCTGACCCTGGCGTTGGCTTTGTTCTCGGTATGCATCGAGACCAGGGTTATCTTCTTAGCCGAGCCGGGTACTTCTATCCGGGCGGAAATGGAATTGCGCTGGCCTGTGCGGGGCTGGGTCCCGTCGCTGGCCCAGTCGTAGCCGCCCCGTTCCTTCATGACGGGCAGCGCGAAGTATTTCCCGCCGCTGAGCGGATACCGCGAGATGATGGCGTTGCCGCTGGAGCCCATGCGGTCGGAGCGCAGCTCGCCGAATTCCGCGGCCGCGTAATAGCTGTAGCCCAGCGCCGCGGCTATCTCCCGGGCGGCCACGCGGCCGCCGGTGAGCTTGCCGTACATGTCCGCTTCGCACAGCAGGAGCACGTCCGGATTGGCTTTTTTAATGGCTATTATTAATTTGTCCAGTTTCTGCCCGCGGCTGACGTTCCAGGACATCACCCGCAGGGTTCCCGGGCCGGCCGCGGGACGCACTTTGGCCTGCGCAACGGCCCATTCGGGTTTCTCTACGGGCGCCGTAAAGGCGCCGCCCTCGGTATATCCGACGGGGGCGATGAACCAGCCGGCGGGATCGGGGCCGAAACTGGGCAGAGGGATGTCGCCGGTCCGGGTAAGGCCCGGAACGTTGCCAATAGCTGCCGGCGCGCCCGGCTTGACGGCTTTCCCGCCGGGCTGCGCGTAGCCTTTTGCAGCTTGCGGGATAGCGGCCGCTTCGTTCGCGCCTTGCGCCTTCAGTTCCTCCAGCGGCGTGCTGTCGCGCAGCGCGTCCCTGAGATCGGCGGGCCTGCCGGCGGACGGCGCGCGCCCGGAGCCCAGGCAGAACGCCGGGACCAGCAGCAGGGACGCTGTGATAAGGTTTTTGTTTTTCATAATTGGTTTTATCGCGCGGCTCAATTGCCCGGAACAATTATCCTGGCGTCAGGGGCAGGCGCCGCCTGGCCGGGGACCACTATTTGCGCGTCGGGCCTGGGCACGGCCTGCCCGGGGATGATTATTTTCGCGTCCGGGTTGGCTGCCGCCTGGCCCGGGACGATCAGCTTAACTTCGGGTACCGGCGCGGCCCGGCCGGGGATAATGATCCTAGCGTCGGGATTGGGCGCCGCCTGGCCGGGCAGTATCAGCCCCGGCTTCGGCATTTCCTCCGGCTTTCCCGCCCACCTGTCCAGCCTGGCGCCGGCCCACTTCCCCGCCGAATTCACGGCGTTGGAGACCGGGTTATTGGACAGATCGAGATTTATCTTCGGGTCCAGCCCCCTGCTGATGTCTTTCGTCATCACCCTCGTCAGCACGCCGGGCTCGTTCTTGCCGAGCATGAACTTCCTGAAGTCGCTGAGCTCTTCCGGCGGCGCCTGGTAGGGTTTACCGTCGGCCCCGAGTATCGGGGACGGGCCCCTGGCCGTAAGAACCCCTTTGACTTCCTTTGCTGTAGCGGCCAGTTTGAAGGCGCCGCTTACGGTCTTCGGGGCGTTCAGGCCCTTGGCGGTCAGGTCCGTGATGGCGGCGTAATAGCGCTCCTTGCTGGCGGGGTCGTTCTCGTCGAAGGCCCGGTAGGCCTGCACGAACTCCACCCCGGAAGCCCCGGTATCATAAACGCCTTTCACGCCCTTGTAGGCGCCGTAGCCCTTCCCGGCCGCGTTGGCCACCGTGGCGCCCACCGTGCCCGTTTTGCCCAGGGCGCCGGCCAGCGGCCCGCCCAGCGGCGCCGTGATCAGCGTGGTGGCCACGCCGTTGGAAAAATTCACGCCGCCCTGCAGCACCGCGCCCAGCGTGGGCTGGCCCATCGAGGCCATCTCCCGGCCTACGTTCTGTATGTTCCTGTCTTCCTTTACGTCCAGCCTGGCGTAGCCTTCCTCGTAGCGGCCGCCGATGTAATCCCTGCCCAGCGCGCGGCTGACGTCGTTGCCGTAAAAGTTGGACTTGGCGCGCTCCAGGAATTCCGCCTGCAGGTCCTTGTCGGCCCAGCCCACCGTGCCGGCGCCGGCCACGGCCAGGGCCGAGCCGGTCAGCTGCACGGCGCCCTTGCCCAGGGTCCCGATGGCGTTGCCGGCGTGGCCGAAGATGGTGGGGCTGGTGTAGAGCTCCTCGGTGCCGGTCTTGATGGTCTTGAAGTCCCTGTTAGTGCCGGAATAGCTGCGGTGGATGAAGTTGTCGGCCTCCGCGCCGTAGCCCACGAACCAGTTGCCGGTAACGCGGCCCTCCGAGCCGTAGCGGTCCGTGATGTTGTCGCCGTTGAACCTGAACAGCTTCAGGTAATTGCGCTTGCTGATGTCCTCGCCCGTAGCGCCGCAGCGCACGCTGATGTTCAGGCCCACGTCGCTGGGGAGCCCAACCGCCTCGGCCCTGGAAAGCTTGTCCCACTGGCCCAGCACCTGCTTCCTGGAGCCGTTGGCGGATATTATCGTGGCCAGGTAAAGCGGGCTGCCCTTCTCGTCGGTTACGGCGACAAAGTCCATCTTCGCGCCGGGCCCGCCCTGCCTGGCGGCCTGCGCCATAAACTGGTACAGCGGGCCGGCCTTGTTCCGGTCCCCGCCGCCCAGCGCGGCCGCCGCGGCCCGGATGGCCGCCGCGCGCTCCGCCTCGGGCAGGCGCTTTATGGCCTCCATATCCACTTCCGCGCCGGTAACCTTCCCGCCCGCGCGCGTTTCGAACAGGTTCTCGCCGGTCCTCACCTTCGCCGTAGCCGGATCGAGGTCCAGCCGGTCCATCACCATGACGCCGTTCACTATCCTGCCGCTCTGCTTCGGGTAGCCGTCATGGCCGGCCAGCGACGACACCTCGTAAGTGGCGGCGCCCTTCGGGTCGGTGTAGATCAGCCGCTTTACGCCCTCCTTCTCCAGCACCAGCGCCTCCACGGTGGAGCCGTCGGGCTTCGTAAGCCTGGAGGCCACGGCTTTGCCGTCGGCGCCGTAAACCTCCGCCGTTATCGAGCCGTCGGGTTTCTTCTGCTCGGTCCTGAAGAGCCTGCCGTCCGCCAGGCGCTCCGCGGTATTGACGGTGCCGTCGCCGGCCAGGCGTACTTCTACTACATGCTTCTCGCCGGACGGGTCCGCCACCTCGTTGACGCGCACAGTATCGTCGAAGCTCTGGAAATGCGAAAGCCCGTTCTTGTCCGTATAGGAGATCCCCCTGACGCCGTCCTTCAGGCTGCCGATGCTCACCTTCTGCCCCGGCGGCAGCTTCAGCCCCAGCTCGTCGGAGGTAAACTCGGTGCCGTCCTTGAAATTGGCCATGTTGGACCGCATGAACAGCTGCGCGTCCGCTTCGGTCCTGCGGGCTTTGAGGTATTCGGGGTTGTTTAAATAGAAGGCGGCCAGTTTCCTGCCGGACTCGTCGTACTCCCCGCCGCGCTCTTTTATCCACCTGGCGCGCTCCTCGTCGGTCTTAAGGCCGGCGTATTCCGCGTCCAGAGCGGCCTTGCGGTCCACCAGGGCCTTTTCCGACGTGCCCTCCAGTGACCCGTCCATCAGCCGCGAGACGGAGGTGTTCCATTCCCCGAGCGCGGCCGAGCGCTGGTCCACGCCGTCAACACCGGAAATGGCGTTCTTTTTCGCCAGCAGCCCGTCGATCCTGGCGGCGGTGCGCTGGTGGCCCGCCCGCTCTTCTTCGTCTTTGGCCCCGGCCGCCAGGGCCAGGAAATCCTGCCGCTTCTTGTCCAGCCAGTCGGTCTTCGCGTCGGCGGCGGCGGTCAGTTTCGCCTCGCGCAGGTGCGGGGCCGCCGTTGCCGGGGAAAATTTATCCACGGCCGACCACAGGCCCAGGCTGAGGTCGTTGCCGGTGAACAGCGGCTTGCTTTTCTTTACCGGCTGCGCGGCGGCAGCGCCGGCGGCGGCCTGCGCGCCGGACATGTCAGGCACCACGGCGCCCATAGGCCTGTAGAGCGGCTTGGGTGCCGGTCCGCCGGAAGGCGGGGCCTGCTGAGGGCCTTTAGTCACGGCCGGCGCCCCGGCCTTCAGCTGCTCTGAAAAGACCCCGCGCTCGGCCGGGGAAAGGCCGTCGAAGAACTGCCCCATCATCTCCGCGCCTTTCTGCGGGTCCAGCCCGGAGAACTGCATTATCGCGTCCAGTTCCCTTTCCTTATTGCCCATGTCGCGGGCCGCCTGCGCGGCTTTGAGCTGGCGCTGTTTTTCCTTTTCCGCCGCGGCAGGGTCCAGGTTCAGGCCTAAGGCCCGGGCGTAAGCGGCCGCACGCGCTTTTATTCTTATATCAAGCTGGTCCAGTTTGCGCAGCGCCTCGGCGTAGCGCGCCTCTGCGGCCTCCTTGCGCTCTTCGGCGTAGGTATTAAGGGCACGCAGACTTTCAATGTCGTCCGGCTTTGGATCGGTCCTTTCCAGCCCGGCCATGAACCCGGAGAAGCTTTTCACGTGCCCGGAAAGCACCTTTACGGCCTCGCCGGTTCCGGCCAGCCCGCCGCGGTATTCGGCATAAGCGGCGGCGTCCACCGCGGTCGAGGAGATAAGCCGGCGGTACCCTGCTTCCGCTGCGGCAAGGCGGGCGGCGATGTCTTCGCCGGCCGCCCTGACGCTTTCCTTTATCCCGTTCGCATCCACGCCGGACGGTCCCGCGTAAGCGGCCGCCGGCAGGAGGAATAGACACAGGAGCAAGAGGACTCTTTTCATAAAAGCAACGATATCAGACCCCGGGCATTACTGCACCCATAGTATAGCCCCCGGGCCGGCCACTTTCAACCCCTCGGGGCGGACAGGATAACCGCAGCCGGCCTCATTCCCGGTTCGCATTCGGGGCAGATGATCGGATAGACTTAAAAAATGCGCGCCAGGCAGGCGGCCCGGGAGCAAGTCCGGGAAGGGTACCGCGGCCTTATTGAATTCCGCCCCTATCCCGCTCTCCCGTGAGTAGTCCCCGGGCTTTTGGCAACGATCGGGCCCGAAAACGGAGCTGCTCTGGGCCGAAAGCCCCATGAAAATATTCATGAACGGGGATATAATATACTCTACGAAGCATCGCATAAGAAGGATGGTCTGATTCCACGCTATGTTTATGGCCCTTAACCGCGTTTCCTCCAAAATTATTTTAGCTGCGGCTTGTGTTCTATCGTTGGGGACGCTTCCCTCTCCGCTCGCCGCCGCCGTTAACCCCGGAGTGGCGGAGGTGGATTCCCCGGGCAAGTACGGCTGGGTGGCTGTGATCAGCGACGTTCACGGCATGTATGAGCCCCTTGTTACCCTTTTAAGGAATGCCAAGGTTATAGACAGCGGGAATAAATGGGCGGCCGGCAACACCCTGCTGATAGTTACGGGCGATTCCATAAACAAAGGTCCGGACTCCGTGGACACCATAGATCTATGGATGTCATTGTCCAGGCAGGCTCCCGCGTTCGGCGGCCGCGTTATACATCTTCTTGGCAACCACGAGGCAGAACTCCTCTTTGACGCGAAGGGAAGCGGCAAGACCAACGAATTCCGCGAGGAACTTAAGGAAAAAGGGATGCAGCTGAGAGAATTCACGCGCCCGGGGTATCCCCGCGCGGATTTTATCTACTCAATGCCGGTGGCGGCGCGCGTAGGGAAATGGCTGTTCTGCCATTCCGGCTTGCTGCCGGACAATACCTGGGAGCATTTTACCGCCAAGGCCGCCGCTGTGGTCCAGAGCGGGGATTACGGAGCGAAATTCCTTCTGGGCCCTGATTCAGTGCTTGAAAGCGACGACTGGTGGGCCACCGCCGCCGGCCGGAATGATCTTGAAAGACGGCTTTCCGATAACGGCCTGTTCGGGGTGGTTTTCGGCCACCGCACAAAGGCTCTCAACATCGAAGGACGCAACGGCATTTCCGGTGACCGGCGCATAATAAAGATAGACAATGGGATGTCGCCCGACGCCGGCTCTAATCCCGGCGAACTGCTGGTTTTCACCGAGCCCGCGGAACTTGCCAAAGCGTCACCCGCGACGGTCCACACCATTTCTTCAGACGGGACCGCGAAGCTTCTGAAACCCTGACAAACGCGTCGTTGCCGTTAAAAGCGCCGGCGCGGGAACTGTTCTGTCAGGGCGTCTTCTTTTCTTTCTTGGACTTTTCCAGAATGGCGTTAAGTTCTTTTAAGCGGGCCCGCAGGGCCGCGCTCTTTTCGTCTAATTCCTTCCCCTTGGCCTCCAGCTCGTCAAGGACGCCGGTGGAGTCCAGCTCCGCCATCAGAGCGGCCGCGCGCGCAGAAACCTTCGGCGACCCCATGGGCTCAAGGAAGAACGGCCCGCCCTCCAACCCGGTTACGGTTATTCTGTAGGGCTGCCCAAGCTTAGCGGTGAGCATGTACATGGTAGCCAGCTCCGCAAGGTCTTCCGCCCAGCTCATGGAGCCGTAAAGGGAGGCGAACGAGCTGCGGCTGAGCCCGGTGTAGACCAGGAGCGCTTTACCGAAAGTCAGCTTCGGCCCGCCGCCCAGCCCGTAGAAGGTTATTTGCCGCCTCAGGTTATAGTCCTCCTCCTTCCTGGGGAGGTTGTAGTATTCCCATACTATGCTGAAAAAACTGTCGGATCCGGGCTTTTTGGGCCTGAGGCTTACGGGCATGGTGTCGTCCGCCCAGGGGGTTATGCCTTTTACGTAATCCACGCCGTGCGTGGCCTCGTGGAAAAGGCTGTAAAGAAGGCCTTTGTATTTCGTCCCGGCGTTCACGGTTATCCTGCCCGGCGCCTGCGGTATGAAACAGCTGTTCTCGCGGCCGCTGAGCGTGGTTGAAATATCGTCGGTAAGCCCGGCCGGGTTCAGCGTGATGTGGAAGAAAACATTATCTTTAGCGTCGGTAACCCAGGAGGTGACGCCGTTGCCCTTGAAATTTTTCACGAAGAAAATGCCCAGGCAGCGCTCTTCCAGCGTTTTCCGGTAGAGTTCAGGGAGCAGGCCCAGGTATTCCATCACCAGCGCTTTGTCCGCGGCGGTCGGCGCGTAGGCTTCGTACTCCGGGGCCTTGTCACAGTCCTTGTAATTGCCGAGCAGTGCCGGCGGTATCACGGTTATCCTGTCCTCCAGTTTGGCCCCGGGCACGAAATTATATGCCTCGATGCGCGTAAGGTTCTGTTCCGCGGGAACCGGCTTCTGGAACTTCTCCCTGGCATAGTTCAGCATGCCGCGCGGGATCTCCGGCACGATCACCATCAACCCGGCTGCCGCCAGCCCCGCCAGCGCCAGAACAGAGATTACCGCGTATTTGACAGTTTTTTTCATGGCAGTACCTTATATCCGGATGTTCTTTAAGTTGCCGCAGGCTATAAAATAGCATTCTGCGCAAGATATCCGCAAGAACGCGGAGGGAGCCGTTTTCCGGCACTTGTTGAAAGCAAGCAGATTGGCAGGGGACCTCCGGGTGATTATCCATGTACTTGAGCTGAAAGAAGGCGTGAAACGAACGGAGTTTCGGTAAAGATATGGTAAAGCTGTCCGTTCAACTTATAGTACTTGTTTCCGGAGATTCGGGGCCCTTGAGCTCAGGCCGGCGCCGCGAAGGAGAGGTAAACTATAGTCATGAAGTTGCGGCACAGACTAAAACTCAGGAGGACAAACGTAATGAATACCAAGAGCATACTTTTTGTGGCGGTACTGGTGGGGATGGCCGGCGGGGCTTACGCGAAGACCGCGGGCGGCCAACTGGGGATGACCAAGGACGGTTCGGCGATAATTGTGCCGGCGGCAGCTGCGGCCGCGCCTGTCGGCCTGACGAAAGGGGCTTCCGAGGCCGAGCGGAAGAGCGTTCTTAAGAATATGTTCGAGGCCGGCAAAGCTCTCACACCCGGTGAAGTGGCTAATTCACGGCAGCATCACGGCACGCTGGTCGGGGAAAACACGGAGGATATCTCAGTTTATCCCGAAGTTAATAAAGAGCCTGCCGTAGGCCCGCTCTGGGAGTCGAAAGTCCTGGGCTATCGGTATATCGTGTTTATCGGAGACGTTTCGATAAAAGAATACGACGGCTACAGAGAGGCTTCTTCTCCGGCGGCGGCGACCGAACTGAAGGCGACTTCTTCGGGAGCCGCTGAAAAGACCATAAGCGTGGAGTTCCGGCTGGGCCATAACGGCGGGGCCAAGTTCATAGTGGGGCGGGTTAAGAGCGCCGTCTGGGGTGACGAGAGCGGCGAGGCTTATTTCTACCTCTGGAATTAGTTCCGGCAGACGGATCAGGCGGGTAAGGAGAGGCGGAGCGTTCGCTCCGCCTCTTCTTTAGTGGAAAATTGGGGACGCTACACGCCATCTCGATTATTCTTATCCCGCGTTATCGAGTTATCGTGCAGCGTCCTCTCCCCCCACAGGGCCGCGCAAAATAAACCCGCCGCTTAGAACTTGGGCGTCGAGGGGCGGCAGCCGTGGAACGGGATCCCAGTGCTCATGCCCGGGAACGGGTTGGGCTTGGACAGGAAAGACCCGTCGTTGCACTGGTAAATGCAGCTGTTCGGGGTGTCCATGGCCAGCAGACACTGCTCTTCGGCGCTCTTGGCGGTCTCCGCCTGAACCTGGCCCTTTGGCGTTATCTGGAACACGTCCAGCACCCGGTTCACCGAGTATTTATAGACGGTCGAAACCGGCCGCATATCCAGGAACGAGCCCCACAGGCACACTTCGAACACTTCTTTCTGCCCCGGCTTAAGTTCGCGGGGAGCGGTAACTACTATCTGGGCGTTCGCCGTGTAGTCCTTGAAGGTAGGCGTACAGATCTGCCCCACAGGATAACCGTAGTTTATACAATCCTGCCCGGTTTCCCGGCTGCGCAGCGGCACCACCGCCGAGGCCAACTGGTCTTCAGCGCCGAAAGTTACTTTCCTGCAATCGCGCGTTATATCGGTGAGCCCTTTGGCGGCAGCGGCCGGCGCGGCAACTTTGGCAGCGGCGGCTTCCTTAATAAAGCCCCCTACATCCACTTTGCCGAAATTAACCTCCGCCGAAGCGGGCCGTCCCGCGGAAAGAACCACAACCGCCACCATCACCGCCAGTGAAACGTACCCGCGAACCGAATTGTTGCTTTTCATACTATTTGTTCTCCTTATAATTACCGTCGTGTTTTTTTATACTTGCCGCTGCTTACCCAGCGGCGTTGAAACTTCCTATCCGTTAAAGCCCCCGCCGGCCCCTTATTTGACCTCGAAGGTTTTGTTAAGGCGTACCATCTCGCTGTGGTGGCTTCCCCAGAAACGCATATAGGAGAAGTACAGCGTATAGCTGCCCGGCCGGCTGACTTCCAGCAGCTTCAGCTGGTAGGTGGGCGCGATCCTGAAAGTGCGGTTGAGCCCGATGTCGGTGAAGTTGTCCACGGTTATCACTATCTCCCCGCCGAAATCGGCGGCCGCGCCGTCCGTCACGGTCAGCATCAGGTTCCCCGCGGCGTTAGGCGCTACGGAGAAGGCCACCTCTTTCGAAAGCGGGGGCGTAGGCTTTCTGACGCCGGGCGTCAGGAACAGTTCGGAATGCGCGCCGTCGAAAACGCCGCCGTCGGAATCATTGGCGTTCACTGTATATTCGTAAAACATTCCTTTCAGATCGGCTTTGGCGCTGAACTTGGAAATGCAGACCTTAAGAACCTCGGTTTCGCTGGGTTTCAGGTCCCGCGCCCCTATGGTCACGGAAACCTCGCGGTCATAGCTGTCCTGTACCTGGCACTCCATCGCGCCGGCCCCCCCGCCGCTGGGGCGGCAGCGCCCGCTCTCCTCCGCGAAGATGCTTCCTTTCCAGGAATTCGCGCCCGGGCCCGTGAACTCTATGTCCTTGCAGCCGCTGTTCTCAAAATGCGACTGGGGGTACCAGCCGCCGCCGTGGTCGTCCCCGTCATTGTCGTGCCCATGGTGGTTGTTATTGTCGTCATAGTCATGGCCGTTATGGGCATCGTGTTCTCCGTAGCCGCGGGCGGCCGGCATGGAGGCGGGAACGCTTGCGGGAACAGCGGCGGTCCTGGCGCCCAGCAGCTGCGTCAGAGCGCTGCCGGGCGCGTTGTCCGCGGCGCGCGCGCTGCCGACGCCGGCAGCCACGGTAAGAACGGCGGCCATGACCGCCAGTGAAACGTAACCGCTGACTGAATTAGTATTTTTCATGTTATTTGTTCTCCTTTTATTTATGCACCGCATTTGCTTTTTTTCTGCCGGGCTCCGCCCGCCGCGTTCCGAACTTCCTTATTAAAGTTTACCCTGTCTGGCGCCGTAGTTCCTGAGGCCAAAGACTTTGAAAACCGTGTTTTTTAACCCAGGAGGGAAAGCTAATCAAAACCGCCTTCCGCTTAGCTTTTGGCTAAACGATATAGTAGAATACTGGCATGTCACCGAATCAAAACAAAGCGTTCAGCAGCGTCCTGGCCAGGATCAGGAAAGAGCAGGGCTTTCCCAGCGCGCACCAGTTCTTTAAAGCCGTAGGCGGCAGCAAAGGCCTGGGACTTGCCTTCGTAAGCTATTGGGATATGGAGCGCGGGAAAAAACTGCCCCGGAACTGGCGCCTTAAGTCGATCATGGCCGCGATGGGCATTGAGCTGAATTCCCCCAAGGCCCGGGAGCTGATACGGGCGTATTTCAAGGCGCTGTCGGGTTCCGATGAGCTGGTGCAGGCCCTGGCCACCACGGCCCCCGCCGCCGCTGACCTCCCCAGCCGGGAGCTGGCCGAAGCCGCGGTACAGCAGGCTGTGGCTCAGCGCAGGGTACAACTGACCACAGAACAATGGCGGGTATGCGCGCGCGACCTGGTGACGTATATTTGCCAGTACTTCCTTTTCAATACCGCGGGCCGTGTAACGGTAAGAGAATTAGCGGACGCTACCGGGTTCAAACCTGACGCGGTAAAGAAGGCGGTAAAGGCGCTGGCCGCCGCGGGGCTGGCCGACCTTTCCGGGGACAAGGTGCAGGGGCTGTTCGCGAAAAAACTGGTGGAGCTGCTGCCGGCAACTCCGGCCACGGCGTCCATCAAGGCCGCCCTGCGCGCTCATGCGATGAAGTGGCATGCGGGTTCCAAGCGCGTGGACGGGCGGAGAATTATCGTCCGCATGTCGAAGGCGAACCTGGCCATCTACCGGGAACACCTTTTAAAGGGGATAAATCTGGCGTCCATCTACAGCAACAGCGAGGAAGACCTGAAGGACTCCGCCATCTATTCCATGGACGCCGGTATCTACCAGATGATCCCGCGGGACTGAGGTGAAAAGAAGCAAAAGGCAGCGGAGGCCTTCGCCGCAATTTTAAAAAGCGCCGCCGGCCGCCCGGCGTCACGGAATTTTAAGTGTATATTTCAGTCGTAGGCCGGGCGGGTTCTATTACTTCCGGGGGCGCCAAGTACCTTAGCGCTGCGGGAAGCGGAACTGGCGCTCCAACTCGGCCGCCATATCGGAAATTGTCTTCTGGCCGGAGTTCTTCGCGGCGCCTATCAACCTAAGCGCCTGCCGGGAAGCCTCGTCCCGGCGGCCCGCTGCACGGCTTTCATTCAGCGTTCTTTCTGCCTGTTTCAAGGCGACCAGGGCGGGATAAGCCAAAGTGATAGAAAGATGCCCGTCGGGAACGGCCCTCGTTTCTTTGGAACAATCCGCCAGGCTCAGACAAGGCTGCTCGTTCACCACGGTATGCAGGAACTCCCAGTCCTCGGCGGAGCGCAGGTTCCTGCCCAGCAGATAAATTATAGTCCCGCGCTCATTGCGCTCTTCAGCCGGAAGCTGCTGATATTTCTGCCGAAAAAGGCCCTTTGCCTGGGGCGACAGGTCATTGAAAGCGCTGTCCAGCCTTGGGTCATTGTCGTTCCCGGACCGGAGTATCTCCTTTAACATGTCCAGCTTGGCCGCCGCATTTAAGGCCGGGGGCTGAGCGATAGCGGCCGTCCGCCCGACCGCGGTATCGGCGGCCGACGCCGGGGCACCGGCGGAAAGCGTGTAGGCGGGCGCGGGGGCCGGCTTTACAGCGGCAGGCCCGCCCGCCGGACCTGCCGGGGCCCTGCCCCCTGCATGCGCGGGCACAGGCGGAAGCGGAGCGAAAGCGGAAAGGCCGGTCTTTGGAGAGGGGCGGAACCCGCGAAAGGCCAGGAACGCCAGGAGCAGCAGCAGCGCGGCCGCAAAAAATATTTTCATGTGGTCGATCGGCCCGCCCGGAAAGGCGCGGCTTACCTGCCCGGCATAAAGCTTCCATAGCTATTGCCGTTCACTGAATACCTGCCGATATCCTCCCACAGGGCGGTCTGCGCTTCGGTGGTAAGTATGCGGTCGCAGGTGTCCTGGAAGTAAAGCTCGGCGTCCATGCGTATTTTACCGCCGCAGTTGGCGCAACCCTTATGGATGTTCTTCAGCATGATACATTCTGCCCCATAGGCGCCCAGCACTGTATTGTCGCAGATAAATTTCCCGCGGTAGGCCTTAATTTTAAAATCGTCAGGACATTTGACATGAGCCCAGCTGCCTTTAAGTTTTCCGGTATGCCTGTTCTCATGGATATATGAAGCGATGCGCCCTATTTCCGGTTCGAGGAATAATTTTGGCGTGAGAACGATCACCGACGGCTGCCGATCATAGACTCCGGCCATGAATTCCTCATTATCCCCCTCCATACGGATTTCCCTCACGCCGGCTTTCAAGTAGCGCAGATAGTCGGCGCCATGTACCTGGCCGAATATTTTGGCGTGTAATCTTGTCGGCCCAGCGTTGTTCGGGCGTATGTCGCCAAGGAAGTCCAGATCGAGCAGCAGGGTTCTCAAATAGTAGTCCGGGACGCCGGAGTTTATGGCGATGCCATAGGCGCCGTGTCTGCGGGCCTCCGCAAGGCGCTCGGCGGGAAAAGACGGAGGCGCGGGCGAAGGCAGAGGCGGAGGGATGCCGGACGGGCCGGAATAATTCGGCAGTTCTTCGTACGCCCTGGGCGCGTCCCTCAGGTCCGCCGGGATATCCCTGCGGAAGCCGCCCGCATACGCGGCTGCCGCTATGACCGCCAGCGCGGCGCCCAACGCGTATCTTTTATGTATAGTCATACCTGTTCCGGTTCCCGGGCAATTCCCCGATGTAATATTCTACCTCCGCTTCTGTCCGCTGTCAAGTGTCCTTTCCGGTGCAGTTGTATGGAATTTTTAACGCCCCTCCCGCGCATTGCTGCCGGTTCGGTAAAGAGACGGTAAAAGATAATGTGTTTATTACAGGCTAAAGATGCGGCCGGCCAGGTTCTTAGGCCTCAGGCGGACCGGCGCCGTACCGGGTAAACTTATAACAGGCAGCGTTGAGAACGGCAAAACATACGACAGCAAATTAAGGAAAGGGGACATTGATCATGAATAAAAAGCGGAACAAGTTCAACTTACTGGCGGGCTTGGCGGCGGCGCTGATGGGCGCGGCCGCTGTTAACGGCATATGCGGAGAGTTCGCGGGGCTGGAACCCGCTGAGTTTACTAAGGAGCTGAAGGCCGTAACGGTGCCGGCCGCCGCCCAGCCGGACAGGGCCGGACCGGCCGCCTTTATGGGAGTTAATTCCTGCGCCGTAGTAGACAGCAGGGAGTACGTGCTTAAACGCCCTTCGCTGACCCAGGCCGTAAAACTGCTTCAGCCCTGCGCCCAGGATATTTCGCTGGCGTACGGCAAGCCGGTCTGGATCAAAAAGGACGGCGAGCAGCTGCGCATAGACGTGGGCGGCAGCGGCGGCAATGCCGTAGTGGCCAAAAAGCTGGAGGCCGAACTGGCGGCGCGCGGCAACGAACTGTTCAAATACGGCGTACTGCTTATTGTCGAGAAGGACCCGTTCGCCCTCGGGACCGGCTTAGCCGCCGTGACCGAAACCTTCCCGGGGAAAGCGGTCATACCTCCGGGGCTGGCCTGCTACAACACGGCCGTCAATTCGACAGGGCTTTCAGGAAGCAGCTGCATGGAATTATGCAGAGGGGCGGACAGCGCGGGACCTGCCGAGTGCTACAGACAAGCCGCCAATACGACGTCGCTTGCGAGTGCGGCCAGCATAATTGAATTATGCAGAGGGGCGGAAAACACGGGACCGGCCGATTGCTTTAAAAAAGCCGCCAATACGACATCACTGGCGGATGGCGCCAGCATAATAAGATTATGCAAATACGCGAGGAACACGGACCCCGCCGATTGCTTTAAAAGCGCTTCTCAAACCACTTCGCTGTCCGTGAGGGAGATACTGCGGCTCTGCCGGGAAAACCCGCATCATGGATATGATGGTTACTGGTGAGCGCTTAGCCGCTGTTCCTGGTCAAAAAACCCGGGCCGCCCTGGTGCTCCGGCCCATGAAAGCCGGCCGCTAGTTCCCTGTTGGCTTGGCCCGGGTCTTCGAGCCGTTCATTTTCTGGACGAGCAGCCACACTTTTTCGGAGATCACTACGCCCGAGGCGGCGGTCCTGACCGCGGCAAGGTTCTGGTAATACTCCGCCGGCCGCGGCGCCCAGTTTGCCTGGTCTTTTACCAGGCTTTTAGCGTCGGCAAGGCCGGCGCAGGTCTCCTTCATTTGTTTCGCAGCCCGGGCAAAGGGGCCGGCCGCTGGCGGCTTGGAACCCGCCGGGACCCGCAGGGCGCAAAGTTTTTCCGCATCCGTCACGGAGGGCGTGTCTCCCGCAACTATCAGCTCGGCGACGGCTTCCAGGCCTTCTTTGATCTTGAGGATGTCCGAACTCTTTGTGCGCCGCAGCAGTTCGGAGTCTATCTCCAGGAAAACGGAACAGTAGTCGGCAAAACCGGCTTTCATCTCCACGGGGCCCTTGGCAGGCACCGGAACCCAGGCTTCACATATCTTGTCGGCCTTTCGCACAAGGGCCGCGCCGCTTTCTATTGACCAAACGGCGCCGGCGGGTAACGTTAAAGCGAAGCCAAGCAGGAGAATTTTGCGCATAAGTAAGGCTCCGTTGTCCGCCCTTCGGGTTTCAAATAGAACCGGAACTGGCAGTCAGCATAAACTGTGGTAAACATAAGGCCTGTTACCGCTTACCCTGCAAAAGCGCCTTATACGGCTTGAACGCGAATTCCGCTATCCCGCTTTCAATTTTTATCGCCTGGCTCTGTTTCCGGTCGTTCAAAGGCGTACCGTGTCCAGAGCCAGAGAATATAAACTATCAACGCGTCGATAATGAGCGAAGCGACCTTGTAAAACTTCTCCAGATCGCCGTTAGGCCAGACCACACCGGCATATTTGGTGTAGGCAGCACCGATAAACAGGCTGGGCAAGAAGCCCCACGGGTCCAGACACCAGATTAATTCACCCAGCCCCGCGGTCCCGCCCCAATATAATATAAACAGGCGGTGCAGGACCACGGACACTACCCAGATAATGAACATCCGGCGCGTCCGTCTGAGCATGCGCTGCGCCTCTTGTTCGGTTTCCACGCTGGCGGCGTACTCGCGCCGCAGCTTCTCCACCTCCGACTTGCTGCCTATGATATAGTACAGCGCGTAGGCGAGCAGCACGAACATCCCGGCCGGCAAAAAGACGAGCAGAAGAGTTGTTTTGCTGAACATATTATGATTTTACTATTAAAATCTTTAGAAATATCCGGCGGCTCCTGCGGTTAAACCGTTGTGGACGGTATTTACCACCCGATAATTGAAGACAACTCCGTGTGTCGCATTGATGAACCATATGTCTTTTGCGGCATCACTTGACATGTCAAGGGGGCGCTGTTATACTATAATTGTCAGCATTCGACAACAAGAGCTTTATGAAATATCCCCCCACGGTAAGAGCGGCCCCCGCCTTGTGCGCGGCCCTGCTCCTTGCCGCCGCTGCCATGGGCGGCCCGCCCGCCGCGCGCGCCCTGGAAACCGACCTCGGCGAAGAGGGCAACAAGGCTGTTTCGGATACCTTTGCCGCGTATAAGACGGCTAATCCCTCCGGGGCCTGCAGCGCTCTCGGCGCCGGCAAGCGCGTGATAGTTACGGGTTACGGCCTTTTCGCCGGGCGCAATTATAATATTTCCGGCGAAGTGGTAAGCGCCATGGCCGATAATGATTTCTGGCCCGGCCAGTATAAGTATTTCCAAACCGCCAGGGCCGCGAAAAAATACGTTTACTCCCCCCGCATGAACCCGCAGGCCTTTTCCAACGGGGCCATAGTTTCCACCCGCAAAATGGTGCTGAACGGCGAAGACTATAACGTGTGCTTCATGGTGCTGGACGTAACCTGGGACCTGGCCGCCGGGATTCTTATTTATGAAACCAGCCGTTTCAAGCCCGAGATGATAATGATGACCGGCGGCGGGGCCCCGCAAGCCACCTTCGAAGGAGCCGCTGTCAACAGCGCTTCCAACGGCGAGGGCTATAAGTCCAGCGGCGAAAAGAACTACGGCAACAGGCCCGAGTCCAACTGGCTGCTGGAGGATTACCCGGCCGGCAAGGAAATTAAGACCACGTGGAACGGCGCCGCGCTGGCCGCCGCCACCGCTAAAACAATTTCTTACCTGGGCTACATCGTTTCAGGCCCGGCGGCCCAAAGCCCCAACAACGACTATCTCTGCAACAATATCACCTTCCTCGCGCTGCATGCTACCCAGTATGAGCTGCCTACCAGACTGGCCGGCAACAGGACGACAGGATACAAGATCTCCCTGCCGGCGCCAAGGCTCCCCAAAAAACCCATAGTCGGATTCTTCCATTTCCCGGATGTCCCCAGCCGCTACCCGGACCTGGCAGGTTACGGCAGCGGTATTTTCTGGTGGGTGAACGTCCTGGCTACCGCGGTACAGACAGCGCTGGGCACGCCGGCCCAAAGCGTGTCAGCCGCCTCCCCTGTTTCCGCAGCCGTGCAGGCGCAGCCCAACGCCGCCGATACGCAGGCCCTTAGCCGCATACAGAACAGTTCCTTTTAATTTTAATGTGCCCTGTCTGCGCCGAGAAGCTTCTCGGAATGAAAGAAAACCGCTCCGACTTTAAATGCAGCGAACATAAGGCGCGGCGAAGAGGGGCGAAGAGGGGACGTATTTGACTATTTGATTATTTGCAACGATTTCGCAGGCACTGTTGATAAATAGTAAAAAAGTCAAATACGTCCCCTCCCTCTCCACACAAAAAACTCCCCCGGCGTAACCGGGGGAGCTTTTTTATTCTAACTGCGGAACTTCTTAGTGGCCGGGGCCGTATACAACTATGGACGTCACGATGTCGTTATAACCGCTGTCGGAGAAGTTATAGTTGTCCCTGGTCTCGGTCCAGCTCATGCCCATGAAGTTGTCGTCCGCGAAGAACGTCACCCTATAGCCATAGGGCACGCTCACCGAAGAGATGTCGTCATTGCGCATACCGCGCATCTGAAGGGCCGCCAGGCTGTAAGCGCCGGGTTCCAGCAGCACGGCATAGCCGCCGAAGTTGGAGTGCTGGTACACGGTCACACCGTAGGCCGGATACGGCTGCGGAGCAGGCGGATACGGGTTAGGCGGGAAAGGCGGGTACGGATTAGGCGGGAAAGGCTGGGGGCCAGGGCCGGGATGCCAGGGATCGGGATGCGGGCCGGGCTGCGGATGCCACGGGCCGGGCTGGGGGCCGGGGCCGGGATGCCAGGGATCGGGATGCGGGCCGGGCTGAGGGCCGGGCTGCGGATGCCACGGGCCGGGCTGAGGCCCAGGACCGCCGTGGTCGCCGTGTCCGCCCGGGTTAAAAGGAGCCGGGGGATTCGGGTTGAAGCCGCCATGGTCGCCGGGGCCGCCGTGATTGCCGCCGGGGCCGCCGTGATCGCCGCCGGGGCCGAAGTGGCCGCCGGGCCCGCCGGGGCCGCCCTTCGTCGTGACGCCAAGGGTGTCCTGCAGATCTTTGAGCGCTGATCCTGTGGCATCCGTATCCGCGGCTTTCAGGGCCACGGCGCCGGAGGCCAGAACTACCGCCATCATTACTAATATTTTCTTCATCAGAATTTTACCTCCCAAACTGTTTAGTTAGGGATACGTTATCATTTGCCGGCCTGGCCCCGACACGGTCAATGGACCTATTCGCGCGAAGTCTTTGGACCCATGACAAAAAGCAATAACGGGTGCGAATTTAGGGACGCCGCACGACAACTTAATTATTCTTCTCCCGCTACATATAGTTACTGTTTACAAGAAAGTTATCGAGTTATCGTGCAGCGTCCCCGTTTTATAAAAGACACTAGCCCCGGCGCCGCGAGAAGAAAACCCTTACCGGCCTGAAGCCGGCTTTCAGGAACCATTTCTGGGACCTGACATTAACGGCGTGCACGGTAGCCCCTATATAGCGGCTGCTGCTCTCGCGCAGCCAGCCCCGCAGCAGATAATGGGTGGTCTGCCGTTGCTGCGCGGAAAGCCGGGGATCCACCCAGATCCAGGTAACCCAATGCAGCGGCTTTAAAAGCCGGCTCGCGGTCGTTATTTTGGCCAGGGTAACCATCGCCACTACCCGCCCCTCTTTCCGCACGCTTATCGCCTGGCTTTGAGGCAGGCAGTTCTTATAATAATCCTCAGCCTCAGCCCGGTAGCTGGGGTCCAGGTACTTTTTGAACGGTTTCCGAAAATATTTTTCATCAACGGCCCGTTCAAAGCGCATATGCTCAGCGCGGTCCTTGAATGGAACAAGGGCCAGCCCGCCAGCAAAGCCTGCCGGCTTCCCAAGGCGTATTTTCTTCTTATGCACCAGCCAGGTGGTCCGGCAGACATAACTCCCCGCGGACACCATATCCTTTACCGGCTCGCCGGCCTTTATGGCTTTCCTCGGGAACATGAACGTTACCATTTCCTTATCCGCCGGCCAGTCAAGGCCGTCCAGGAACTTGTCATTCAGTATGCCGATGGACGGGATAGAATACCGGATCGCCTTCTTGGTAATTCCGACAAGTTTAACCGCGGTCTTCATATGCTGATCCCTATTAACGGGGAAAGTATATATCAGTGCCTGCCTATTCGCGGATGTGAGCTGACCGGGAAGAGAATAAGCGCCGCGTCCTTGATGAACCGGGGGGCCCGCTGCGGCATACCTATCGCCCGCAGGATCGCTATCAGAAGCAGCAGGGAGGCCAGGCAGCCCAGCGTCACGGCCGCCGCTGCCCGCACGGGACCGGAGATCTTCGGGACCAGGTTCCGCCAGCGATAAGCTGTGCGGTATACTATGCCCCCGGCGAACAGCGCTCCGAAAAAGATCATGAACGCAAGTTTAAGAGTCGATCCTTCCATTGTTTTAAACTGTAGTAAACATAAGACTTGTTATCGCCAGTTTCCCCCCTACCTGAAGCTTCCGCCCAATATCAAACTTGCATTTAAAAAATCAATCACGAGTTTTATATTTGATGATGACGTGAATTCTGCCCCCCCATGCCCTGCTCCCTCGATGGGGACCAGCATGACCTTCTTGGGTCCTATGGCAGCGGCTAATGCTTCGCTGAGTATCCTGCCTTGGCCGGGAGGCACGAGACAATCCGCTGTTCCGTGCTGGATCAAGAACGGGGGATCATCCGGCGAAACATAAGTGATAGGGTTGGTAAAAGTTTTCACGGCCTCAGGTTTTGTTTGTATGGCTTCACCAACGAGTTCTGACTCCGGCGAATCAGCGCCGTTATGAGATTGCGCAGGCTTTCCGCAGATAGTTTCTTTGGCGAATTGGGAATCCATCTGCAGAAAATCGGTGGGGCCGAACCAATCCACCACTGCCTGAACCTTGCTGGAAATCCCGGCATTCTCGAATTCCTCCCCTTCAAGTTCCGCAACTCCTCCGGACGTCCCGAGCAAAGCAACAAGATTGCCTCCTGCGGATTCGCCCCAGGCTGCAAAGCGATTGGGATCCAGTTTGTATTCCGCCGCATGCGCGCGC
Source organism: uncultured Elusimicrobia bacterium (assembly GCA_903879915.1). Lineage (GTDB taxonomy): Bacteria > Elusimicrobiota > Elusimicrobia > Elusimicrobiales > UBA9959 > UBA9959. The sequence goes on from CAIRNJ010000071.1 coordinate 22,799, forward strand.
AGCCAGCGCACTGCGGCTTTCACGTCTTTAATTTGGGCAGGCGCTTTGGCCTCGCCGCTGAGGCGATAGTTGAGACTGGCGATAGCATAGCCATTGGCTAGAAAGGCTGCAAACACGTGTCCGAAGGCCCCCGCCTTCTTATCGCCCATTTTGAAGGCGCCGCCATGCACATGGACGATGAGCGGAAACGGACCGGCCCCTTGCGGCAAATAAATATCCAGCTTTTCCGCGGGCGAGAGGGAAGCGTAGGTAACATCCCTGATAGCTGGTTTAATACTCCCGCCGATGGTCTGGTACGCAATCACGACTGCGGTCAGGAATACTATTATTACAACCATGAAGTAAATTGTATTTCGTGAATCTGTAGAATCTGTAGTCGACATAAGAGCTGTTAGCCCTTTCCTTGTCCCGCTCTTTTCTCTGCCTGAACACCTTTCAAGAAACTCCGCTTCCGTTTATGGTTTGGCTGCACAATAAAAGGACAGCGGGGGTTCCACTGTCCTTTTGCTTGCGGCTTATTCTGTTATTCCCACTCTATGGTGGCCGGGGGCTTGGAGGTGATGTCGTACACCACACGGTTCACGCCGCGCACCTCGCTGACTATCCGCGACGAGATCTTGTGCATCAGGTCGTGCGGCAATTTGGACCAGTCGGCGGTCATGCCGTCAACGGAACTTACACAGCGCAGCGCTATGGTGTACTCGTAGGACCGCTCGTCGCCCATCACGCCAACCGAGCGCACCGGCAGCAGCACGCAGAAAGCCTGCCAGATCTTCGAATACCAGCCGGCGGCCTGTATCTCTTCGCGCATCAAGCGGTCGGCCTCACGCAGGATCTTCAGCCTTTCCGGCGTAACTTCGCCCAGCACGCGGATGGCCAGGCCGGGCCCGGGGAACGGGTGCTGCATCAGCACCGGCTCCGGTATCTTCAGGCTGCGGCCCAACTCGCGCACTTCGTCCTTGAAGAAATAGCGCAGCGGCTCTATCAGCCCCATCTTCATTTTCGCCGGCAGCCCCCCCACATTGTGGTGGCTTTTTATCACCGCCGACGGCCCTTTAACGGACACGGACTCGATAACGTCGGGGTAAAGCGTGCCCTGCAGCAGGTATGCCGCGTCGCTGATCTTCTTGGCTTCCCTGTCGAACACTTCTATAAAAGTATGGCCGATTATCTTGCGCTTGCGCTCGGGCGAGGTAACGCCTTTCAGCCGGCCCAGGAACAGCGCCGAGGCGTCGGCTATCTTAAGGCTGTAGCCGAATTTGTCGCGAAACACTTCGGTCATGCGCTCGCGGTCGCCGGCGCGCAGCAGGCCGGTATCCACAAAAATACAGCGCAGTTTTTTGCCTATGGCCCTGTGGGCCAGCACGGCCGCCACGGAGGAATCCACGCCGCCGGACAGGCCGCAGATAACGCTTTTCCCCCCGGCCTGCCGTTTTATCTCGGCTATGCTGCCGGCCAGGAAAGAAGCGGGCGACCAGCGCTCTTTATAGCCGCACACGCTGCGCGCGAAATTTTCCAGCATCTTGGTGCCGTGCTCGGTGTGGTGCACCTCGGGGTGGAACTGCACGGCGTAAAGCCCCGCTCCCGGGTTCTCCATGGCCGAAATATCCGCCGAGCCCGCGCGCGCCGTAACGCGGAAGCCGGCCGGCACTTTTTTAACCTCGTCGCCGTGGCTCATCCATACGCTGAAGCTGCCTGAAATTCCTTTAAAGATGCTGGAACCTTTCAGCACGGTGAGCTTGCTTAATCCGTATTCGCGCTTGGCCGCTTTCGAAACTTTCCCGCCGTGCTCGTGCGCCAGCAGCTGCATGCCGTAGCACACGCCCAGCACCGGCACGCCCATTTTATAAATGGCGGCATCGGGCTTGGGCGCGGACTGGTCGTAAACGCTGGAAGGCCCGCCGGAAAGAATAATTCCTTTCGGCGCCCGGGCGCGGATATCCGCCGCGGGGGTGCTGAAAGGAAGTATTTCACAATAAACCCGCAGGCTGCGGAGCCTGCGGGCGATAAGCTGGGTGTACTGGCTGCCGAAGTCGAGAATTAGAATTTGATCCATAAATCGAGTTCTAACCGCGGCGCGCGAGGGCTAATGTTTTAACGCCCGTTCAGGCAGCAGCGGTTCGGGCCGCATCTCTATCTGTTTAGCTATGAACTGCAAATTCGCGTTCTCAATTCTGAGGCCGTACAGCACGCCGTTGACGGCCAGCAGCCAGCGCGGCGCGGCCTCTATTTCGCTGTCCTGAGTAAGGGAATAATAATAAAGGCCGTCGGAACCCTGGCGCATGGTCACAGTGCCTTCTTTTTCGGTGAGCGGCTCCAGGTTGCGGATAAGCGCGTAGGTAACGGCGTCGCCGAATGTGACGGAAGGGCTGGAGGAATAAAGCAGGTCGAACAATTCTGCCATTGAAGTCTCGGCCGAGCCGCCTTCCCAGGCGAGCTTGATAGCGCCGTCCTCGTCTTTAATGGCCAACTTGACGCCGGCATAAGCGTAGCTGACGCCGTCCTTCAGCAGCTCTTCTTTCCACACGCCCGCGTGCCCCACGGTACCGCGCGGCTTTACGGAAAGATATACGTTCCAATTGGCGTCGAAAACCGGCGTTACCAGGAAATTCTGCCCGTTGATCTCTACAACTTTGGCGGCGGCGTCGCGGGCGGCCAGCAGTTCCAGCAGCCCGGCGCCGCCGATGATCTGCTGTTCGGCCTTGGGCGCCGGCGCGGCCAGCTCCGAGTAAAAAGCCCCGTTCTCTTTGGCCGGGCGGTCGAAGTCCAGCGCTGCGGCCGGTACGGCCGCCAGCAGGGTTAGCATCGCGAAAAGTTTTATCATACGCTTCACCTCAGAATAGCTGCCGCGCCGTTCCCCTGAACTGCCAGTAAACGGAGCAGGCCGCGCAGGCTTTGAGCAGATCGCCGGCCAGGAAAGGCGCCACGCCCAGTTTGAACGCCGCGGGCCAGGCCAGGTTAAGGATAATTTTCAGCCACACAGCGCCGGAAAGCAGGATAACCGCCGCGGCCAGGCAGAACAGCCCCAGCGTCAGCGCGAAGCTGTGATCGGTAAAACGCTTCAGCGCGCCCACTAGGAAAGCCGCCGCGGCGAAGCCCGCCAGGTAGCCGCCCGTGGGGCCGAGCAGCGCGGCCAGGCCGCAGGCCGCACCGGCGAACACCGGCGCGCCGGCGGCGCCCAGCACCAGGTACAGCGCCTGGGAAAACGAACCCGCCCGGGCGCCCAGATAAGCCCCGGCCAGAAGTACGAAGAAAGTTTGTAAGGTTACCGGTACCGGGGTGAAGGGCAGGTGCACCCTTATGAAAGCCCCTATTACCGTAGCTGAAAGGAAAAAAATTATCGCTATTGTTTTGCGTGCCCCCGCGCTGACCGCCGCTTCTTTGTTCAGGGATAATTCCATGCATTCACCTTCCTGTAAAAACATTATAACACTTTAAAACACTTCAGCCGGAACGCCCGGGCGGGAACCGCGGTTATGATACAATTACCCTATACGGCGCCGTGTTCGAACGCGCCGCACAAGAGAGGAAGCTTATGTTCAAGGTCAGCAAAACCGTCACTTTCGCCTACGGCCACAGGCTGCTGGACTACCAGGGCAAATGCGAGAACCTGCACGGCCATAACGGCCGCGTGGAATTAACGCTGAGCGCGCGGACGCTGGGCAGCGGGAAAATGGTGGCCGATTTTACCACGGTAGGCGCGGCCCTTAAAGGCTGGCTGGACGCCAACTTCGACCATAAAGTTATCCTCTGCTCCCGCGATCCCCTTCTCAAGGCCATGAAGGAACACGGGCAGGAATATTTCATAACTCCGGACAATCCCACCGCCGAAGTTATGGCTGAGCTTATTTTTAATGAAATGAAAAAACTGGGCCTGCCTGTATGCAAAGTTAAGTTCTGGGAAACCGACACTTCCGTGGCCAGCTATAAAGAGGATAAATAAGGTTCGTTCTGCCGGGCAGAAAAATACCGGGTCCCGCAGGGGGCCCGGTATTTTTTTATAACGGCAGCGCGCAGAGCGTCAGAGTACGGAGTCGGCTCCCTCCCGCGGCGCCGGCTGGGGCGCGGGCGGCGGCTGGCTGGGGTCCACGTTGGGGTCCGGGAACGGGAACCAGAACGGGTACGGGTTCGGATAAGGGAACGGATAGGAAAGCCTGTAAGAGGCGTCGATATTATGCAGCGTGACGCCCTTAAGCACGCCGTTGGGCGAGCAGAGCAGGTCGGGGTTCTTGGTAAGGCCTTTCAGCTCTTTAAGGCAATCCACCGGGGCGTTGGAAGTGGCGCCGGAACACAGCAGCGCCGGATAATCGGCAACGTCCTTGGCCGCTTTATAGCATTCCACCGGGGCCAGCGACGCCGCGCCGGAGCACAGCAGCGCCGGGTATTTCGTCAGGTCCTTGGCCGCCTTGAAGCAGTCTACGGGCGCCAGGTCCGCGGCTTTGGCGCAAAGCAGCGCCGGGTACCCGGTCAGGTCCTTGGCCGCCTTGAAACAATCCAGCGGCGCGTTGGACGAAGCCCCGAGGCAGAGCAGCGCCGGGAAACCGGTAAGGTCGCCGGCGGCTTTGAAGCAGGCCGCGGGGGCGGCAGCGTCGCGCGCGCCGGCGCAGAGCAGGGCCGGGAACCGGGTAAGGTCTTTCACCGCTTTAAAGCAGTCCACCGGCGCGTTGGACACGGCGCCGGAACAAAGCATGGCGGGATAGCCGGTAAGGTCTTTGGCCGCAGTGAAACATACCGCGGGGGCGGCTGATGCGGCGCCGGCGCAGAGCAGCGGCGGGAATTTAGTAAGCGGGCTTGCGGCCTTATAGCAGTCGGCGGTGCCGGAAAAACCAGCCGGCTGCGGCACGGGCTCGGCCAAAGGCGTTGCCGCCTCAAGCGCACCGGCCGTGATAGCCTGTTCAAGGCCGGCGTCGGCGGCCTGTCTTAAGGCCTCGGCCGGCAGGGCCGCGCCTGCGCGGGCGGCCAGAAAGGAACATAAACATAACCCAAACACCCCATAGAACTTTATCATACCGCAATTATAATAAATTCCGGGGAAACAATGCGGGCGGAAAGGCCCGGGCGGGGGTCAGACGGCGGCAGGGGCAAGCTCTCTCGGGAATACCGGGGGAGCTTTTTTATTCAGCAGCGATTTTATCTCGGCCGCCAGGTAGAAGCTGCCGGTTATCAGCAAAGGGGTTCCGTTCTTCAGGGCCAGCCGGCGCGCCAGCGCGAAAGCCGCGGCGGCGCCGTTCTTCGAATGCGCGGCGTAGCCCGCTGCCCGCGCCAGCAGGGCCAGTTGCTCCGGCCGCCGGGCCCTGGGCGACGCCACCGCGCTGAAAACCACCGCGCGAGAGCCGCCGCCGATAATTTTTATCAGTTCGCCGGCATTTTTATCGCCCATCAGCGCGGCCAGCGTTACCGGGCGCGCGAAGCCCGCTTGTTCCAGCGCGGCGAACAGCGCGGCCATGGCCGCCGGGTTATGCGCCCCGTCGAAGAGAATTCCCAGCCCGCCCGCCTTTACAAACTCGAACCGGCCTTCCAGTTTAGCGGCGGCCAGGCCCGCCGCGGCGGCGGCGCGCGAGATGCGCACGCCCGCGCCGCGCAATATCTCCAAAGCTTTCAGGGCCAGAGCGGCATTGACGGCCTGATAGGAACCTTTAAGCGCCAGTTTCAAGGGCCGGGCGCCGGCGGCGCTACGGCAGCTCACTTCAGAACCTTCAACAGACACTTTGTCGTCCGGCGCGGCCAGTAAAAGTCTGCTGCCAGCCGCGGTTGCGCGCCGCTTAATAATGGCCAGCGCCCGGCCTTCGGCGGAAGTCACGGCGGGGCAGCCGGCTTTTATAATGCCGGCTTTATGGCGCGCTATGCTTTCCAGCGTACCGCCCAGCGCGGCCGCGTGCTCCACCGAAACGTTGGTTATGACAGCCAGCGACTTTTTAAAAACGTTGGTGGCGTCCAGCCGCCCGCCCAGGCCGGTTTCCACCACGGCGAAGCGGACCTTCTGCTCGCGGAACCACAGGAAAGCTATGACCGTGAGGTATTCGAAATAGGACAAATTAAAGCCGTAAGACTTCACCGCGCCGAACAGCCGGGAGAAGTCGGCCTCCGGGATATTGCGCCCGTTCAGGCTTATGCGTTCGCGCGGGCTGTTTATATGGGGGCTTAAATAAAGCCCGGTGCGGCGCCCGGCGCGGTTCAAAGCGCCGGCCAGCATGGCGCACACGCTGCCTTTGCCGTTGGTACCGGCCACGTGCACGGCGGAAAAACTGTCCTGCGGGCGGCCCACCGCCCTGAGCGCGCTGCGCACGGGGGCCGTGGAGAAGGTGCCGCTCGGGGCCAGCGCGTTAAGATAAGCCAGCGTTTCATTATAGTCAGCGGGCAGGCGGCGCGCTCCGCCGTCACCCCCGGGGCAGGCCCGCAGCAGTTCGCTCATGGCCGCGCCGGCAACAGGGTGGCGCAGGCGCGGGGCTATTTCGCACAGCGGCGCCAGCACGAAAGGCCTCTCCGCCAGCTTCGGGTGCGGCACGCGCAGCCCGTGCTCCGCGATAATTTCACGGCCGTAAAAAATTATGTCCACATCTATGGTGCGCGGGGAATTTTTGAACTTCCGGCGGCGCTTCAGCGTTTTTTCCACGCCCTGCGCGGCGCGCAGCAGCGCCTGCGGGGAAAGACCGGTTTCCACCTCGGCCACGGCATTGTAAAAATCGCCCTGGGCGGTGTAATACATGGCCGGGGTTTCGTAAATGGAGGAAATTTTTAACAGCCTGGCCCTGCGGGAGAGCAGGCGCAGGGCTTCCTGTATATTGCCCAGCCGGTCGCCGAGGTTGGAACCCAGCGCCAGGTACGCTTTCATTTCGCGGCGCCCGCCTTTTTCAGCGCGTCCGCCACGGCCATGGCCTGCGCGGCTTCCCGCACGTCGTGCACGCGCACGATATCGGCCCCGTTCATTACGCAGACGGTGCAGGCGGCTATGGTGCCCGGCAGCCGCGCGGCCGGTTCGGACGGGAACAGCGCGCCTATGAAGGATTTGCGCGACACCCCCACCAGCAGCGGCAGGCCCAGGTCCTTGAACCGGGCCAGGCCGGCCATAAGGTCAAGGTTGTCCTGTAAAGTTTTGCCGAAGCCTATGCCGGGGTCAAGTATTATATCGTTAACGCCGGCCCGCTTCAGAGCTGCGGCCCTTTCGGCCAGGAAAGCGTGAATTTCAGGAACAACCCCGCCGGCGTAGGCCGGCGCCGCCTGCATATCGCGCGGGCGGCCCTGCATATGCATCACTATCGCCCCGGCGCCCGCTGCGGCGGTTACGCGGATCATGTTTTCGTCGGTGAAGCTGGTGATGTCGTTTATCAGGTCCGCGCCCTCGGCCAGGCAGGCGGCGGCCACTTCGGGCTTACAGGTATCTATGGAAACAGGCACGCGGAGTTTTTTTACTATGGCGCGCAGCGGGCCCAGCAGGCGCGCCAGCTCCTCGGCCGCGCTTACCCCGGCGCTGCCCGGGCGGGAGGATTCCGCGCCGATATCGATAAGGTCGGCCCCCTGCGCCTCCAGCTCCAGCGCGCGCTCCGCCGCGGCTTCCGGAGACAGGTACCGCCCGCCGTCGGAAAAAGAATCCGGGGTGATATTCAGCACGCCGCAGATAAGCGTACGGCCGCTTTTATGATCGAGTTTTTTTACGGGCATTGCAGAATAAGTGTAGCAAAACAGAAATCCGGCGGCATAATACCTGTTTCAGGGAACAGGCATCATGCCGCCGGAACGCGAACGGTAAAAAAACAGGATTCAGTTCTTGTTAACCCTGCTGATTATTTCTTCCGCGCTCAGGTAGGTGACCGGTTTTTCGCCGGGCGCGGGAAAGAAGACCACCCTGTGCGCGGGCAGGCCCGCTTTTTCGGCCGCCGCTATCTCTGCGGAGCTCTCGCCCTGGTAGACGGCCCCGTCCGGGCCGGCCAGTTTCACGGCCTGCACGAACAGGTAAGGGTTCGGCTTGCGGTATTCGTTCTTCGGCGGGAACAGCACGGCGTCGAACAGGTCCCAGTCGAAATAGGCGGGATCGTTCCAGCCGTCGTACAGGAACTTTTTAACCAGCTCCAGCTTCTCCGCGTTGCCGCTGCCTTCCTCGGCGGGCCAGTTTATCAGCATGCCCAGGCGGAAGCCGCGCGCTTTCAGGTCCTTAAGGTAAGCCCGGGCGCCCGGGATATATTTCATGTCCGTGTACTGCGGCGAGTGGCTGATCAGCGTCTTGCCCAGGTCGAAGAAAACCCAGGGCTGCGCGTCCCGGGCCGCGGCGGGCGCGGCCAGCAGCGGGAGCAGCAGCGCCAGTTTTTTTAAAGCGGAAAAGACTTTCATACGGTTCTCCTTATTATCACGAACAGCACGCCTATGCAGACCGCGGTGACCAGCGCGGAAATATGCAGGAACAGGTTCAGCTGCCCCCCGGCCACGAAAGGGGCTATAAAAGGCACGATGCAGGCGCAGACGCCGCGGTCTATCAGGGATTCCATGGAAAGCAGCGTGGCGCGGTAGCGGGAATCGGGGATGGCGTCGTTCAGGATCTGCTTCTGCAGGGGATAGGCCAGGCCCGTAGCGTACGCGAAGAGCAGCAGGCCCGCGAAAGTGCCGCCTTTCCCGGACAAAGCCATCAGCGAAAGGCTGCCCGCTATCACCAGCGTCAGCGCCGAAACCATGTTCATGTCGCCCATCACCCGCCGGGTCCAGTTATGGCGCGCGGAACCGGTGGCCTCGAAGACGGTCATCACGGACATTATCCAGCCGTAGGAGACCAGGTCGAATTTTTTCGCCTCAAGTATGGGCTGGTACAGGTTCACCTGGCAGATCCGGCCCAGGATGAAAATGCCTATGCCCTGGAGCATCAGCAGCGCCAGCAGCGGCGAGTTCCTGAGCACCCTGAACACCGGCAGCATATAGTCGCTCACTTGCGTCCAGAGTCTGGACATCCAGAACACGTTCTCGTCCTCGCCGTTCTCCGCCCAGATCCCGGAGCTGCGGCGCCAGGCTTTTTTCGGCAGGTTGTGCTGCTCCGGCAGCCGTTCGGCGTAGACCAGGGAGGCCAGGGCGCTGGCGAACGTAAGCCAGTACGGCAGGGTCACATGCCATTTCATGGCGGCGCCTATTCCCGCCCAGCACACCACTTTTCCCACCAGGCCGTAAGCCCGGGCGTTGCCTTCGGCCTGTTTATATTCGGCTTCCGCGCCGCAGGATTTCAGCCACTCGTAAAGGTAGGCGCTGGAGGCGCCGGACACGAACGAGCGCGCCAGCGCTATCAGCATGAAATGCGTGAGGAACCCGGCGTAGGACGTCCAGAAGATGGGCAGGAGGTTCGAAAGCACCAGCGTGGCGGCCCCCACCCGCATGCTCTGGCGGTAGCCCCACACGTCGGCAAAAAAGCCGGTGGGGATCTCCAGCAGGAAGAAGGCCAGGTAATAGAAGCTCTGTATGCCGAAGATCTGATGGTCGTTGAGGCCCATCCGCTTCTGATACTCGTAGAAAACAGGCAGCCACAGCAGCAGCGGGAAAAAGAACTGGAAGCCGTAGTACAGCCGCACTATTTTTTTTACGTCATCGCGCATAGGGCCTTGCCTGAAGAATATATAGGTCGTCGCCCTTGGCCGCCCATTCGATGTCGAGCGGGGTGTTGAAAGTGTAATCCTGCGCGAAGTGCGACTGCAGCAGGCGCCCGGTCAGCGCCAGCCGGGTAAGCAGCGCTTTCTTGCGCGCGTCCAGGTCCTCTTTGGCGCTGCCCAGCGAGATGGTGCGGCCGCCGCCCTCCACGGTGTTGTACAGGAACTGGAAGGGCAGGTCGGTGCCTTGCACCACGCTCACCACGGATTTGGACGAGACGTTGATATAGATATTCCTGAAGTCCGCCCTCTCGGCGGGGTTCTTGGTTATCATCACGCCGCCCATGTCGGAGGTAACTTCCTCCTGCACGATAACGCCCATGTAGGAATCGTCCAGCGAAATGCCGGCCTCGTCCCTGAGGCGCACGCTCCTGGGCGACACCAGCGACGCCCAGACGGAGCGGATGCTGTCGAAGACCCTGTCCGCCGTAGTGACCTGGTTGATGGATTCGTAAATGCCCGCCGCGGAGAAGTTCTCCAGGTCCTCCGCGTTGGAGGAGCTGCGCACCACGAAGCTGGACACCCCGCCGAGGTGCTTGACTATCTGCGAGTCTATGTAATCGCGCTGCTTGTTGGAGATGCGGGTGGAGACGATTATCTTCTGCAGCTCCAGGCACAGCGCTTCCACCGTTTTCGAGCGCAGCTCCAGCGCCATTTTCAGCTTGCCTATCTGCTGCTGTATGCGCGGCGAGCTCTGCAGGAAATCCTGCTGTATGGAGAAAGGGATAGCTATGCCGCGGGGGATCTTTATGCCGTTCTTCAGGAAGTCCCAGGCCGCTTTTTCCAGGTTGGCGGACGGTTTTACGTCCAGCAGCGCGGCCAGGTACGGCAGCAGGTTCTCGCGCGGCGGCCGGCTTATCTGGTAGAACCCCAGCAGGCGCGGGGAGCCCTTCTTTACTATCCAGTTAAGCTCGCCGAGGTTGGCCGCCTTGGTGCCGTAGCGGAACCGGTCGGTCAGCCGCAGGTTCTTCAGCTGCTCTATGGGCGTGTGCACCGTCTCGGGCATGTCCATCTTCACCAGCTCCGCGCGCCACGCGGGCCGGCTGCCGGCCTCGGCCGGTTTCGCCGTCTTTTCCAGCACCACGCTGCCGGAGTCGGAATCCACTTCGTAGCGAACCCACTGGTTGTCGAGGCCTTCTTTGGCGATCTTCTCTTCTATGCCTATCTGTATGGCGTTGGGGATCTGCCAGCCGTTGGCCAGCACGTTGGTATGGGACAGCGGGGTGGTGTGCCTGGCGTTGATTATGCCCGCCACGCGCGGGATGTCGTCCGGCACGCGGTCCATTACCAGGATGTCGTGCCACTCTATGCCGGCGGCCTGGGCGCGGTACGCCTCTTCGCCGGCGAAATAGCGCAGCCGGCCGGTGGTCTTGCCTTTGTTCAGCGCTATGAATTTAGCGGAGGCGAAGATCTCATGGCTGTAGATGCGCGGGATATCGGCGGGGTCTATTTCGGTGATAAAGCTTTCCTGCAGATGGTTGGCCGGCTTGAACAGCAGCGGCAGGCCGGGGTCGAGGTTCTTCTTGACGAAGTCGTAGAAGAACCGCAGCATGGCGGCGTCCATGGTATCCACTTCCACCGTCTCCAGCGTGAAAAAAGGGTTTTCCTGTCTGGCGTGCAGCGCGATAATGCCCAGGTAAAAGCGCCTGGCGGGGTCGAAATACACGCTGCGGTTGAAGTCGTCTATTTTAGCCAGCAGCTCCGCCAGGTCGGCTTTCATTATCTGCTCGCCGACATAGTCTACATGGAACTGGTACCGGGCGTTATTCACGAAATGGATGGCCTTCGTCTGCGTGTCGATCACTACTTTCACGAACGGGTAGCCGGCCAATACCCCGGCCAGCTGGTGGAACGCCTGTAAAGTAAGCCTTTCCCCGACCAGCGCCGGGACTAGTTCTTCCGCCGGAGCCTAGCTCGTCGATGGGGCGTTCTTGGTCATAAAAAAATCCTTTTTATACTTTCTCCGGCAGCCGCCTGTTCCGCTTCAAGCTTGTTCCGGCCCTGCAGCCTGCCTGCACTAATAATATCAATAACGCCATATTTCCACATGGGTCGTTGGGGAAGACTTCCGCTGGCATTCGGTCTATGGAAAAGCAGGTCTGCGGGACAGGCCTACCAGGCCGCGCCAAAAGTCATCTTCGACTAGGACCAAAGGCCGTGGGAAAACCGCCTGCGCGCGGCTAAACTATCTTAGGTTCACGGAGGATTAATGTTTAACAAAGCCCTGTTCCCCGTTCTTATGCTGACAGTTCTCGCCTCGGCCCCGCGCGGCGCCGCGGCTTTCGATTTTCTAACCCCCGGAGAACCGCTCAAGTTCACCGAAGTGAACGTTCCCAAGGCGCAGGCCCCGGCGGTCGCGGCGCCCAAACTCTGCAAACCCTTCCTGCTTTCCATCTCGGTCGGCGGAGTGGACGAAACCGTTATCCTGGAACGCGCCTGCGCCCCCGACAACGCCCCCGTCTGGGCGATAGTCGTGCAAACGGGCGGCCCCCGCCCGGTTTCGGTTAAAGTTTCTTCGGAAAATTATCCGGCCGATAGAGCGAAGCTCGAAAGCCGCATTAAAAGCATGGTAGTGGACGGTATAAGCCAGGCGGACGCCGACTTTATAGTGACGAAAACAGGCCCGGCCCTGAAACTGGCCGCAACAGCCGCTCCGGCCGAACAAGCCAGGCTGCTGGCCGACGCCGCGGAAGCGTTAAAATCGCAGCTGGCCAGGCCTTAGCTCCGGAATTTACTTAAGGAACGCGTTCCCGCCAACTACGGCGGGACATGAAAAAGCCCGGCTTATCGCGCAGGATAAGCCGGGCTTTTCAGCGGCGGACGCTGTTACTTCACGCCGTACAGATAAGTCACATAATCGTGCCAATGCACTTCCTTATCGAACAGGAACTCGCCGTATTTCCCCTCGAACAGCCCCTCCAGCTTCTCCTGCGCCACGCGGGTTTCCGCCGGCGGCAGATAGACGGAAAGGCCGCGGCTTTCCGCCAGGGGGCGGCCGAGGCGGTTATTGCCCGTGGCCTTATTGTCTATCACCAGCTCCTTATCTATGAACTGCTGCAGCGCGGCGGCCTTCTGCCTGAGCGCGGCCGCCTTGCCGTCGTTACTTTTAAGGCCGGCGGCCATCAGCCCGGCGTACTGGTGCAGGTCGCCGTAGAAAGAAATGCTCATCTTGGGGTCGAGCTCCTCACCGAGCATATCGTAGCGGATCACGCCGGCGCGGGCGGCCTTGAGCGCGGCGGCGTCGTTCACCTCTCTGGCCAGCGCGCTGAATTCCGCCATTTTCGTTCCCAGGTCGCCCAGTTTCGCGGCGCGTATGGCCGAAAGCTGCGTGCCTTTTTTCATCGCCTCATAGAACGCTTTATAAGCTTCCACAGTGAGGATGCCCATGTCTTCCGCGCTCAGGGCGGGCTTTTGAGCCAGCACGCCGAGAATGAGGTCGTAAGGGTAGCCCGTCCCCGGCACGGTCTCCTCGGAGCCGACGATCACGGACGCGTTGTCTTTCACCTCGAACGCCACCTCGGCCATCTGCATCAGGCAGGCGTCGTAAGCCAGCACGTCCACGCGGCCAGCCTCTTTAAGGATATCGCCTATCTGCCGCGTCCTGATAAAGTTGCCGGTCTCGTCGTCGAATGAAATGCCTTTCTGCGCGGTTTTGGGCTTCGGGGCGAGGTCCATCCAGCCCGAACCGTGGTCCCACAGCACCAGCATGTATTTCCTGGCCGGATAGCTTTCTTTGGCCCATTTAACGAAGCTCACCACGCGCTTATAATCGCCCATGTCCACTACCGGCGCCTTCTGAACTATCGGCGAGGTTACCGCCATATCGTTCTTGTCTTTCTTGATGTACAGCCGGCGCGAGCCGGTCCAGTTCCCGTCCATGTTCGTGTCGCCGGCGGCCTGGCCGTTCATGCGGCCCAGTTCCACTACCACGTTTATATTGGCGTCGGAACCTACTTTCTCCATCTTGTTGACGTTATAAAGCCCGGCCAGCTCAAGGTTGTTCTTGCCGTTGAGGAATACCATGACGGTCCATTCTTTAACCTTGGGCGCCGCCGACTTGGCGTTCACCATGTCCGGGGCCGACACCGCGGCCGGGGCCGACTTGTAGGAGACGCCGGCGAAGCTGAATTCCAGCGCCCGCGAGAACGGCGCGAGCCCCGGGATAAGAACCAGTAAAGCCGCCGCGGTAAATACTTTTCTCATAAGGCCTCCGTAAGGTCCGCTGCTATAGTCTAGCAGAAACCGGCGGATTGGCAAGCCCCCGCCGCGGGGCGTAAAAAACCCGGCCTGCCTCGCGGGGCAAGCCGGGTTTTCCGGTTCCGGCGGCCGCTTATTTTACGCCGTACAGGAAAGTCACGTAGTCGTGCCACTTCGCGGTTTTGTCGAATTCGAAGTCGGTGTATTTCCCTTCGAAGATATTCTCGAGCTTCTCCTGCGCTATGCGGACCTCGGCGGGCGGCAGGTACACCGAGATGCCGTGGCTCTCCGAAAGAGCGCGGCCGAGGCGGTTGGCGCCGGAAGCCTGGTTATCGATCATCACTTCCTTGTCGATATACTCCTGCAGTTCGGCGGCCTTCGCCTTGAGCGCAAGGGCTTTATCGTCGGTGCCCTTGAGGGCGTTGGCCAGCAGGCCGGCGTACTGGTGCAGGTCGCCGTAGAAGGAGATGGCCATGTTGGGATCCGAGGCCTCCCCTATCATGTCGTAGCGGATCACTCCGGCGCGGGCGATCTTCAGCGCCTCCACGTCGTTGACCTCTTTGGCCAGCGCGGCGAACTCGGCGGTCTTCACGCCCAGGTCGTTCAGCTTCGAGGAGCGGATGGCCGAAAGCTGCGCGCCCTTCTTTACCGCGTCATAGAACATTTTGAAAGCTTCCACTGTCAGCGCGCCCAGTTCCTCGGCGTTGAAGGCCGGCTTCTTGATCAGCGCGCCCAGGAAGAGGTCGTAGGGGTAGCCCATCCCCGGCACCGTCTCCTCGGAGCCCACTATCACCTCGGCGTTGTCCTTAACTTCGAACGCCACCTCGCCCATCTGCATCAGGCAGGCGTCGTAAGCCAGCACGTCCACTTTGCCGGACTCTTTGAGGATGTCGCCGATCTGCTTAGTGCGGATGTAGTTATTGGTCTCGTCGTCGAAAGAGATGCCTTTCTCGGAGGTCTTGGGCTGCTGGCGGGGGTCCATCCAGCCGGAGCCGTGGTCCCACAGCACCAGCATGTATTTCTTGGCCGGGTAGCTGGTCTTGGCCCAGTTGACGAAATTCACCACGCGCTTGTAGTCGCCCATGTCCACGGTGGAGGACACGTGCACCACGGGGGAGGTTATCTTCTCCTCGTCCTTATCTTTCTTGATGAACAGCCGGCGCGAGCCGGTCCAGTTGCCGTCCAGGTCGGTGTCGCCGGCGGCCTGGCCGTTCATGCGGCCCAGCTCTACCACGATATTGACGTTGGCGTCGGAGCCGACTTTCTCCATCTTGTTAACGTTGTACAGCCCGGCCATCTCCAGGTTGTTCTTGCCGTTGATGAACACCATGACGGTCCATTCTTTTACTTTGGGCGCGGCCGAGCGCGTTTTAACGGGAGCCGGGGCCGACACGGCCACGGGGGCCGCTTTATAGGAGCTGCCGGCGAAATCGAGGTCCATCGCGCCGAGGGGAGCGAAGCCGGTTGCGAGTATCAGGAAAGCGGCCGCGGTGTTGCTGTTTTTCATAATGCCTCCGTAATGTCCGTAGCTATAGTTTAACAGAACCGGCCGGTTCGGCAAGTCCGCCGGGACCCAGAGCGGCCTAAGCAAAGGACCCAGGCCGCGTAGGTCCTAAAACCGGCGAGATATCGGGCCTTAAGCCCGTTGTGGATCCCCCCGGTTTCTGGCAAACTATACCTGTAAGGTTTCTCAAGGAGACAACTACGCATGAAAATCATAACCTCGGCGTTCGCGGTGGCGGTCCTTTCTTTTTCAGGTAACATTTCCCTCAGCGCGGCCGAAACCAAGGCGCTTTCCTCAGCCGGCCTCTCCCTCGCCAGCATAGAAGTGCCGGCTCCCGCAGCCCCCAAGAACAACCAGTGGCTGACCCTGCGCAAAATAACGGTGAATACCGCGCAGCCCGACATGAACGACACCCTTGTCGGCCTGGTCAAACACGGCGAAAATATAGACCAAGTGGTGAAAGAGCTTACCGAAGGCGGCTTTAAGGCGCAGGCCGTGCAGGACAATTCCGGCGGCTACCTGGTGCTGGTGGACGTTACCGGCCTGGACGCGGCCGACTACGCGGTGGGCCTGGCCCGCTACTACTACATTACCGAAGTAAGGGTAGGCCAGAAAGTGCACAACCAGCTGTTCGGCCTGAACAACAAATCCGCCTTCGCCGTGAAGCTGGGCACCATCAAGGGCGGCATGAACCATAGCCCGGTGGATGTAAAGCTTAACAAACTGGACTGGACCATAACCGGCGGCCTGAACAACAGCCCCGTGGACGTGAAGATAAACCACGGGGAAAAGACCATCACCGGCGGCGCCAACCTTTCGCCCGTAGACCTGAAGTTCGTCTGGAGCACCGAGGAAGTTACCGTGGAAGGCGGCGCCAACCACAGCCCGGTGAAATACACCGTGAACTGGAAAGGCGGCCTGCTGGAGGGCTACTCCAACAACTCGCCGGTGCGCGTGGAATTCAACCTGGGCGAGGGCTACGTTGACGAAACCATCGTAACGCTGAAAGGCTACGCCAACCACGCCCCCGTGGAACTCACCTATAACAAGGTCAACGGCCACATAGGCGGCGGCATGAACAACAGCCCCGTGGACGTGAACCTGGTGAACTGCGACCTGTACGACTTCCTGCAGTATTTCTTCCTGTTCCTGAAATGATTAGCGAAGATATGCGGGCAAAGAACCCTTCCGTAACCGGAAGGGTTTTTTGTTGCCCCGCCTGTAGAACCAATAATATATAATGTCAATATAATGAAAAGACTGGTTTTCATCCTGTGGCTGTGCGCTTTACTGCCCGGCCCGGCCGCCGCCGGCTGGTGGGCGGAGAACGATTACGGCACGGGCTCCAACGGGTTCAAAAAGGACTCGCTTACCGTTTTCACCGACATTACCCGCGGCATGCTGGCGGGCGCCGGGGGGGCCTTCTACCGGGACACCGCCGGCTACCGCGAAAAAGTTTATTCTTTCCGCCTGCCGGTACTGTATACCGCGAAGAAACATATTTATTCGCTTACCCCGTTCCTCTACCCGGTTTCCCCGGCTGCGCGCTCCGGGGCGAAAGGCTTCCGGGCTTATGTGCAGACTTCGCTCACGGAGCCGGGCTCTGAGAATTATTTTTACCTGACGGGAGCCGCGGCGCTGGCCGGGCAGACCGCGAAGCTGGCTGGGCTGCCCGGCAAGAAAGACTTCACCGAGACCGCGCTGGAAGTGCAGGCGGAGAAATCGTATTACGGGCAATTTTACCTGCTGGCCTCGCTGGCGGCTTTTTCGAAGTCGGGCGCGGCCACCAACGGGAACCTGGTAACGCCCGCGCTGGACCACTCCGAAATGGCTTATCTGGGGACGTTCCGCCAGGTCACCGCCCTGCCCGACTGGGTGGCCACGGCTCAGATCACGCGCAACATGAAACCGGAATATGCGAGCCACCTTTACATAGGATATAGTAAAATATCCTTCAGGCAGGCGCCCGGGGCCAACTCGGTGATCGGGGGGATGAAACTGGAACTTTCCCCCAGGACCACGCTGGACCTGGCGTACAATTTTTTCAAAATGGAAGACGCAACCTGCAAAAACTATTATAAAATACTCTTGCGGACGGTTTTTTAAAGGGTGAAATGATGATAATGCAGTCGCAGGAAAGCCTCGAGATGCTGGTGATGGTCTCCCGGCTGCTTTCCTCAAAACTGGACATCTCGGAGCTGCTCACCACCATCATGCGCCTGGCCTCGCGCGTAGTGGGGGCGGAGCGCGCCTCGCTTTACCTGCTGGACGACAAAGCGCAGGAGCTGTATTTCGACGTGGCGCTGGGCCTGCCCGAGGACGTGCAGCAGATGCGCTTCAAGCTGGGCGAGGGCGTGGCCGGCACCTGCGCCAAGGAGGGCCACTCCACCATCATCAACGACGTGGCCAACGACGCCCGCCACTCCAAGAAAGCCGACGCCAAGAGCGGGTACACCACGCGCTCGCTGCTCACCTGCCCGATGATAATCAAGGGCCACGTCATAGGCGTAGTGCAGGCCATCAACAAGATAGACGGCGATTTTTCGGAGACCGACAAGAACAATTTCGAGGCGTTCGCCTCCCAGGCCGCCATCGCCATAGAGAACTCGCGCCTTTTCTCCTCGGTCAAGGAAGAGAAGCGCAAGATGGAGATAGTCTTCAAGCGCGTCAGGGAAGGCGCCATCCTGACGGACGTGGACGGCGAGATAATAATACTCAACGATTCGGCCAAGACCTACCTGGAATACGACAAATACAAATTCACCAACGTGAAGGCGGCGTTCCCGGATTTCTCGATAAAGCCGGGCATAGACGCGGCCATGGCCACAGAAGAAGTGGCTTTCAGCTTCGAGCTTTACCGGGAAAAGCCAAAAAGGTTCTATCTGAGCGGCACGGCCATCAAGCTTTTCGGCGAGGACAAGGACGGCAACGCGAAAGTGGAAGGCCGGCTCTGGATACTTTCGGACGTGACCGCCCAGCGCCTGGAAGAGCGCATGGCGCGCAATTTCCTGTCGCTGATCTCCCATAAGTTCAAAACCCCGCTGGCCTGCATAAACGGCTACGCGCAGATACTTAAAGAGGAGGCCCAGTCGAAAAATCTCCCGGAGATGATAAAAAAATCCTCCGAGACCATCTTCGGCCAGGGCCAGAAGCTCAACGCCCTGGTGGAAGGCCTGCTGGATTATGTGACCATAGACAGCATGGAGCCGGCCGCGCTGGACAGGATAAGCTTCGACGCCACGCAGTTCCTGGAAGAGGTGGCCGCCGACGTGCGGGAACGCTCCGGCGCGGACGCCAAGCTTACGGTAAAAGTGGCGGCGCCCCCCGCGCCCGTGCCGCTGAAGGCCGACCGCAAGCTGCTCGCCGCCGCGGTAAAAGCCCTGGTGGACAACGCCATAAGGTTCAACACCGGCGAAAACCGGCTGGTGATACTTTCCGCGCAGCTCAGCGAAAACAACGTTTTTATTTCCGTGGGCGACAACGGCCCCGGCATCCCCGGCGAAGAGCTGGAGAACGTTTTCCAGAGGTTCTACCAGGTGGAGGATTCTTTCACCGGCCAGGTGGCGGGCTGGGGCCTGGGCCTGGCGCTGGTAAAAAAAGTGGCCGAGCTGCACGGCGGCCGGGCTTTCGCCAAATCGCAGCTGCAGAAGGGCTCCGCGTTCACGCTGGTACTGCCGAAATAAGCCGCGCCCGCGCAAAAAAAGATCCCCGCCGTGAATAACGGCGGGGATCTTTTTATTTGAGAGGCCGCTCGCGGTAAACGGCCCCTTTCTTTCCTGCAGCCGGGACTACACCAGTTTATTGTCGGAAATAAGCTTCTTCAGCTCGTTGATGTCCGGGCTTATAAGGTAAGGCTTGCCCACCGACTTCATGGCGCTCTGTATGTCCTTGAGGCCGTTGCCGCTGATAAGCAGCACCACGGATTCGCTGCTCTTCACCTTGCCTTCGTTTACGGCTTTAAGCAGCCCGGCGTAGGTGGCCGCGGCGGCGGGTTCGGCGAAGACGTTGGAGCCCCTGGCGATGCGCGGTATGGCGTCCAGGATCTCGGCGTCGGTCACGCTCACCGCGAAGCCGCCGGAATCCTTTATGGCCATCACCGCCGCCAGGCCGTCGCGCGGCACGCTCACGGAAATGCTGTCGGCTATGGTCTTGCCCGAGACGGGCTGTATTTCCCCCCCGCTCTCAAAGGCCCTTTTGACAGCGTCGGAATGCTCGGCCTGCACAGCCACCAGTTGCGGCAGGCGCTCGATTATGCCCAGGCGGTGGAATTCCACGAAGCCTTTCCAGATGCCGCTTATGATATTGCCGTCGCCCACCGACACGAAGACCTTGTCGGGGGTTTCCCAGTTAAGCTGTTCGCAGATCTCGAACGAGCAGGTTTTCTTGCCCTCGCGCGTCAGCGGGTTAATGCCGGTGCTGCGGTTGTACCAACCGTATTCCTGCGAGGCTTTCAGGCAGAGGTCGAAGGCGTCGTCATAGGTGCCTTTAACCATTATGACCACCGCGCCGAAAACCAGCAGCTGCGCCACTTTGGCCGCCGGCGCCGTTTCCGGCACGAAGATCACGGTCTTCATGTCCAGGCTGGCGGTGAGGCAGGCCAGGGAGGAGGCGGCGTTGCCGGTGGAGGCGGTGGTGATCACCTTTTCCTTCAGCTCCAGCGCGCGGGCGGTAACCACGGCGCTGGCCCGGTCTTTGAAAGAGGCGCTGGGGTTGCGGCCGTCGTCCTTTATATAAAGGTTGGGCACGCCGCACTCGGCCCCGAGCTTCTCGGCGCGGTACAGAGGGGTCCAGCCCACCTGCACGGGCGGAATGTTCTTGATGCTCGACACGGGCAGGATGTCCAGGTAGCGCCAGATGCTGCGCTCGGGGTTATCTTTCAGAACGTCGTAGTTCAGCCGCTTCTTTATAAGGTTATAATCGTAAAGCACCTGCAGGTTGCCGCCGCAGGCGTCGCAATTGTACTGGGTATCGGGGAATTTATGGTCCTTGCCGCAGCGGATGCACTGTAAAGTTTTAATTTTTTTCATAGTTTAGAAAACAAGGGTCGGGACATTATCCCGGGATAACGGTGGTTCCGGCTTTGCCCGCGAGCGTTTCCTCGAACAGCTCGGTCTTGGAGATATAAGCCACGCTGCCGCCGCCCTTCACGAACTCTATTACGGCCTTTATTTTCGGCCCCATGGAGCCGGCCGGGAAAGGCGGAGGCTTCTGGTTGTAGATGGC
Organism: uncultured Elusimicrobia bacterium; assembly: GCA_903879915.1. Taxonomy (GTDB): domain Bacteria; phylum Elusimicrobiota; class Elusimicrobia; order Elusimicrobiales; family UBA9959; genus UBA9959. The sequence continues at coordinate 43,340 of CAIRNJ010000071.1, forward strand.
TTCCAGCTCGGACACCTTTATCACGCGCAGGCTCTTCTCGTCGGGCTTCTGGTAATTCAGTTTGGCGCCGTCCTCGCCGGTGAAGATGGTCAGGCTTACTTCCACTTCCTCGCCGCGGGCTTTGGCGCGCTTCATCAGCATGCAGCCCAGCAGGGCACTGGCCAGGTCCTTGTCTATCACGGCTTCCACGCCGGTGTACATCTTAAGGGGCTTCTCGCCCTTGGCCGGCTTGGAGAACTTCACGCCGTAGTTGGTGGTATAGATCTCCTGCCCGTCCTTTATTTCGGGCGTAACTTCGCGCACCGGGATGCCGCCGCCGCCAACGGTTATGGGCACGATGCCTTTATCGAGCATGGCCTCTATGGCGTCTATCTCAACAATGTCGGTGGGCACGGGGGAGGGCACTACGCGGCGCCAGATCTCGCTGCCTTTCTCGTCCTTCTTGTACATTTTCATGGCCCAGCCGTCTTTTATGCGCTGGAGGGATTCTTCCTTGTTATAGGAAGGGCCGATGTATTTGGAGGGGCTCTTGAAATCGGGGTCGTCACGGTCCACCACCACCTGCGTGACTATGCCGGCCACTATATTGTCTATGCCGCGGATGTTCAGCTCGTTGTTGAGCTGGGCCAGCATGTAGGACATGGCGCCCTGCGTGTCGGCCACGCAGACGTCCAGCGACAGCGGGAACAGCGTCGGGCGGCACATCTCGGCGCGCATCAGGATATTGCCCACCTGCGGGCCGTTGCCGTGCGTCATCACGTACTTGTCCTCGGGGTGCTTTTCGAAAATATCGGCCACCAGTTTGCCGGTGTCGGCGGTGCGCTGCCACTGCATGGCGATGTCGGGGTTGATGGCCTTGCCGTCCTTGTCCTTAAGCCCCACCGGGGCAACTTCGTTGCCGCCGAAAGCGAAAATCCTTATTTTTTTCATTTGCTTATACTCCCCTGTTGTATTTTCTGCAGTGATTCGAACATCGCCAAGCGCAAAGCGTTGGTGAATCTTGCGGAGTCTTCCGGGCTTTTATCCAGGCTATGCAGCAGCCGCAGCGTTATTTCAAGCTGCACGCCTCCGGCCGGGGAACGATTCACTATATTATTATCCGAAGAGCCCCGCAGGCGCAGGCAGGGCGTTTCCGCGGCGAAACCAGCCGCTTCCAGCCGCATGCTCACTAGCCTGGCCGCGGCCTCGTTCTTCCCGCCCACGCAAACATAGCTGCCGCGGTCCGCCTGGGCGTGCAGGGAGATACCCAGCACGCTGGAGGTGGCGAGCCTCACCGCGGCGGGGTCGTCGAAATGCGCCGCGGTCACGTGCAGCCGGCCGCTTTCCCGGCCCAGCCAGCCGTTGAAGATATAAAGGTTCAGGTCTTTGTCGGCCAGGCGCCTGGCCAGGCGGGAGGTGCCGAGCTCTATGTCGCCGCCGTGTATGGCGAAAACAGTTACCGGGGCCGCGCGGTCGTAAGCCTCTACGGAGTAATCCCGCCCCGCCACGTTAGCCGCCCGCAAAGCCGCCAGGTCGGGGTAAACGTCCTTTCCGCGGCGCAAAGAGGCCTCATTAACGGAGCAGCCGCACAGGGCAGCGAAGAAAAAAAGCGACAGAACACGTTTAATAGGCATAACTGGCCGCGAACAGGCCGGCTACATATGATATAAAAAATCAGCGCTCCGATTCTTTCCCCGCGCAGGCGGCCTTACTGTATTTGTTCTTTATATAGTTCAAAGTAGTGCGCGCCTGCCAGAAACCGGGGTCGGCGCGCAGCGCCAGCTCCAGGCTGCATACCGCCGCGCCAATATCGCCATTCTGCAGCAGCGCCACGCCGCTGGCGTTGTAAAGCGCGGGGTCCTTCAGGCCGCCGGCTATGGCGGCCGAAAAAACCACGGCCGCTTCGGCGAACTTCCCTGCCCCCTGGAGCTTCAGCCCCTTCAGCAGCGCCTCCCGCACCTGTTTCGCCCGGAGTATCCGCTCGAGCAGCGCTTTCCCGCTGTTCAGGTTCAGCCTGTAAAAGCCGGCGGTCACCATGACCGGGTCGCGGGTCTCCACCGTTTCGCCGGGTTTGCCCTTCTCCCAGAGAGTATAGAAAGCGTGCGGGAATTTCTCTTCCATGAACGTGCCGGAAAGCAGCTCCGGCGCCCAGGGATCCGCGGCGGGCGGGGTCCCGGCCGCCTGCGGGGGCAGTACCGGCCGCAACACTTCGGCCGAGGGCGACCGGTAGATCAGCACGCACTGGTCCTTTTCGGCCTCCAGGTTTACCTGCGGGAAATACCGCGCCAGCAGGCCGGAGCGGAAATCGTTGTACGGATAGACCGCGCCGCAGCCCTGCGGCCACGCGCGGCGCGCTTTTACCAGGAACTGCCATTCGCGGTCGTTGGTGCGCAGTTCCCCGTTCAGCGCGTAAGCCGCCCCGAGGTTGGCCGCGGCATAGACCGCCAGCAGCGCGGCGCCGGCGAAAACCGCGTATTTCGCGGCCGCCCCGCGGCAATAGCCCAGTACCGCGTCCGCGGCGCCGCCGGCAGCAAAAACGAAAGGCAGGAAGAAATACAGGTCATGCCGCATAAAATGCAGCGGATACAGGTCCAGTTTCATATAAACGGCCGAGAAACACAAAGCCCAGATGAAGGTCCAGGCCGCCCAGAACCTGTGCCGCCCGCTGCCCGGCGCGGGTTTGCGCCCGGCGAATACCGGGAGGAACAGCAGCAGCGCCGCCGCGGCGGCCAGGGCCGGCGGCAGGCCGGAGAAGACCGAAATATTCTTTTCCCCTATGTGATAAACGAAATTGGAAACTATCTCGGCCGCGGAAACCAGCTTGCGCGCCGCGGGCCCGTTATAATGCACGGCCAAAACCAGCCAGCCCGTCCAGCCGGCCGCCAGCGCCAGGAACAAGCCCCATGAAACGGCCGAAGCCGCCGGCCGGCTCCGCCACGCCGCGGCCAGCCTGCCGCGGAAAGCCGCGCCGCCGGCTATAAGCGCAACGGCAAAACCGGCCGCCAGCGCGGGCAGGAATTCGAACCGGGCGCCCAGCACCCCCAGCGCGGCGCAGCCCGCCCAGGCGAGGTTCCGCCAGGAAAGCTTTTCGGAGAACAGCAGGGCCGCCAGGGCATAGACCCCCGACAGCAGGAAGAAGATATTGGCCAGCGTCGATGAGAAAGTTCTGGCGTTGAGCAGGGCCAGGAAGTTAAAAAGCAGCAGCAGCCCCGCGAAAGCGCCCGCGGCCGGGGCCGCGCCGGTCCTTATCAGTGCCGCCGCCACCAGCCCGGCGTCCAGCGCCAGCAGCACGGCGTTCCTGACCGTATGGGCGCCCAGTTTTCCGCGGCCGGCGGAGTCGGTGAACAGCTTTACCGGAACCGCTGACAGCTCTTTCTGCGAGCTGAACGAAAAACTCTCCGCCATGAAGCCGAAATCGTGCTCGTTGTCGTACCCGCCGCGCAGCGGCACGCGCGCGCCGGCGGCGAGGATAAAAAGCACCAAAGCCAGAAATAGCCCCGAAACGACCGCCAGCCGGCGCGGCGAGAACACCCCGAGATCCGCGAACATTTCTGAAAGGCAGAAAAAAATATTAAGAATTAAAAGCCCGGAGGAAAGCGCGACGATAGCGACATCCATGATAACTGAAGTATAGCAAACAGGGGACGTATTTGACTTTTTGACTATTTATTAACAGTTCCCTGCGACACCTTCATATAATCATTACTCCGTTTTCCACCCAGTGACGGCCTTTAAACGCCAGTCTGGAAACGGCGCTATCACTTATTCGCAGTTCAGCCGCCAACTCACCTCCGGAATACCCAGCCTCCCGGCATAAAAAGCAGTAAACTGCCCTCGCCTGCGCCGGCCCCCGCTCGCGCGTATGTCTGAATATATCCTGGCGATCGATACCTGTTAAGCTTTCGACCTCCGTCAGCAACTCCGTGCGGCTTTTTGGGGATTTTTCCAACGTTTCATTGGCTGCGCGCAGTATCGATTCCACGAAATCACTCTCCCCTAATATTCGCTGGTCTGACAACACTTTTTCGCCGGCCCGGAGTATCCGCAAAACAGAGCTCCCGCCGCTGAGACTGCGCATCAAGCCCCCGCCTGCAAGGTCCGGCCGTTCTAAAGTTGCCGCTTTTTTCGCCAGTATGGTCGTGTATCTTTCCACGGCGGTGCCCACATTGTCGCCAAAATTTTTGAGCAAGGCGTCCCGGTCCAGTATGCCGTCAGGAACGCCCTTGACGACAGCGCTATGGCCACACCATTTATACCCCCCAAGCTCCGCCAGGTCTTTCACCAACCGGGCGCGCAGCGGATTTAAATGAATATACGGCACCAACTCAAGAAGGTATTCCTCCAGGTCGCAGATTATCGCCTTATACCTGTTCTGGAACAGGTGGCCGGCGCGGCGGTGCCTTAAATTGAAGTTGGTGGCGTAACCGGTAATCACGTGGTGCATCATCTCGGAAAGAGGGCGCGTCCCCCTCAGCACAAGGAAATGAAAGTGGTTGGGCATAAGACACCAGGCCAGGCATTTGCCCCCGGATCTGTTAAGCCATACCGAAATACGTTGGTGGAAGTCCAAATAGTCTTCTTCGTCAAGGAAGATAGCGCGGCGCTCTATGCCGCGCGACATCACGTGATAGACCTGTCCCGGAATATCAATTCTCGCCTGCCTTGGCATATATCCTCCTTCTTTCTGCAAGAATAGGATAGCAGACGATCCCGACAACATACTGTCGGGTAATTTTTTTTATTTTTTAGTTTTTTACAGCTAATGCCACCCACCCCATCCCTAAACAAATAGTCAAAAAGTCAAATACGTCCCCTCCTTACAAAAAATATATACTGTCTACTGGACGAGCGGCGGATACAGTCATGCCCGATAAATTCATATATCTTGATAACGCGGCCACTACCCGGCCGGATGACAGGGTTATCGAACTGATGGCCGGCATGGACCGGGATTGCTACGGCAACGACGCGGCGGTGCACGCCATGGGCGTGGCCGCGGCCAAAAAGGTGGAACGCGCGCGCATAATTGTAGCCGGCAGGCTTTCGGCGGAGCCGGACGAGCTGATTTTTACCTCGGGCGGCACCGAAGCCAACAATACAGCCATACTGGGCGCCCTGGCGGCGGCCGGCGGAAAGAAAAACCATATTATCATCTCGGCCATTGAACATCCCAGCGTGATCAATCCCGCGCTGCGGCTGAAAATGGCCGGCGCGGAACTTACGCTGATAAAACCGGGCGCTAACGGGGTAATAGCCCCCGCGGCGGTAAAAGAGGCCCTCAGGCCTGACACCGCCCTGGTTTCCATAATGCACGCCAACAACGAGACCGGCGCCCTGCAGCCCATAGCCGAAATAGGCGCCCTCTGCCGCGCGCGCGGCGTGCTGTTCCACAGCGACGCCTGCCAGAGCTTCACCCGCGCCGCGCTCAACGTAAAAGAGCTGAGCCTGGACCTGCTCACCATTAATTCCCACAAAATACACGGCCCCAAAGGCGTCGGCGCGCTATATATAAGGAATGGCGTACGCCTGCCGCCCCTTATGGACGGCGGCGGCCACGAGCGCGGCCTGAGGCCCGGCACGCGCAATTGCCCCGGCATAGCCGGTTTCGGGCTGGCGGTCGAGCTGGGCACGGCCGCCCAGGCGGAGAAAGTAGCGGCGCTGCGCGATCTTTTCTGGGCGAAGCTTTCCCGCGCGGTGCCGGGCGCGCGGCTTAATTGCGCCGAGGCCCCCAGGCTTTGCGGCATTTTAAGCGTAACCCTGCCCGGCATAGCCGGCGCGGCCGCTTTGGTACAGGCTTTAAGCGCGAAAGGGATCTGCGTTTCAGCGGGCTCGGCCTGTTCGGCCGGTAAAACCACCCCCAGCGCGGCGCTGCTGGCCATCGGCCTCGGCAGCGCCGAGGCCCTGCGCACCATACGGGTAAGCCTGAGCCGCTTTAATACCGAAAAGGAAATTTTGCGCGCGGCGAAAGAAATAGCCGCGCTGGCGAATAAGGAGCAGAACTGACATGCCCGCCGAGAAACTGGACCTGTCCGGGGTGCCCTGCCCCGCCAACGCGGCCCGGGCCCTGATGCGGCTGGAAGGCATGGACGCCGGCGCCGCGCTGGAGATAACGCTGGACGACGGCGAACCTGTTACGAACCTGCCGCCGGCGCTGGAGCAGGAAGGGCACACTATTACCGCCCGCCGCCGCGAAGGCGCGAAATGGGTGATAACGGCGAGGAAAAGCCAATGAACGGACCGAAGATCTGCCGTAAATGCGTGCTGCCCGAAGCTCCGCCCGAGATAACGCTCGACGCCGACGGCGTCTGCAACATCTGCGCTGACTACGCGAAGCAGACCGCGGCCGCGCGCGAGGAAAAGCCGCTGGAGACGGATTTCACCAAAATACTGGCGCAGCACCGCGGCAAGCACGAATACGACTGCCTGGTGATGTGCAGCGGCGGCAAGGACAGCACAGCTTCTCTGTACTACATGAAGACCCGCTACAAGACCAAGCCGCTGGCCTTCACTTTCGACCACGGCTTCGAGACCGAGGACGCGCTGGACAACATCAAGAAAGCGGTGGAGAAGCTGGGCGTGGATTTCATGCTGTTCCGCTCGGACTTCATGCACGACATGTTCGCGAAAATAATTAATACCGGCTCGAAGGCCGTTATCTGCCACCTGTGCTCCATCTGGTACATGGACCTGACCTTTAAAATGGCCGCGCGCTTCGACATCCCGATAATCATCGCGGGCTGGACCAAGGGGCAGTCGCTGCGGCAGCCGGCCATGACCAAGTGCGCCTGCAATATCACCGCGCCCGAGTTCGCGCGCATGGGCGCGGCCACCAAAGAGTTCATAGACCAGCACGTGCGCACGGACCCCAAGTACAAGGATTTCCCCGCCAGCATGGAGGAAGTGCTGGCCCGGGCGCAGAAGCGGCATAAAGCGCTGGTCTTATCCCCGCACTGGTTCCTGCCTTACGATTCGCAGACCTACGTGGAGACCATAGAGCGCGAGCTGGGCTGGAAATACCCTGCGCTCAGCTACCCGGCCAAGTCCACCAACTGCTATCTGAATTTCATCTCGGCCTATAATTCCATGAAGAATTACGGTTATACCCACTACCACGTGGAGATGAGCAAGCTGATCCGCGACGGCGCCCTGACCCGCGCCGAGGCGCTGGAGCTGCTGAAGATGGATTTCGGCAAGGATTTCCTGAACAAGATCGCCGCCCCGCTGGGCTGCAAAATAGAATAACTATGGGACACTCGCACGACCACGAACATGAGCACGAACACGGGCATGCCTGCGGCCACGCGCACGGCCACAGCCGCGGCCAGTCGCAGCGCAAAGCTATAACCACGGCGTTCGTCATAACAGCGGGCTTCATGCTGGTGGAGGCGGCCGGCGGCCTGCTTACCGGCAGCATGGCGCTCCTGAGCGATTCCATGCACATGCTCACCGACGCCGCCGCGCTGGGGATGAGCTTTTTCGCGTCGCGCCTGGCCGGCCTTAAGCCGGATTCCTCCCGCACTTTCGGCTACCGCCGCGCGGAAGTGGTGGCGGCGCTGGCCAACGCCATGCTGCTGTGGATACTTTCCGGCTATATGCTGCGCGAGGTTTACGAAAGGTTCCATAACCCCGTGCCGGTGCTTTACGGCCCTATGCTGGTGGTGGCCGTCCTGGGGCTGCTGGCCAACCTCGTCTGCGCCAAGCTGCTGCACGGCCACAGCGGCGAGAATATAAACATCCGCGGCGCTTTCCTGCACGTGCTCAGCGACCTGGCCGGCTCGGTGGCCGCCATCATAGCCGGCGTCATAATATATTTTACCGGCTGGTACCGCGCGGATACTATAGTCTCGCTGCTTATCATAGGGCTGATACTTTTCAGCTCCACCCGCCTTCTGGGAGAGGCCTTCCACATACTTATGGAAGGGGCGCCCAAAGGCCTTTCGCTCGGCGCGGTAGAAAAAGAACTGCGCGCCATAGAGGGCGTTTCCGACGTGCACGAGCTGCACGTCTGGAGCCTTTCCTCCGGGTTCAACGCGCTCAGCGCGCACCTGGTGGTTAAGGATCCCGCCAGGCAGCAGGCCGCGCTGAAAGCCGCCACCTCCGGCGTGGCGGCGGGCTTCGGCATAAAGCATTCCGTTTTCCAGGTGGAGAGCGAGCCCGTGGAGAATTCCTCCTGCGACATCTGCGCCTGAGCCGCGCGCTGTCCGGAGTTACCCCGCATGAAAAAAGACGAGATCTTCAACAGCGTAAGCCACATAGTCGGCGCGGCGCTGGCGCTGGCCGGGCTGGTGGTGCTGGCGGTGAAGGCGGGGCTGCGCGGCGACGCCTGGCGCATCGCCAGCTTTTCCGTTTACGGGGTGACGCTTTTCCTGCTGTACCTGTCCTCTTCGCTTTACCACAGTACGGGCGGGAACGCCAAAAAGCTGTTCCGCACCATAGACCACCAGGCCATTTACCTGCTGATAGCCGGCACCTACACGCCGTTCATGCTGGTAACGCTGCGCGGGCCGTGGGGCTGGTGGCTGTTCGGGATCATCTGGGGGCTGGCCGTATTCGGCATAGTGCTGGACGCGGTGCACGGCCAGGGCCGCCGGGTGCCGCAGCTGGTGATCTACCTTCTCATGGGCTGGCTGATAACCGCGGCGCTGGGGCCGCTGGTGCGGGCGCTGCCGCTGTGGGGCGTTATCTGGCTGCTGGCCGGCGGCGTGTTCTATACTTCCGGCGTGGCTTTCTACGTGCTGGACAAGCGCTTCCCTTATTTCCACGGCATCTGGCACCTGTTCGTGCTGGCCGGCAGCCTGTGCCACTACTTCGCCGTGCTTTTCTATATTTAACCGCTTGACGGGAACCCGCTTTATTTCCGCGGGGAGCCTGTCATCTTTTCTATGTGCGCCAGCAGCACGTCGTTGGAGCGCGAGAACTTCTCCACGCCGTCCGTTTCCAGCGCGGCCAGGATAGCCGGGAAATCCACGCCCACCAGGCCGAGCTGCGCGAAGTAGGCCGCCGCGCCGGCCAGCCTGGCCTTGAGCGGGGTCCTGACCGGCGCGCCGTGGTCCACGAATGCCTTCAGCGCGGCCTCGGGCAGGGTGTTGACGGAGTCCGGCAGCAGCAGGGCGTCCGCGTACAGGGTGTCCTTGTAGGCCGGGTTCTTTACGCCGGTGGACGCCCACAGGATACGCTGCTTCATGGCGCCGTTTTCCCGCAGCGGCTTGAACTCTTTGCTGGAGAAGATCAGCGCGTACATCCCGTAAGCCACCAGCGAATTGGCGATGGCCGCGCTGCCCCTTGCCGCCAGCGCCAGGTCGTAGAGCTCCTCGGTCTCGAAGGAATCATCGGAATCCAGCAGGGTCTCCAGCTCGATGTCGGTAGCCGTGTCTATGCGGCTGACGAAGAAGCTGGCCACGGAGGCCAGCGCGTCCACGGGGAGTTTATTCGCCGCCCGCCAGGTCAGGGCGTCCACGTAAGCCTGCACCACCTCGCCGTAGCGCTCGGGCGAGAAGATCAGCGTGAAATTTATATTCACGCCTTTTTTCAACAGGGCGTTGCCGGCCTTCACCCCCTGCGCGGTGGCCGGGACCTTTATCATCACGTTCCTGCGGGCCAGGGCCGCGAACAGCCGCTCGCCCTCGCTGACGGTCCGCTCCTGGTCATAGGCCAGCGCCGGGTTCACTTCCATGCTAACGAACCCGTCCGCCCCGCCCGTAGCCTCGTAAACGTCGTTAAAAAGGCCGGCGGCCTGCCTGATATCCTCCAGCTCCAGCTTCTCCAGCACGGCTTCCGCCTTTTCGCCTTCAGCCGCCAGGCGCCGCATATCTTCGGCGTAAGCCTTGGACTTCGTCATCGCCGCCTCGAAGATGGAGGGATTGGACGTTACGCCGGTAACCCCGAGGTTCTTTTTCATCGCGGCCAGGGTCCCGTTAGCGAGCATGTCCCGGCTGAGGCTGTCGAGCCAAAGGCTCTGCCCCACAGTTTTTATTTCTTTCAGGATATCCATTTTCCCTCCACCGGCAAGGTAAGCTCACGTTAAAACGAAGGGGCCAGGTCCTTATTTTTCAGCATCCCGCTGGATCGCTAAATTTCAAGACCCGGCCCCTCGGCCCGGTTGAACCGGTCAGTTCCCCAGGGTAGCCACCATCACGGCTTTGATGGTGTGCATGCGGTTCTCGGCCTGGTCGAAGGCGATGCAGGCTTTCGATTCGAAAACTTCTTCGGTGACCTCGATGCCGTTCTTCAGGCCGAACTGCTCGGACACCTGCTTGCCCACTTTGGTGTCGGCGTTATGGAAAGCCGGCAGGCAGTGCATGAACTTCACGTTCGCGTTGCCGGACTTCTTCATGGTGGCGGGGTTCACCTGGTAGGGCTTGAGCAGCTGGATGCGCTCCGTCCACACTTCCTTCGGTTCGCCCATGGAAACCCAGACGTCGGTGTGGATGAAGTCCACGCCCTTCACGGCCTGGTCAACCTTGTCGGTAACGGTAATGCGGGCGCCGGAGGTCCTGGCTATCTCCTTGCAGGCCGCTATCAGCTCCGCCTCGGGCTGCAGGCCTTTCGGCGCGCCGATGCGCACGTCCATGCCCAGCAGGGAGCCGATCACCAGCAGCGACCGGCCCATGTTGAAGCGGGCGTCGCCGAGGTAGGCGTAGGAGATCTTCTCAAGGGGTTTCGAACAGTGCTCCGTCATGGTCAGCACGTCGGCCAGCATCTGGGTGGGATGCCACTGGTTGGTAAGGCCGTTCCACACCGGCACGCCGGCGTACTTGGCCAGCTCTTCCACTATCTCCTGGCCGAAGCCGCGGTATTCTATGCCGTCGTACATCCGGCCCAGCACGCGGGCGGTGTCCCTGACGGTCTCCTTGTGGCCCATCTGGCTGCCGGAGGGCTCAAGGTAGGTAACGTGCGCGCCCTGGTCGTGCGCGGCCACTTCGAAGGCGCAGCGCGTGCGGGTGGAGGTCTTCTCGAAGATCAGGGCGATGTTCTTGCCGGTCAGGCGGCGCTGCTCGGTGCCCGCGTACTTCGCGGCTTTGAGGTCTTTGGATAATTTCAGGAGGAAAACCAGTTCTTCTTTGGTGAAGTCGAGCTCTTTGAGGAAGTTCCTGTTGCGCAGATTGAATCCCATTTTTAATTCTCCTTTAAGGTGATGAATGATAAGCGTTCAGAACGTCTTTTAATTCTTTATTCCGCGGGAAGACTCCCTGCGAATACTTATATTATACTTTTTTGCTTTATCCAACACCGCGCCGTGCCGGTCTTTTCCCGACGTTTTTTACCGGGCTTCAGGGCGCGGGCTATAACTTCTTATTTGTTCTATCCGGGGATCTGAGCGCGCGCAAAAGCCCGGCATAGTAAGCCGCCTGTTTCAGGTCGCCCTGTTTGGAATAGATATTCTCAAGCAGATAATATCCGCCCGTGTAGCCCGGGTTTATCCGGAGCAGCTCCTTAAAACGCGCTTCCGCTTCTTTCAGCTTCCCGGTCTTAAAATACAGCAGCCCCAGGTTGAAAGTAGCGATATCAAAATTCGGATTGACCTCCAATTCTTTGATAAATTCAGGTTCCGCTTCCTTGTACATTTCCTTGCCCATATACAGCTGGCCCAGGTTGTTGTGCGCTTTAGGCGCGAGCGGAGCCAGCTCTATCGCTTTGAGATATTCCTCTTTGGCTTCTTCAAAACGCCCGGTGCCGGCACAGATCAGCGCAAGTCCGTGGTGGGCCAGGTGATTTCCCGGGTACAGGGCGAGGGACTTCCTATAATAAGGCTCGGCCTCCCTGAACATGTTCTTGGACCTGTACGTGGCCCCGAGATTGCTCAACGCCAGCGCGTCCCGGGGATTCAGCTCGACCGCCTTCAGATATTCCTGGTGCGCTTTATCGATCTCGCCGTTATCAAGATACAAGGTCCCCAGGTTAGTGTGCGCCGTATATAAGCTGGGGGAATTCTTTACCGCGTTCTGCACGAAACTCAGCCTGTCCCGGAAGTTCTTGCTGTGGCTGAAAGCCAGCGCTCCGAACGCTGCCGCAAGAAGCAGCCCGGATGAAAACAGCCTGCGATCGCTGCCGGCGATGAATTTTGCCGCATCCGTTTCCAAAAGCAGAATGATAACCCCCACAAGAGGCAGATAAAGCCTGTGCTCGCAGAAGTCGGCGTTCATTTCAGGATACGGGCGGAGCAGGGAGGGCAGCAGGAACAGCAAAAACCAGGCGCCGCCGAACAGGACGAAGGAAGTTCTTTTGTTCTTTGAGACGCACAGCAGAACGGCCGCGGCAAGAATTGACAGGCCGCCGTACAGGAACGAGGTGTCGCGCATCGTGGGCATAACCGCCAGGTTGAGCGGCAGAAGGGTTTTGCCGGCGAATTGTATTACGGCGGGCAGATTCTCCGCAAAAGACCGGAGCGTCTCCGCGAACGGCACGTGCAGGGGGTTGACCAGCGCGTGTTTCCTTAACAGGAACCAGGCGAGACCCGTGCCCAGCCACCCGCAGGCGAGATATTTTTCCTGCTTAAAGAGTAATTTCTCTCCGGCGACAGCGTGGAGATAGAGGGAAGCCGCCAGCACCAGCGAAAGAGAGGATTCTTTCGTAAAAAGCGCGAGCGCGAAAAAAAGAAGGTGCGCGAAATAATACCCTGTTCGCTTAGTTTCATAATAAGAGAGAAAATTTATGAAGGCGGCAAGCACAAAGACCGCCAGCAAAGAATCGTTTCTGCCGGGGATCCAGGCCACGGCCTGGGTCAGCACGGGATGCGCCACGAAAACAAGCGCGGCCATTAACGCTGTTTCCCGCTTGTACTTCAATTTTGTCAGAAAGACAAAAAGCAGACAGGACGCCGACAGGTGCAGGAATAAATTCGTGCAGTGATAGACCAGGGGAAGTTTGCCCCCGAGCTGCGCGTCAAGCATTAATGAAACGGTCATAAGCGGCCGGTAATAGGTCGACGGAGAATGCAGAGCGGCGAAGACTTCCTGGTTGAACGCGTTCAGGATATTGGACAGATGGCCTATAAAGCCGTAATTATCCAGGATCAGGGCCGTGTCGTCCCAATACGTATAGCCGAAACGCAAGGTCTGAAAATACACGAGGAAGCCGGTTAGAACAACAGCGGCGAACGCGTGCCAGTTTTTAATAAGCTCTTTTGGCGGGATTGCAGGGCTATGTTTCTTGTTCAGGCCGTTCTTTTTCATATTTACCGATCTGTCAGCTCACCACGAACCCGGAAGAGCCAAGCAGAACAATGTAGTAATTTGATAACAGCACGTACACCGTAGACAGCAAGGATACAACGGAGAAGCACACAAGCAGCAAATAGCCGAAATTATAAAGGACGGACGGACGGCCATCGCCGGCCTCCTCCGCCGGGCTGATCAAGGCCTTGCGTTTCGATCTGACGGGCTTACCGCCTCCGGGGGCGGAAAGCCGCCGCAAGAAGTTATCCGCGGTCCGATTATAGAACAAAAGAAAAAAAAGCGGCGCGTAAGGAATAAAATACCGGCCCTGAACGCCATTGACATAGTTCTGGCCTACCGGGGTCCAATCCAGGTACATGCCGGTTTCCACAATGGCGACACCGGCGGCGAGCAGGCACGCGGGGATCAGTCTGCCTTTTAACCCCGGACTTATGCCATAGCCGGACGACAGCAGCGCTGTTGCGAGCAACAGCCACAAATACAGGTCGATGTGCCAGGCCGGTAAAGGCCTTATCATCCAGCCTAAAATGCCCACAAAACTATCCAGGTAGGATGTTCTTAAATAGATAAAAACCGTCTTGAACATGATCCCCAGGTATCGGGCGGGGTTATGCAGGACGAAATTTTTTTGGGCGCGCGCGTCAGAACCGGCCGGCGCAAGGGTTTGATCCGGCTGGTTGAGGACAGGGGGCGGCGCGGCGGGAGCGCCTGGCCCCGACGCCGGCATTACGGACGGCTGAACGGAGACGGCGGCGGCGCGGGCAGGCTGGAACAAAGGCTTCAGCGACCAGACCTGCGTTCCGAGGAACGCGGTGAGCAGCAGGCAGGCGAAAACGAGGATATATTTTTTAAACGGCCCTATCCTGTAAACGGGGATGAGAAGGAACAGGCCCGCCAGCACAAGATATATTGGCCGGCTGGCCGCCGTCAAAAAAGACAGGACGAACAGAATACCCAGCTCCTTCGCGCGGAGTTCCTTCCCGCCGCCGTATGAAGATCTTAGGAAGAAAGCGATAAGCAAAAAAGACAGGCTGAAGATCATCGCGTCCTTGGCCAGCGAAGCGGACAGATACAAAGTCATCGGCATAAGCCCCAGCAGGAAGAATACCCATTTAAAAAAAGGAGCGGTCCGGATGGCGAAATAAACAAGAGCTATGGAAAACAGCAGATTGAAGAGCCTTCCGGCATATAAAAGCGTTACCGGAGAAGCGTTGAACAGCCTGCCGGCGAACATGCCCAAGGCCTGCGGCAAGTAAGGGAAAATATAAGTGGGAACGGAGATCCCGTCCCCGCTCCGGGAGGCCGGGTCCAGTTCGATCCTTCTCTGGGAAACAATTTCGCCCGGGCTGGTTTTCCCCAAAGGATCGAAATTCAATCTTTTGAAGGTATCTGACAGCCGGACAAGCGAAGCGGGAACGGTGAGGTCCCATTGAAAAACATTGAATTCCGAAAGCTGGTACGACCTGTAAAGATGTTTGTTCTCGTCCGGTGTCTGAAGCGGGGGCGTGATAAATACCAGCGCCAGGCCGAAGACCAGCGCCAGGCCGACATAGATCTTTTCAGGCGCAAAGCGCAGCCCGGCCATGACCGGTTTAAGTCCGTCCGCGAACGCGATGAACGAAGCCGCGAGAAAAGCCGCAAAGAACAGGAACGCTTTCAGCCAGTTGACGGAGCCCCAATTCGATTCATAGGTCCGCGCGCACAGGCTGCCTTCCAGGCGGGAAACCGGCCCGGTTCCCTTTAAGGCCGCGGCCGCGTCGTCGTTAATGACCGGCCTCGCGGAAAGTTTCCCCAGCTTTCCGTCAGCTTTTCGCGGCAGGACGAGGGAACTGTCCAGGCTGCCGTTCGCGGAAGACAGACAAAGCGTGACCTTGTTCCCCCTTCCCACATGCAGTTTTTCGGGAAAGACGAAAGTGCGGTATTTCATCCTGCTTATGTTCGCGCTGCTAAAGCGTTCCGTGTAAAGCGCCCGGCCGCCGGAATCCAGCACCTGCAGCGTATTCTCGCAAGGGGCGCTCCCCAGCGCGGCCAGGCCCAGGTCTACGGCGGTAAGCCAATCCTTGGCCGCCGTCACTTCCTGGACGAATAGATACCCTTTGAGCAGCCTGCTGAACTCAAAGCCCCCCCGCAGGTCCACTTCCTGCGCCGGGAAGAACCGGACGGCCAGGTCCGAAGAAAAAATAACGGCTCCGGAAAGGGCCAGGAAAAGCAGGCCGAGGAGCGGGTTCCGGAATTTCTTCATGCTCAGCGGCTTCCTTCGTCCCGTTTGTGAATGAGCACCTGCCACTTTGCCCCGGACACGTAGTTCAAAGCCTCCCGGTCCCACAGGTAACGGGCCGGCTCAAGCTCTATGACGCCCACCTGCGTGTACCTGTTCCTCCGCAGATAATCGCTGCGCCAGGCTAACAGCGGTTCCACTTGTCCGGGTTTTGCCAGCCAGGATAAATGGGTCAGGACGGAAATAAAATATTTGGGTTTCGATTTCTCTACCTCGGCCATCATCTCCCTGCGCATTTTCTCGGCATAGGGATGGACATAGACAAGGTCGTACATGTAGATATACCCGGTAGCGGACTTCCGCCCGCTTTGAAAATATATTTCAGGCTCGGAGCCGAAGACCATAACGGTGTCCTGCGGGGCAGTGTTGTTCCTGATATAGTCGGCTACCGGCGTGAGCTCGGCGAAGTAGTTCCCGTGGTAGTACTGCGAGCACAGCTTCAGGGGGTCGGGCTTGAAGTAGAAATCCGCCTGGTTCTTTAAGCCCGCGGCGAGCGCGAGCACGAGCAAAGCGGCCGTGAACCGGGGCGCCTGTTTAAAAAAGCCGCCGGCCCAGCGGTTCAGGGTCGACAGGAACAGCCCGGCCAGAAGCCCCAGCGCGGGGATAAAGGGAATAAAATAATGTCCCCTGAAGTAGAAGCCCGGCACGGCCGGCAGAAGGGAAAAGACGGCGAAAAGCCCCAAAAAGAAACGGCTCCATGGTTTTTCCTGGCGCAAAAAAAGAGCCGGCACGCCGAGCCCGGCCAGGACCCAGCACCAGATAAAACCCGCGAACAGGGGAGGGATATTGAGGGATAATTGTTCGAATATCGCGCTGACGGGCACTTTCGTCGCGTAAACGGCGGGGTAGATGAACGTCCAGAACCAGAATTTCTCAAAAACTCCGGAGGAGAACATCGCCAGGAAGACCAGCGCCAGAGGGAGCGCGGCGCCCGCCCCGTAAAGCCCGAGGTTGAACGCGCTTTTCCAGGGCGGGTCCTTTCTGAGAACAAAAAAATCCGCGGCAATGATCAGCCCTCCGAAAACCGCGAAAAAAAAGCCGGACTGCTTCATCACGAGGGCCAGGCCCAGGAAAAGCCCGCTTATAAAATATCTGTGCCAGCCGCCTTTCTCCAGCGCGCGGATCAGAAAGAACACTCCGCCCAGCATGTAGAAAGTCACGAACTGGGTGGCATGGGCGGCCTGCCCTAAAAACACGGGATTAACAGAAAGGACCGCGCAGACCGCCGCCGCGGAAACCGCGACGAAGCTGTTGAACAGCTTCCTGCCGATAAAGAACAGGAAAACGAGCGAGCCAAGATTGAAGAACAGCAGACCAAGCCGGATCCCCTCTTTTGTCTGTCCGAAGACGGCCATGCTCAGGGCGTACATGCAGGCGGTGCCGGGAAGCTTAAGATTATAGGCCAGTTTGAAAGGCGCTATGCCGTTGAGCATCAACTGGCCTAAATACGCGTATTCCCCTTCATCGCGCTCAAGCGGGAAGGAAAGCAGGCTGACGCGGACATAAGCGAACAGGACCAGAACGAGCGCCAGCAGAGCGTAAGGGACGAACCGGGCGGGGTCGGCCGGCGGCGCGGCAGCCTGCTTCGCGGGACCCTGTTTTTTAGAAATTTTTGTTTTTGGAGGCATGCTGTTCCTTCACTTTCGCATCACAGCTGCAGCTGCCGGCATTTCTCCGGTACCCGTCACAGGGTCCGCCTGAAAAGCCGCAGCTTGAACAAACCGCTTTTCTGCAGCAGGAACTGCGCAAGGATCAGCAGCGTATGCAGGCCGTATTTAAGGCTGCGGCGGAAATTGATGGACGAGGCTTCCTCGAAATATTTGGTTTCCACCGGGATGTCCCCCATCCTGAAACCGAAGCAGGAAGCCTGCGTCAGGAACTGCATGTCGAAAGCGAAGTCATCCGTATTGTTCTCCCAGGGAATGGTTTCAAGCACCTTGCGGGAATAGGCGCGCATGCCGCTATGCCATTCTCCCAGGTTCTCGCCGGTAACGATGTTGCACAGCAGCGACAGGAAGCGGTTGGAGAGATATTTGTAGAAAGGCATGCCGCCGGCCAGCGTTTCGCGGCGGGTGCGTATGCGGTTGCCCAGCATCATGTCGCAGATATTGTTGTCTATTACTCCGACCAGGTGCGGTATTACCTTGGGGTTGTACTGATAGTCCGGGTGCAGCATAACGACAATGTCCGCGCCGGCCTTAAGCGCCTCGCGGTAACAGGTTTTCTGGTTGCCGCCGTAACCTTTATTGACCGGGTGCGGTATGGCGGCAATGCCGAAGCCGCGGGCCACCTCCACGGTCCTGTCCCTGGAGCAGTCGTCGACAAGTATAACGTTGGCCCGGTATTCGGCCGGGATATCCGTGAGGGTCTGCGGCAGGGTCTTTTCTGCGTTGTAAGCCGGAAGAACTATAATTACTTTGGGCATTACGTCTCCTTATAAACGCGCGCGGCAGAGCGCCGTATTCCCGTTCGGCGCCGGCTTTTGGTTATCCCCGGCGTGCGCTTCCAGGAATTTATTTTAACATATTGGCCCGTTGTCCAAATACAGCCCCATTTTCACGGTGAACAACCGGGCGCCGCTTCGCTCCGGTCCGGCCGCGAAGGACCTTCCCGGGCAGTGTTACTATCGCAGGAACATCTGGTAAAATAACCATATATAAGAACGCTTCTGCATGGAGGAGATGGACTATGGCTTTGCAAAACAAAGGCTCTTCGCTGACGCTAGGAATACACAAGATCGAGCCGGTCGATATAAACAACCCGCTCGTAGCCAGCTCGCTCGAACAGGCAAGGCGGTCGATCTCGAACCCGCGCCTGCGCGACATCCTGCTGGTCCGGACCACGATCCAGCAGTTTCTCTGTTCGGCGCTGGCCGCGGAGGGCTACATCCATCCGCCCGTCTATATGCTGGCGGGCTGCACTGACCCGCTCAACCACTGGACCTATCCGGCGCGGATCAACTACTACGGCGAGGAGGTCTCGGTCACGCAATCCCTGATCCTCTATAAGATGCTGATGGTCATGCTTTCCCCTATTCCCCAGGTGTTCTGGGCTTCGCCGAACATCCGCATGGAGATGCGCATCAACCGCAAGGAATATAAATACGTCTGCGAATTCATGCAGATAGATTTCGAGAAGCGCGGCGCGACCTATGAGGAGATGCTGGCGTTCGTGTCGCGGACCATATCCGGGCTTTACGCCCACCTGCAGGAAAAGCACGGCGAGCTCATCCGGCGTTTCCGCGGCGGGCCGCTGCCGCAGCTGGACGGCAAACTTCAGCTATTCGACGTGCAGGAGGTAAAGCGCCGGGAGAACCTGGGAGACGACGATGCGGTGGAGCAATGGGCGTCCCAGAGAGCGGACGGACGGCCCTTCCTGCTCGTCAACCTGAAACGCGAAGCCTACGACCTCTATGACGAGAAGGCGGGCCGGTTCCTGAACTACGATGTCGTGCTGCCGCCTGCGGGCGAGAACCCGCATCCGATAGAGTGCCTGTCCGGAGCCGAGCGCACGCGCTCGGTGGCGGCGCTGGAGCAGCGGATGCGGGAACTGAACTACCCCATGGAATACTTCGCGCCGTTCTTCGAGCTGTTCTCGTCCCTGGACAAGGGCGGCGGGGAGATCACCTGCGCCGGCGCGGGGTTCGGGGTAGAGCGGCTGACTTACGCTATTCTCGGGCTCAAGGACATCCATGAGGTGTATCCGTTCCCGAGAATGGCCGAAGGCCGGATCTCCATCTGAACCCGGGGGCGAAAGCCCCGGCCGCTCGCTGCGCCCCGGCGCCCGGACCGCGGCGGCCATTGCCGCCCGGAAGTAAAATGGAGCGGCAGCAGGCCGGAGTTCCGTCCCGGCTGGCGGGCCGCTTATTCCCCCCGGTTTTTTAACTGGTCAGTATAATAGGAAGCTTGTTTTTTATCGCCGGTCCCGCTATAAAGGGTAGCCAGGTCGCGATAGGCATCGGTAAAATCCGGATTCAGCTGAATGGTTTTTTTCCAATAGAACTCCGCCTGCTTAAGGTCGCCTGCTCTATAACAGACAAAACCCAGGGCGAAATTGGCCTTGTCATAATTGTCATAGCGGGCAAGCTCTTCCTTGAATTCAGCCCCTGCCTCTTTGAGCATATTCCTCTGCATATAGATAACGCCTAAATTGTAATGAGCCCGCGGGCTTATGGCGTTCAGCTCAAGCATTTTCCGAAATTCCCGTTCAGCCTTATCCAGTTGGCCCTGCGACAGATAGAGCAGCCCGATGTTGTTATGGGCGTAGATAGAGTGAGGAGAACTTTTTACCGCGCTCTCCCAGAAGTCCGCCCTGTTTTTAAACAGCTTGCTGTAGCTGAAGGTCGTCAGAGAAAAAATTATCATCAGGAAAGCGCCGACGGCGGTCAATCTGCCGGCCTTTGCGGAAATATAGCGTACCGCGTCAGTTTCAAGCATCAGAATGATGAGCCCTATCATCGGGACATAGGCCCTGTGCTCAAAAAAATTGGTCGCGATCCCGTTATTAGGCGCAATAAATGACGGGAGCAGGAACAGAAGGAACCAGACGATCCCGAAAACGATATACGGGTAGCGCTTGTTCTTTGAGGTATACAGCAGCAGTGTCATAAGCGCCGCCGCTATAAGCCCGTAAACGAACGTCGTGTCCTCCATGATAGGCATTACCGATAAATTAACCGGCAGGAATATCTTGCCCGCATATTGTATTACCGCCGGCAGATTCCAGGCCAGGACACGGATGAGGTCATAGAAAGACATTTGTTCCGGAGGATTTATCAAAGCCGCTCTTCTCATCAAATACCAGACGGCCAGAACCGCCGCCCAGCCTATAAGCAGGTTTTTTTCTTTTAAGAAAAACCCGTTCTTCTTCAGAACGGCATAATAATACAGCAGGCACACCGCCACAAAAAAAACAGCGGTTTCTTTCGTGAAAAGTGAAAGCGCGAAGAACAGGACATGCAGCAGGTAATACTTCAGCTTCCCGGTTCCCAGATAGCGCAGTAAAGTAATGAACGCGGAAAGCAGAAAGACCGCCGTCAGCGGATCGTTCCTGCCCGGGATCCAGGCCACGGCCTGCGTAAGAACAGGATGTACGGTAAAAACCGCGGACATTAACAGGGCCGGCGCCTTCGGGTACTTTAATTCCGTTAAGAACAGGTAAAGAAGGCAGGCGGCAGCGATATGTATCGCCACGTTGGTCACATGATAAATGTAAGGGGATAAGCCGCCGATCTGCGCGTCAAGAATTATGGAAACTGTCAGCAGCGGGCGGTAATATGCGGTCCAGCTGTGCATGATATAGAACGCATCATCTTTGAACGCCGCTAAAAGATTGGAAAGCCGGCTTATGTATTTGAAATTGTTCAGGATCAGGACATTATCGTCGAAGTAGGTAAAGTCGAAATAAAAGGTCTGAAAATACGCGAGCAGCCCGAAAAACGCCAGCAAAGCGTAGGCGCCCCGGTTGTTTGAAAAAAATTCCGGGAAAATCCCCTGTTCCTGCTCGTTCTGAGTTTTTACCCGGATCTTCCTCATTGTTCCTCTGCAGCCGAAGTTTTGCGCCCGGAGACGGCCGGGCGCGGCGGACTTTTTGTATTATAACGGTAAAGGAAGACTTTTTGCAAATCTTTCAGGCAGCAAAAGAGCGGGGACTTATTTTTGAGCCAGACTTCGGTATTTTTCCTCGTCAGCCGCCGCCTTTCCGGATTCGCCCATCACAAGATAAGCGTTCCTGCGGATATAATATACCGCGGCATCACCCGGCTCGAGCTCTATCGCTTTTGAATAGTCAGCGATCGCCTTCTCATGCTCGCCCTTCATCCCATAAGCTAATCCGCGGCTGACATACACCCTGGCGCTGCCCCCGTCGATCGCTATTGCTTTGGAATAATCTTTGACCGCCTTGCCGTACTCGCCCTTGTCGGCATACAGATTCCCGCGAACAGTATATACCGCGGCAGCTTTCGGGTCGACCGCTGTCGCCCTGGAATAATTTTCGATCGCCTTATCGAACTCGCCCCTGGCCGCATATGCATTTCCGCGGACAACATAGGCATCGGCCTCCTTCGGGTCGAGCTCTATCCCTTTGGAATAATCCTCGATAGCCTTGTCATAGTCGCGTTTACTGAAATAGGCGTTTCCGCGGTCAATATATGCCACGGCGCTCTTCGGGGCAATTGCCATCGCCTTGGAATAATCCTCGATAGCCTTGTCATACTCGCCGCTCCTGTAATAGAGCGTGCCTCTGTTAACATAAGCTTTAAAGTGGGCCGGATTAACGCTGAGCGCTACATTGAAGTAGGCTTTGGCGTTATCATACTTCTCAAAATCGGCGTATAGCGCGCCCCACTCATACAATGTCTGCGCGTCATTCGGGTTTCCGCTGCTCGCCCTGCTTTTCTCATAAAGGAGCACCCTATACCTTTCCAGCCAGTCTTTTTTCAGCCTGCCGGAGGCGGCGGACAGGATCTCGCCGGACCTTGCCCCTACCAGCCGGGCGTTCAGCTCCAGCTGCTTGTCGGGGAGTTCGGCCAGGGTGCCGACCACCACCCAGTCGGCGCCCAGGAGCTTGCCTATCGCTTTGGCGGAATCGGGATAGATGGCGGCGGAACGCTGGAGCTTTAATTCATCGGAAACTTTTTCTATTTCTTTACGCCCGATCACCTTTATTTTTCCCGCTTTGACCAGTTCGGCGGTTATTCTTTCGGCTACAATGCCGCCATCCCCGGAATCACGGCCGTCGGGATAGGAAAAGCCGGCCACGGCTATCTTTTTATCCGCGCCCTCGCAGTTCCTCAGGAGTTCACCCGCAATTGTCCGGTAGCCATCGGCTATATTTCCGGGCTCCGCCTGCGCAGCGGGCTGCCCGGCGCCGGCGGATATTTTTTCCTGTGCGCCCGCAAAAGCCGGCGCGAGCAGAACGACAGCGAGCAGCTTCGCGATCTGAAGCCCCCGGGAAATTTTCTCCGCTGTATTATCCGTATTGAACATAAAGGCTGTTATCGCGAGTTTTTTGTTCCGCTATTTTCTCCGCCTGAAAATTCTTCAAAAAAAGCGCCCATTCCGTCAATTCATCTATAATACCAAAAGTCGGGGCAATTTTCTGCCAGGGCTAAAGGCCTTTACATCCCCTGTAAAAGCCCCTTGACAAAGAATAATAATGACTTATACTTGAATTATAGAAAACGGAATTTTATGACCAAGATAGGGAACAGAACAGTAAAGGCGGCGCTTGTAACCCTATGCTTCGCGCAGGCCTCCTTAGCCGGCCAGCCCCGGGCCGGGACAACGGCGGACTCGCTTTCCTTGCGGGCAGCGCTCCTTTCCGCCGGCGGCGCCGCTCCGGCCGTTCCGGAAGCGGCGAAACCTGAACAGCCGGCCTCCTTCGCCTGGGCCGATGAGGTGATCGCCGGCAACAAAACGCTCGACAAACTTATCGGCCTTGCCAGCCTGCGCAAGGAAGACAGGCGCCAGCGCCCTCAGACCATAGCGGTAATAGGCGACGGCATTACGGTGGAAGCTTTCCGGCCGATGCTCGCCCTCACCCGCGGCGGCGCCATAAACGGCTTCGATCTCTGCGCCGGCAACAGCCTGAACCTCGGCCCGGCGCAGAGCCGCCACGAGGAGACGATCGCCTCGCTGATAGCCTTCGCGGCTGATTTCAACAGAGGGCAGCAGCACAAGATACTTATAATGCCGCTGAAAGTAGTTGCCGACAAGCAGGAATTCGATCCGAACTTCCAGAAAAAGATAGCGGACGCGGTGGATTACGCCAGGGTCAACGGGGCCGACGTTATCAGCATAAGCCAGGGCA
>CAIRNJ010000072.1 GCA_903879915.1 uncultured Elusimicrobia bacterium
CAATAAGTGGCAAGAATATCTATTAGAACAAAGACTGTTTAAAGATTGGGTGAATGAATTAAACATTGCACACTAAAAGATGTTCTGATTAAGAATGACGGGCATGACGGCATAGTTAATAGATATCGGAGTTCATTAAATGGCTGACGCGGGTTCAGAACACAGGCTGGCGGAGTGGAGTACCGGGCGGGACACCGGAGGTTTACCGGGAAATCACCGGGGATTATGGACTGCGCCCTGTTTGGGAGACAGTCTGAGCCCATTTTTGTGTAGGGCTTGACCGGTCTCATTTCCTACCGCCATTTTCCTCAAAGTCATCGGGGCTCAGGTAGCCCAAAGATGAATGTCTCCGCTTCTTGTTGTAGACCGCCTCGATAAACCTTGGCAGCCCTTCCACCACGTCTTCGTACGTCTCGTAATCTCCCAGGAACACTTCCTCGTACTTCAGCGTCTTCATGAAACTTTCAAGCGCGGCGTTGTCGTACGGATTCCCTTTGCGCGACATGCTCGGCTTAAACCCGGCATCCTCCAGGACCTCCACATACTCGTCGCAGGCGTACTGCACGCCCTGATCCGAATGGTGGATGCAACCCGGCGGCGGCTGCCGCTCCTGCAGCGCCTGCTCCAGCGCGCCCACCACCAGTTTCGCGTCGATCCTCTTGGATATCGACCAACCCACCACCTTGCGAGAATACAGGTCCAGGATCACCGCCAGGTACACGAACCCGCTCACGATGCGGATATACGTGATGTCGGAGCCCCAGACCGTGTTCGGCTCCGTGATCTCCGCCAGAGGCGGCAGCAGGTTCTCGTACCGGTGGAACTTGTGCCGCGAATCCGTTGTCGGCCTGAACGCCCGCGGCAGTATCGGGAACAGCCCGTATTGCCGCATTACGCGCCTTATCCGCTTCCAGTTATATTTGCCGCCTTCCGCCTCAAGCTCGGGCTTTATTCGCCTGTAACCGTAGCCGGGAAAGTCCACGTGGATTTCGTCTATGAGGCCCTTCAGTTCCATATCCGCCTTCAGACGCTTCCCACCGGGTTTCTTGTAGAACGTGGCGCGAGCCACGCCCATTACCTCGCACCCTTGCGAAACTGTCCCCAGTTCAGCCCGGTGATCATGGAGGAATCCAGCTTTTTCAGCCGCAGTCCGTATGCCTCGACTTTTTTTAAAAGATCTATCTGCATCGTCAGGTCGCCCACTTTCTCTTTGAGCTCCCTGACTTCTTTTTCCAGGGCTTTCTCGGTGGCCGACGGCTTCCCTGTAAGGCTCCCGGCCCTGGATTTCTCCCGCCAGCGGATTATCGCGGTTGCCGACACCTCGTACTGCCTGGACGCTCCGCTCAACGATAATTCACCTGTTTCTATCTGACGAACGATATGCTGCTTCAGCTCTATCGGGAATGAACGCCTTTTCTTTGACATATCCGGCTCCTTGGTATTCATATTTTACCATGTCTCCTTTTCGGAGCCGGTCAAAGCCCTACACAATTTAGTTCTCTAACTGTCTACCCGAAGGGGCGCACTCCACTTCCTGGTCCAGCATATCGATAACTTCAGTGTGTGGATGAGTATCCTTGGAACGTCCATGCCGTCCATTATTGTGACTAATAATCGCAACCTCTGGGTTGATACTTTTAAGCACCTGGAGAGAAAGATTCATGCGACTTCCATGATGAGGAACTTTTAAATATTTTGCTGATATATCCACCTTCGAGGATATGAGACGGGCAAA
The DNA here is from genome assembly GCA_903879915.1 of uncultured Elusimicrobia bacterium. Taxonomy (GTDB): domain Bacteria; phylum Elusimicrobiota; class Elusimicrobia; order Elusimicrobiales; family UBA9959; genus UBA9959. Next base: position 1,736 of record CAIRNJ010000072.1, read on the forward strand.
CACTGTCTCATCAATATCTCCAGTAAATAGCCACCGATTATTTTGTGGATGATTATAGATAAACGCAACACTTGACTGGTTTGAAGTTAATTCGATTTGCCTTTCGAGATAATAATTAATGCTCTCGCGAGGAACACCTTGAAGATATGTGCTCATTTTAATAAAAAACAGATGCACAAAGATTCTCGCGATACTACGATATTCCAAAGTCTGCTCAGATGTGTTTATGGGACTTTCATAATTAATGATTTCATCTTGCGGCAAGTCTATACCATAGTCTCTAAGAATATGTAAGGCACGTAGAATCGCCGCCGGAGAATCATCTTGAAACAAGTTACTAAAGCATTGGTATGGATTCTTGGGAGGATTAAGGACAGTAGTATGCTCTGGGCATAGAGAATCCCCCTCACCGACCAGTGTTGGATTTAGCTTATTTATACTGGCCCAATTCGGATTAGCGATGGATATTCGAGTGTGCTTTGCGAGATAATAATTAATCCTGGTTATTTCCGGCAGATAGTATGGAATGAATAAACTTTTAACTTTTTTTTTCTTCAGAATAGCAGGGAGTCCGCCAATATGATCTTTATGTGAGTGAGTAAGCAGCACAAAAAGTTCATTCGGGATTTGTGCTGGAATTTTGTAGGAAGGGCCTGTATCGATTAACAACGGGGAATCATCAAACGTACAACCAGAGTTAGGGCTAAGTAAAAAGCAATCCCCTTGTCCGACATTAAATACAGTCAACATCGCAGATCCATTAGACTATCTATTTTCAACAACATACCATCAATTACCCATGCCTGTTATAAAGTTTGATTCCTCAGCAAAAGGGATATGCTCTATCGGCATATGTACAACAGTAAATTTAACTCTATCAAGCTCGACTATGTTATTATAAACTGCCTTGGTATTAACAACAATACTTTTGATTTCTCTCTTCGCAAACACAAGAAGAACATTAACAGGAGTTATCTCCCCCAGTCTCTTGCGGATAAAACCTATGTTTTTTGCAAGGATAGACCCACTCGGGTGTTCTTTTTTCATAAATTTAACCACCTGCGCATGGCGTCGGATTTGATTTGCGCCTAGACGGATTCGGCAGGTGTTTCTCTCATTTCTTTTTGCACTTAATGGCCACTTACTCTCGCCAAAATACGTTTTACGCCCTATTTTGATTATAAAGTCGAATTCACCAATCCCGATATTTCTGCCAAAACTTGGACGATAGAAAATCTCAGTTGGTTCGGCAGCAGACTCGCCAAGATACCCAAGGAACTCAGACAGACCTTTAGTTAAAGCCCATAAAGTTAAACTGTCTTCTCCATATCCTAAAATAGAGTTAACCATAATCTCCTTAGGTATGACGGCCTTTGGCTTTCGATACGGGGTATTTTATGGCGTTCTTCTTGAGCTTTTTGTCTAGGGCTGCGAGCGGGTCTATCTTAAGGTCATAACTGAGCAGCAGCACCCAGTAGAGCACGTCGGCCAACTCTTCGGATACTTCGGTCTTGCTGGTCTTTATGTGCTTTTCAATTTCTTTGGGGGTTTTCCACTGGAAGTGTTCCAGCAGTTCGGCGGCTTCCAGGGCCAGGGAGATGGCTACGTCTTTGGGGTTATGGAACTGTTTCCAGTCGCGCGCGTCACGGAAAGTTATGATCTTCCTGGTCAAGGATTTAATAGTTGGAGTTGTGGTGTCCATGAAGCATTCCCCGCCTAACCTCCTATTATTCTATATATTAGTATTTGCACTGGCAATTTATATTTATATGTATTTTGCTTTGTTTAGATGGCAAAATCCCGGGAGTGATCCTTGGTGGCTCTTTGGTGTCCAACTTGGTGGCTTCTTGGTGTCCAATTTGGTGGCTAAAATAGGACAAAACAGGGCTAAATAGGTCAAAGTCGGCAAAATGAATATCAAGACAAAACCAAACACAACAAAGTGGCGGCTCTCATTGGGAGAACTGGAACAAAGTGTGTATTGGGAATAGCGGCTTTTTCAGGGGCTTTTGAGGGGTTTAATTCGCTTACGAATTTGGTTCTATTAGGTTCTATTCGGTTTTAGTATTTCAAGCACTAACATAAATATACACATATAAATACAACATAATTCAACAAAACAGCGCTGAGCAATAAAGCGATATTCGCTTCTTAAGCGAATGCTGTCCCAGTTCTGACAACAAGACAAGACTACCACAACACATCCCGATACTCCAGCAGGAAACGTAAAACATTACGGATCGGAGCGCTTTCACTATCACGTTCCTGTGGGACAAATAGGCCAAACTAAGCGGATAACTTGCCAGCCAGGCGCAGCCCGAAGGTGCGCCAGTCAGCAACTTCTCCGGAAGTTCTTTTTTGACTTTCTTTGCCTGCGTAAACAAGCAGACTGTCTACCGACTTCTTCCCGGCAAGTTCCTTGAAGTATTTCAGACCTTTGAACTGCTCCTCATAAAGAGTGACAGAGGACTTTATTTCTATAGCGGTTATGCTCTGCCCGTTATCTACAAGGCAGTCCACTTCATGTCCCACATGATCTCTCCAGAAATACAGGTTGCTGCTCCGGCCGCTGCTGAAACGATTTTTAAGCAGTTCACCCAGCACCCAGGCCTCAAAAATATAGCCCCTCATTGGATGAACGGAAAGTTCCGCCGCCTTTTGTATGCCGAGCAGGTGGCAGAGCAGGCCTGTATCGTAAAAATACAGTTTCGGACTTTTCATCAGCCGTTTGCCCATGTTCTCGAAATGCGGCGGCAGCAAGTGCACTATATAGCAAGTCTGGAGAAGCGAGAGCCAGGCCTTTGCTGTGCCGTGATTGATCCCGCAATCGTTACCGAGAGAGGACAGGTTTATAAGCTGCCCGCAGCGGGCCGCGCACATTTTAAGGAATACCTGGAATTTGTGTAGGTCAGTAACCTTGAGGATCTGCCGTATATCCCGCTCGACGTAAGTGGCGACATAGCCCGAAAAGAATTCCTCGGAGGTAAGCTTTTTATCATAAAGGCGCGGATAGCCTCCCTTAAACAGGTTCTCTTCCAGCTTAGGGGACAGCTTCCGCCCTGCGGCAAGTTCTCCGGAGGAAAATGGAAGAAGGTTCAAGAGCGCCACGCGGCCGGCCAGTGACTGGGAAACACTCTCCAGCAGCATGAGGTTATTCGAGCCGGTAAGAATATACATCCCGCTGCTGCCCGTTTCGTCCACAATAGTCTGAATATAGGACAAAAGCGAAGGCACCCGCTGAATTTCATCAAAGATGGCCGGGGCAGGATATTTGGCCAGAAATAAACGGGGGTCGGCCAAGGCGAACTCCCGCGTGTCGAGGTTCTCCAAAGACACATATTTATAAGAGGGAAACGCTGCGCGCACAAGCGTAGTTTTTCCGGATTGTCTCGGGCCGGTAACGGCGATAACCGGGGATTTCCTGGCCATCGCTTTCAGCTTTACTTCCAGGGTGCGTTTGATCATGCATAAATATTACAAATTGCGAATCTCTTTGGCAAATCGTAAGAATAATCCGCCATGAGCCGTGTGGTACGCGCGAGGGTATGGTGGCTTCTTGGTGTCCAACCTGGAGGCTTTTTTGGTGTCCAATTTGGCGGCTAAAGTAGCGCAAGATAGGGCTAAATACAACAAGATAAAAAAAATAAACATCAAGATAAAATCAAACACAACAAAATGGCGGTTCTCATTGGGAGAAACAGAACAAAGTCATGGCTGGAAATAACGGCTTTTTCAGTGGCTTTTGAGGGGTTTATTTCGCTTACGAATTTGGTTCTATTCGGTTTTATTTGGTTTTATTCGCCTCTTAGGCGAATGGGCTACACCCAAAACCTACCACCCTCCATCAATTAATGACCAGATACCTACCCCGTGTTTCTTTCGCGCCTGACGCGCCGCCGCTGCCGAAGCCTTCTTCCAGCAGCAGGGAGACCTGGGCCGGGGACGGCAGTTCTTTCTTTAAGTTATCCGGCAGCGTTTTGAATACTTTATAGGTAGAAACGCCTATTGGCTTTTTAGATTCGCGCAGGGAATACTCAACGATCATTCTTTTCTTGCTCCTGCAGATAACTATCCCAATGGACGGATTTTCCTCCGGGGTTTTAACAAGGTCGTCCAGCGCGGCCAGGTAGAACTGCATCTTGCCGATGTATTCCGGCATGAACTCGCCCACTTTAAGCTCAACCGCAACAAGACACTTTAAATGTCGGTGGTACAGGAGGATATCAATGAAGTATTCCTGTCCGTCCACCTCAAGCCGGTACTGGCTGCCGGCAAAAGTAAAAACCCCGCCCATTTCTGTCAGGAACCTGTTCACTTTTGAGATAACGGCGCGCTCCAATTCTTTTTCACTATGCTCTTCACCCAGTTCCATTAAATCAAAACTGTATTCATCCTTTATAGCCAGCTTGGCCTGGCTGCGCACTTTTTCCGGCACAGTGGAATCAAAATTGATCTGGTTGTTTAGATATTTGTGGCAGGCGCCTGTGTCTATATTGAGAATAAGCACAGCTTTTGTCCATCCGTATTTGCGTGTAGCACGCAGATAAAATTCGCGCTCAAGATCGTCCTTGCATTTTTCAAGGATCAGTATATTTTGAGTCCAGGCTATTTCTCGCACCAATGGTGCGAGTTTTTCCTTTTTTGAATAAATTGCATATAAAACCCTCATTCTCCAAAGGTTGGAAACTGAAAATCCTCGAACACCCGGGAATTCTCTTCGCAGATCTACGGAGAGTTGTTCTACAACAGCCTTTCCCCATGTATCGCCCTCCTGTCGTGAAAGTATCATTCGACCAATATCCCAGTACAAACTAACCACTGTTGTGTTAGCGGCCTTAAGCGCAACGTACTGCGCCTCGCGCACGCGTTGCTTGATATCCGCCAGTAATATACCGTAACCAGGAACAATTTCTTTAGCCATAATCCCCCCTTGCCGTAGAAATAGCATAGCAGACCAACCCGTCAATGGTCTGTCGGGATGATTTAAGTAATTTGTGAATTTAAAACACGAACAGGAACGCCGGGAAGATTATTGCTTTTTCCGCCAGGAAGCGCATTTGTTGGACTGCCTGAAAATATCGGAGCTCAATACTTCGCCGTCGTAGGTTATCAGATGGCTGAAATCGTTCAGATGTTTAGCCAGGCGCCCGTGGGCTATTTCGAACGGGTCTTTCTCCCGATACGAGTTCAGCAGATCGATGTACAGCGCCTGGTGCTTTTTTGCGAAAGCCAGAATAAACTCATGGCTGGTAAATTTAGGCGGCAGTTGTTTTATTATCTCGGTAAGTCTTTCATCGAACCAGGCATCGAATTCAAATTTAGGCGCCATATTTGTTCCCTATTATTGTCGTAAGCTACAGTCGATTATAGTAAGTATGCAGGAAAGCTCACCAGTTATGTTATCGGGTTACCGTGCAGCGTCCCCAAAGCGGTATAATTCAACTATGCACCGCAGAAAGATCGTGGATCGGCTTATCTTCTGCGCCGGGCTGGCCGCCCTGGCCGCGCCGTTGCGCGCCGGCGAGGCGGCGTGGCTACGGTCGGCGGACAACAAACATGTTATCCAGGTTCCGGCGGATTGGGCCGCCGTGGCCGCCGTGCCGGGGCTTATGCCTAAGGGCATTCCGCACGCGTTCTCCCTGGCGCCCGGGGGGCGCGCGTTCGTGCTGGATATCGCGGCCGAGAATTCGCTGGACCCGAAGAGCGTTTACGCCGAGGACCATTTCGCCAGGGCCCGGAAGCTGGCCGGGAACCCGCGGCCGCAGCGCGAACAGTTGCCGGACAACTCCCTGTTCGAATATTTCAAGACCGCCGGGGACGTTAAGGGGCGCGCCGGCTGCCGCGTGCAGGGCGTGCTGCACAAATACGTGCAGCGCTATTACCTTACTTTTAATTCTGCACGGGACTGCCCCGGCGACAAAGACTGGAAGGAAGCCCTGCGGGTGCTTGCCAGCCTGGACCCCGACGAACCTACGGTAGGCGCCTGGAAAGACGATTATTTAAAAAAGATCTCGAACGAACCCGGCCTTGACCCCAGCGCCGCGGCCGCCGGCGGCAGTCTGAAGTTCAACACCGCTTCCCGCGCCGACGGCACGGGCGTGAGCATGGAGGAGATAGCGATCTTCGGCTGCAAGAACTTCGTCGGCAACCTGTATCTGTTCAACGAAAGCCGGACGGCCCATTGCTGGATAGCGACCCTGGAGGACTATAGAACCGTCCTCGCTAAGCTGAACGAGAGATATTGGCAGGACAGCCACCCGTCTTTCCAGGATTGCCCCCAGGCCATGCGGCAGGAGCGGGCCTGCGACCCTGAAAAATTAAGGAAATTCTGAGGCAGGCCGCGGGGCGGTTCAGCCCCGGGCCGGCGTCATTTGTTCAAGGAATGGACCGCAGCGCTTCCGGCGTGGCCGGCATATCGCGGTCGGCGGCGGCGGCGCGGGCGCGGATGGCGTCCACTTCATCCTGCGTAATGGTGCGCTGCGCGGCTTTAGGCCCGGCGCAGGCGGCAAAAGAAACGGCTATAAGACAGACCAGCAGGCACTTTGTTTTGGCGGACATCATCCCCCCTTGCTGAACTTTCCGGGAATTCACCTGTGTAAATTATACCACTTGGGCCGCGCGGCACGGCGGCCGGCAATAATCGGGATATCGTGCAGCGTCTCCTGGTCAGCCGAAAAGGTAGAGCTCCTCTTCGGCGCGGGTGACTCCGGTGTACAGCCAGCGGCGCCACATTTCGTCGTCCATTTGGGCGAAGCGCTCTTCGAACATGATCACCCGCCGGGCCTGGCTGCCCTGGGCTTTGTGCACGGTCAGCGCGTAGCCGAAATCGAAAAGGTCGCCCGTCATGGCCAGCTTGCGGTCCTTGGTGAAATTCACGCCGGTCTTCGCGCCGAACTGCGGGGCGTAGATAAGCCCCTCGTAAAGCTTCTCGCGGTCGTCCAGCTGTATTTCCGCGTTGTACCAGTCCTTGTGCGCCGGGCTTATGTTCTCTATGGTGCCCAGCATGCCGTTATAAATTCCTTTTTTATGGTTGTTGCGCAGGCAGATAACCCTGTCGCCGCTGGCGGGGGCGGGCGTTTCGAAGCCGCGGTTGGCGCGGATGAACTGGTTTATCCTGTTGCGGGTGTTGTTGTAGCCGCACAAGATCAGCGTGTCCGGCGAATAGCTCTCCAGTAGTTCCCCCGTCTTTTCCTGGGCGTCGGGATCTTCTTTTAAATATTTCACCACCCCCGGGCCGTACCGCTGCGGCGGCACCAGCCCGGTGGAGCGGGCGTGTTCCGAAACCGTTATGATGGGGTTGCCCCTGGCCTGCCGGTGTATCCGCGTAAGCAGGATCTCCGGGGCCTGCATCAGGTTGAAACTGCCCGAGATGGGCGGCAGCTGCCCGTGGTCGCCCACCGCTATTATGGGGATGTTATAGGAAAGCAGGTCATTCCAGATAAGCCCGTCCACCATGGAGGCTTCGTCGACTATTATCAGGTGCCGCTCCAGCGCGTCCTTGCGGTCCCAGCCCGCTATCTGGCCGCCGGAGTCTTCCCTGGGCGTGTAAATAAGCCCGTGGATGGTGCTGACCGAATCTTTTGCGCTCAGCGCGCCGGCTTCCTTAAGTTTGGTCTTAAGGCCCTGCGCGGCCTTGCCGGTGTAGCTGCAGAAAGCTATCTTAAGGTTCTTGTCCAGCCTTACCAGTTCGTTCTTAAAAATAGCGATGAGCGTGGTTTTGCCGGTGCCGGCGTAGCCGCCCAGCGTAATAAAGCGGCCGCGCCCAGGGTCTTTATACCAGGCCAGGAGTTTTGCAAGCGCCTGCTGCTGATCTGTGGATAATTCCATGCGAAAAGTTACCTGAAGCTTCCCGCATAGCCCATGCTCACGCGTGCAGGCTGTTAACGGCGGCCCGGTAGATGGAGACCGCGGCTTCGGCGCATTCCGCCAGCTCGGCCTTGCCCATTTTTCCGATGGGGATAACGCTGTGGTTGCCTCCGGCGAAGAACTCTTTGTCGCCTTTCTCGGGGAAGTAGGGCCTGGCCGCGTCGGAGATCCAGGTAAGGTCTTTTACGAACGCGTGCAGCTCGGGCCGGGCGTTGTCGTTGGTAAGCTCGAAGAAGCAGATCATATTGGCCTGCAGGTCGGCCGGGTGCTCGGGCGGGGCGTTCAGGGTTGGCGCGGGGCCGTAGATGGTGCGCAGCCTGGCGCCCCAGTTAACGCCCGGCCTGTCGCCCAGCAGTTCCATTATCTTGGTCCAGAACACTTCGAACTTCGGCACCGTGTCCGCCAGGCCCGCTGCGGCCCACTCGTTCTTGGTCTTCGCCAGCCGCGCTATATATTCCTCCGCCGTATGGCGGCGGCTCAATTTGAATAAAAACGTTTCCTGTTCTTCGGCGGACACCGTTCTTATGTCCGTTACGTTGAACCAGCCGCCCTCGGCGTACCTGGCGCCTTTTGGGTAGCAATTCCCGTCAGCGCACAGCATGGTGAATTTACCGTCTATCACTTTAAGGAGCTTGCCTATAAGCTCTTTTTTGCCGGATTTTACGAACTGGCCGAATTTCAGGGCCGCGGTGAGCGGCGGCGGCTCATAAGGGGCCAGTTCGGCCAGGGGCCCGCGCCAGGTTTGTTTATGGGCGTGAACTATCTTCGCCTCGGCGGTTCCGGGATCGATATCCGTAACAACGCCGAATTTCCCGGAAACGCTGTGAACGGCGATATCGCCTATTTTGAGGGGTTCCATACCGCTTCTCCTTGTACCGCCCGGGAAAGCTTCACGACCATTCTACCACACCAGCCGCGCCCCGGGGGCTCCGGCCGGAACTTCCGGCCCGGTTCAGCGCTTGCGCTTCAGGTCGCGTATGTGTTTGAGGATCTTCGCGCGGCGCGCGCTCTCGTCGGTCAATTGCGCCGCCTTTTCATAATTCTTTATGGCCGAGCGCAGGTCCTTGCCTATCTCCAGGCAGAACGCCAGCCCGTGATAGGCGTTGAAAAGGTCCTTGCCGCCGGTGGCGCCGCGGTCCTTTGCCAGTTCTACGGCCTGCAGGAAAAAAACCCTGGCGTCGGCGTATTGCTTCTGCCGCAGCAGCGCCGCGCCTATGCGCTCGGAAAGGTAGACGCCGCGCGCGTCCACGTCGGAGATAAGCTCGTACGCGGCCGAGTACTCCTCCTCGGCGTCCAGGGGACTGTCCAGCCGCATCAACGCGTCGGCCAGCCCCATATGCGCCCCGGGGTCGTCCGTTCTAAGCTCCAGCGCTTTCTGGTAATCACCTACGGCGGCCGAATAGCTGCCGCGGGCCGCGCTCTGCGCCGCCGCCGCCACCAGCTGCTCGTAGCCGGGCGAGGCCGCGCCGCCCGGCGTTGCCGCGGCAGCCGCCGGCTCCAGCGCCGCTATTCTTTTAAAGCTGTCGCTCACCATGCCTATCGAGTCCACTTCCCACTTCGAAACCTTCCCTTTCGTAGCGGCGGTCCGGGTTATCCATTTCCAGGCGAGGGTCTCCGTATCGAAACAGCCGATGTGCAGGCGTACCGGGGCGCCGCTGTCGAACTCGGCTTTCCCGCCGGAGACGATGGCGAGGGCGATGTCATAATTGCCGAGCTTCGCGGTAAGGGCGGCCAGCAGGGCCCGCAGCTCCGGGGTCTGGCGCTGCGGCCTGATGGCGCGGGTATTGCCCAGCGTTTGTATAAGGTCAAGGAAGGCGCCGCTGCCGGCCAGCGCGGCCGCCGCGGGCCCGGCGGGGACCAGGTTCTTGGCGCCGTAGAGGCCGCCCCATTTGGCGCGCAGCGTGAGCTCCAGGTCTTCCGCGTTAGCCGGCCTGCCGCCGGTAAAATCCAGCAGCGGCAGCAGGATCACCCTGGCAGTCCGCGCGGGCGCGCCGGCCCTGGAATAGACGTCCATCGGGCGCTTGGGCGACAGCATCGAACAGCCGGCGCTGAGAACCGCTATGCCCGCTATCGCCAATAACGATCTTTTCATTCTATTCCCGGTCATACCGCAGGTTCAATTTTAGCACAGAAAGCGGGCAAGCGGCGCTAGCCGGGCCTGCCGGCGAGCATGGCGGCCAGCGCCAGCTCGGCCCGGCGGCGGGCGTAACTGGCGTGCGGCACGGAGGGCGGGTTAGCCAGATGCGCGCGCACCACGGCCGGCAGGTAGTCTTCGGGGCCGCGCGTACGGAACCCCGCCGCGAAAGCGGCCGCGGGGTCGGGCCGCGAGCACCAGCGGCCCCAGTAAGGCGCGCAGGCGGCCAGCCCGGCTTCTTCCAGCGCGGCGCCCTTCACCGGCACGAACCGCGGGTTGAGCCGCGCGCAGTCGGCCGCCAAGGTAAGGAAGTCCAGCAGCGTGCACTCGCCGGGCTGCGCCAGGTTCAGCGCGGGCCCGGCCGGCCAGCCCCCGCCGGCGGCCAGCTGCAGCAGCGCCTGCGCCGCGTCGCCGGCGTACACGAACCGCACCAGCTGCGCGCCGCCGTCCGGCAGCAGCACGGGGCCGCCGTCGCGCATGCGCTCCAGCCACGCCCACAGGCGCCGGGAGGCCTGTCCGTCGCGTTCGCCCTGCACTACGGGGAGGCGCAGGGCCAGCACGGGCACGCCGCGCGCCGCGCCTTCGCGCGCCAGGGCGGCTTCGGCCGCCCGCTTGCCCATGCCGTACAGCCATTCGCGCCGGTCGTCGGTGCCGGGCGCGGGCTCGGGCGTAACGGGCGCGCCGGAGTCGGCCTCCTTGAACGGCGGGCGCCGGCCCGCGGTTACCAGGTACACCTGCCCGCTGGAGATCATTACCAGGCGCCCGGGGCTGAACTCCGGCGCCGCGAACAGGCGCTCCACGTCGCCGGCGTCGTAGGCCAGGAAATCGGCGGTAAAGTCGAAACGCCCGCCGCGCAGGGCCGCCGCCAGCGCCGCGGGGTCGCGGCGGTCGGCGCGCAGCGCGCGCAGGCGCGGCTGCTGCGGCAGCGCCTGGCTGCCGCGCGTGAGCACCGTAACTTCGTGGCCGGCGGCCAGGAAAGCTTCGCGCGCCGCGCCGCTCAACAGCCCCGAGCCGCCCAGCAGCAGGATCCGGAGCGGGTTCGTATTCAATGGCGTCATATCCAACCCCTATATTAACATTTCAGGCGCCGCGCCGCCCTCCCCGGCACGCGGGTTAACTAAAGTCATATGGATATTTTCCGGCATTTGATATCCTTTTATAAGCGCAGAGCGAGCAATAGCTTCAAGGAGTTTCCAATGAAAAGAACGTTAGCACTCAGCCTTTTAACCGCAATAGCCCTTGCGGGCCCGGCTTTCGCCGGCGAACTGGAGAACGGCGCGCTGTCGGCGCAGTTCGGCCCCCTGAATTTCACGGCCGCCAAAGCCCTGGCGCCGGCCGCGTCCGCCCCGAAACTGTCCGCCGCCCCCGGGGCGCAGGCCCCGCAAGCCTGGATAGCCGAGGTAAAGAAAGCCTACACGGGCTACCTGGACAACAGCGAGCTGTTCACGCTGCCCGAGGCGAAGAAGTCCGAACTCCCCCCCGCCGCTCTTGCGCAGCTGAAGAAGGACAACGCCGAGCAGCATTCCTGGAGCGCCCCTTATTCTTCCACGGCCTATAAGCTGGCGGTCAAAGGCCGCACCGCTTACGTGGTGCAGAACGAACGCGACGGCCACAGCATGACCGTGCACATCTACAGCGCGGCCGGCCAGCTGATAGCGGCGGGCAGCGCCGACGAAGCCACCCCGCTGCACTGGGAGCAGCTCAATATCTCTTCGGGCGGCTCCTCCTCCGGCGGCGGCTCCGGCTACGACGGCCCGGGCTACGGCCCCGGCAGCGGCCCCGACGCCATAGACGACGGCTCCGGCAGCGGCCCGTCCGACGACGGCCCCGACAGCGTTAACTCCGGCGGCTGCGGCGGCACCGGTTCGGGCGGCGGGTCCGATCCCGACGGCTCCGGCGGCGGCGTGCTGTTCTGAGACTTCAGCCAAAGCAAGCATAAAGGCCCGGGCATTGCCCGGGTCTTTATTTTTTACGCTCAGCGCGGGCCCTGCCCGCCGCCGTTCTACGGGATGAACACGAACTTAATTACCGCCGTGCTGCGGCTCCATTCGCGCGCGTTCTCGCAGGCCAGCCCCGCGGCGTCGCGCAGGCCGGCGTACAGAGCGGCGTCGGCAGTAAGGATAGCGGCGGAGTTGCGCACCAGGATAAGGATCCTGTCGTTGTGCTGAAAATCGGGCATCTCGCCGAGATAGTCTATCAGGGCGTCCCAGTTGCGGCCGAAGTCGCCGGGGAAGCCCAGCGCCCGCGCCGCGTGCGTCATCAGCTCCGGCTTGGTCTTCATCTGAGCGCCGTCCAGCTCGAACACGGCTATGCCGGCCGCCCGGGCGGCCAGCGCCAGCGCCGCGGCCTGCCCGGCGTTAAGATCGGCCAGGTCGGCCGGGACGGCGGCTTTCAGCAGGCCGCCGGCAACAGCGCCGGCCGCGGGCTGCGCGGCGGGTACGGCGGGCAGGGCCGGCGTTATACCGGCCGCCGCGTACCGCAGCGCGGCCAGGCTGCCGCCCTGCTGCGCGTAAGCGGGGCAGACCAGCGCTGCCGATACAATAGAAACGAACATAACGAGCTTTTTCATAAGCACATTCCTCCGAAATATAATTTTTTTATACTCCCGATACTTTGTGCTAAGTTCCGGTTTTAGGTGGGTGAAACTTAACGCGCCTTCCGGATACGAACTGGGAAGGACATCACTGCCGGGGGTAGTTTTAGGGATTTAATGATACCCGGGCAGCTTGTAAGGTACGGTAACACAACAAAGAACAGACCGCGGCTACGGAGTAATTATAGCAGATCCGCCCTTCGCGGCGCAAAAGCGGGAACGGCCTCGGTTCCCCTCCGGCGCTAGTCGCAGAACTCGTACTGCCGCTTTTCAAAATCGATACGCCACAGGTAGTTCTTATACCAGGCGTGGCCCAGCAGCCCGTGTATGCGGACCCCGCCGAAATCGGATTCGACATTGGCCAGCGGCGAATGGATGACGAGCAGGCCCGGCTGCGCGAGCTCCCCGAGCCCGATATCGGCTTTCGGGTCGAATATTTTCTCGGGCGCCTGTATGCCCCAGGCCAGCAGGTCTTCCGTGGCCACTTTAACGGCGGCCTGCCGCATATCCCTGCCCACCGCCACCAGCCCGGTATCCACGAAGAAATTAAGGTCCCGCCGCCCGCCGAACCGCCCTTTCGCGAACATGTAATGGTCGGCCCACATATAGAAAGGCACCTGCCTGCAGGTTTTAGACGTCGGCGGGAAGGCGCCGGCGGCCGGGTAAAGGACGAGCTGCTTTCCCGGATAATCGATCTCGGTTTTGAACCGTTCCAGCACGTTCGTCCCCAGGATAGGCTGGAAACCGGCGGGAAGGGAATAGATGACCACCACCGGGATATTCCGGCCCACTATGTCCCCCAGCCGGAGGTCTACCTGCGACCAGCAGGTGCGCGTCGAATTTTCCGCCTGCATGCCCTGCTGGCAGGCTGCCAGTTCAAGGCCGAGCTCCTCGGCCCGCGCGCCCGAAACATGCAGGAACTCCCCCCCGGTATCCAGCCGGATGGGCCCCTCGTACACTTTCCCGGCGGCGCTGGTCAGCCTGCCTTCGACGGCCGGCATATACGGGTCCAGCGAGGAGCCTTCCGTGAATTTAAGGACCTGCGGCGCGGCGGCGGCCAGGTCCACGGGTTTCTTTATCAGCTTTTTCAGTACCGGCCGGTACCAGCTTTTTTTGAAGTCGTATTTATTCACGATACGCAAAGCTTCGGGATAGCGGCCAAGGTGAATAAGGCTGTCCACTACGGCCCGCTGCACGTCTTTCCGCAGTTTGGCGGCCTTAGGGAGGGCGCCGAACTTTTGATACGCGCTTTCATATCTCCCCCGCACGTGGTCCAGCAGCAAAAGCAGGCTTTGGGTTGCGCCGCTCTGCGGCCCGGTCTTCGCTTCAGCCTCCGCCAGTTCCTCTACCTGCGGGAAATCCCCCTGCTGCCACGCAGCCAGGAGCCGGCCGGCTACCGGCTCAGTGCTGACCTCGGCGGCCTTCGCCGCGGAAACCGGAAGTACCGCCAGCGCAAGAACGATAAAGTATTTATACATAGCTCCCTTTTTTAAAACCCCGGCAGGCCGCGGCGGATAACTTCGGAGTACTCCGGCCCCGTGCCGGCGGCCCGGCTGCGGGCGTTGATATGGCTGCGCCGCCTGAGTTCGGCCAGCGGCAGGGTGCGGTCCACCACGCCCAGCTCGTACACCATCTCGTCTATATGCCCGCTGGCCAGGATGCGCCAGTCGAACTTCAGCTTCGGATAGTAGGGAAAGATATGCCTCCAGATGTCGGTGGTGCAGTTGGCGGTGAGGGCGTTGTACCACTGCGGCTTTTCCTTGAGCCTGTTCATGCCGCGCAGGTAATCCAGGAACACCAGGCGGATAAGCTCCGGCCGCGCCTTGAGGTGGTAAAGATAGACCTCCTCGCCTTTGCGGTAATTGGCGCGCAGCCGCACCAGGTCGCGCTCGTCGCCAGCCACGTAGGTGAGCTCGTACTGCTTGAAAAAACCTTTCACGGCGGAATACTCCTCGCCTTTCTTCTTGCGGGTCTCTATGGAGAAGCAGACGTACCGGCCGCCGCCGAACCCGAAGCTGAGCATGGCGTGCGCGATATGGGGCAGCCCCCAGTCCACCAGGAACAGGTCCATGCTGCGCAGCGCCGCCAGCTTAAAAACGCCGTCGTAATGCCTTACCGTGTAATCCTTTTCGGTGCGGTAGTCGCAGTTGCGGAGATCGTGGATGGTGACGCTGCCGGGGCCCAGCTCGGCGTAGGGCAGCACAGCCACGTCGGCCCCCCAGTCCCGGGCGTTGCTGGGCGGCAGCGCCAGCCAGCCCGCCAGCAGCAGCGCGAACAGCGCCGCGAAACAGGCCGCCTTGCGGCCGCCGGCGCGCGGCACCAGCACGCTGGCCAGCGCCAGCGCCGTGAAAGCCGCCGCCGCCGCGTAGCGCGGGCCCGCCGGGAAGGCGGAGCAGACTATGGCCAGCACGCCCCAGCACGCGAGCGCCAGGAAGACCAGCCAGGCCAGGGCAGTTTTAAGCCGCGCGGAGTACGGGTGTTTGTTGATCATGTAAATCAAGGCTTTGCTCCGGACTGCCTAGCGCCGCAGGGCGCAGGCTATGGCGGCCGCCAGCGCGGCGTTGTTCTTGATAAGGGCGATATTGGTCTCCAGCGACCGGCCGCCGGTAACGTGGGCTATCTTCTCCAGCAGGTACGGCGTTATGCGCTTGCCGGTTACGCCCAGTTTCGCGGCTTCGGCCAGCGCCAGGGCGATGGCGTCGTTTATCAGCTTCGGGTCCGCCTCGAATTCGGCCGGCACGGGGTTGGCTATCACCGCGCCGCCGGCCAGTCCCAGGTCCCACTTGGCCCTGAGCGCCAGCGCTATCTCCGCCGGGGTGTCGCAGCGGCATTCGGCCCTGAAGCCGGAGCCCCGCGCGTAAAAAGCCGGGAACTCGTCGGCGCCGTAGGTGAGAACCGGCACGCCCAGCGTTTCCAGCAGCTCCAGCGTAAGCCCGATGTCAAGGATGGCCTTCACGCCGGCGCAGACCACCGCCACGCTGGTGCGCGCGAGCTCAGAAAGGTCGGCCGAAATATCGAAACTGGCCTGCGCGCCGCGGTGCGCGCCGCCTATGCCGCCGGTGGCGAAAACCTCTATGCCGGCCAACTGCGCGGCTATCATGGTGCCCGCCACCGTAGTGGCGCCTGTCGTCCGCTTCGCCAGCGCGGCGGGCAGGTCCCGGCGCGAAACTTTCAGCGCGCCCTGCCCTTTCCTGCCCAGGTCGTCTATCTGCGCCCGGGCGAGGCCGATATTTATTTTGCCGTCCAGGATGGCTATGGTGGCGGGAACGGCGCCGCCGGCGCGCACCACGTCCTCCACCGCCAGCGCCGTCCTGACGTTCTCCGGGTACGGCATGCCGTGGCTGATTATGGTGGACTCCAGCGCCACCAGCGGCCGGCCGTTTTGACGGGCGGAGCCGGCTTCGGCGCTGAAAACCACGTATTTTTCAAGGTCCATGAAATTCTCCTTACCCGCCGGGCGCTCAGGCTTTAAAAACCGCGGCCGAAACGGCTTCGCTCACGGAGGCCGCGCTGCGGCAGGTGAGGGCCGCGGCGGCCAGGCCCGCGCGCGCGCAGCGCCCGGGCTCCAGGCCTTTGAGCAGGCCCAGGTAGAACGCCGCGAACAGCGCGTCCCCCGCCCCGGTCACGTTGGCGGCCTTCACTTTCGGCGCCGGGAAATGGCCTTCGAAGCCGGGCGCCAGCACGTAGACGCCGCCGGAACCCAGCGATACCAGCACATTGCGGGCGCCGCGCCGCGCTATGCGCCGGGCGCAGGTTTTTACGTCGGCCAGGGACGCGCAGCGGCGCCCGGCCAGCAGCCCGGCCTCGGTCATATTGGGCTTGATAAGATCGCACCCGGCCAGCGCGCCGGCCAGCCGCAGCGACTTCTCGTCCGAGACCGGCTCCAGCGCGTACCTTAACCCGGCGCGCGCGCACAGCCGGGCCAGGTGCTTTATCGCGGCGGCGCTGAAATTGGCGTCTATCACCGCGGCGTCGAAGGCCGCCAGGTCCAGGCGCAGGGCGTCAATTTGCGCGGGCTTCACTTTTTCCGCGGCCATGTCGCAGTAGCCGGTAAGCAGGGCGCCGTCGGGCTCCAGCGCCGCCACGTAAACGCCGGTGCCGGGCGTAGCGATGGGCCTGGCGGCCACGCCGCGCCGCCGCAGGTTGGCCTTAAGGTAAGCGCCCCACTGGTCGTCGGCCAGCGGCGCCGCCAGCGTTACGCGGCAGCCCAGCCCGGCGAGGTTCACCGCGATGTTGGCCCCCACGCCGCCGGCGCTGAACAGCACTTCGGCGTCCACGGAAGTGCGGGCGCGCGGCGCGCCGCGCGGGCGGGCGGTGATATCGAAGTTGCAGCCTCCGAAAACTACTATCTTCATTTTTTGAGGCCGGCCGCTTTTTTCATGAAAGCCGCCACGCGGGCGGGGTCCAGCGGGCTCTGCCAACGCCCGTCGGTCTTGAAATACGAGCCCACTATCAGCGCGTCGGCGGCCGCAAGGTAGCGGCCGAGGTTCGCCAAAGTAACGCCGGAGCCCACCAGCACCGGGATGGCTACGGCGGCCTTCACGGCGCGCACCTCGGCGGGCGAAGCCTCGGCGCCGGTATGGGCTCCGGTCACTATCACGCCGTCGCTCAGGAAGAATTCCGCGGCTTTGGCCGTTTCGGCTATGCTTACGTCGGCGGTCACGGCGTGGGAGGAATGTTTTTTCTTGATGTCGGTGAAAATATTTATGTGCCCGGCGCCTATCCGCTGGCGGTAGCGCAGCAGCGCCCCGGCGTCGGAGTTCATGGTGCCCTCGTCCGCCACGTGGGAGAAAACGAAGCCTTCGGCCCGGATGAAATCCAGCCCGGCGGCGGCGGCCGCCGCCAGCGCCTGCACGTTCGCGCCGGCCAGGATCTGGATGCCGCAGGGCAGGCCGGAGACGCGCTTCACCTCGTGGCCCAGTACGGCCATGGCGGCGGTTATTTCGTGGCCGGCGTCGCGGTTGAGGTACGGCACGTCGTGCATGTTCTCTATGGCCAGCATGTCCGCGCCGGCGTCGCGGTAGACGCGCGCCTCCAGCAGGGCTTTTTTCTTCACCGCGGCGAAGCTCCCCCCGTAGCGCGGCGCGCCGGGCAGGGCCCCGACGTGGATCATGCCTATGATGGTTTTTTTGCCGCTCAGGATGTTGGGCACGGTGCGCTCCTTGTACCGGATCGTTCAGCTCCGCGCGGCCGGGCCGCCGGGCGGCGGCTCAGGTGTGGCTGGCCGCCGAAAGGGAATACAGCCGCCGCCGGGCCATCTCTTCTATCCGGGCCTGAAGCTCGGAGTGTTTGGCCAGCAGCGCCTTGAAATCCTCCACCACTATGCGCGCCACTTCGCAGGGGCCCTCGGCCACGATGGACGCCGACCTGCGGGCGGTTACCAGGAAGCCGATCTCGCCGAACAGGTCGCCCGGCCCGAGCTGCGCCACCTCTTTGGACATGACGAGCCAGCGCGCCTGGCGCACCGACAGCTTGCCTTTCAGCGCCACGTAAACGTTCGTGCCGGTCTCGCCTTCCTTCATGAGCACCGCTTCGGGCTCGTACGCGCAGACGGTCAGCGACCGCAGCGTCTCCTCCACCTCGGAAGTAAGCAGCCCGAATGTTTTCGCGAGCACCTTCAGGTCCGCGTGTACGGCTTTTCGTTCAGTCATATTATCCCCTCCCCCCTGTACCCGACCCCCGCCCGCCGGCCCTAAAAGCCCGGCAGGCTTATAATATAATACTTTCCGGGCGCCCGGAAAGGCGCGCCGCGCGCGGGCCTAGAACTGCACCTGGGGCGCCTGCTGCGCCGCTTTGTCGCCCGCGAAGTAATTCTCGGCTTTCTTGAACCCGAACAGCCCGGCCACCAGGTTCGTCGGGAAGCCGCGCACGGTCACGTTGTAGGCGTTCACCGTTTCGTTGTAGCGCATCCTTTCCACCGAGATGCGGTTCTCGGTGCCGGCCAGCTCGTCCATCAGCCGTATGAAATTCTCGTTGGCTTTAAGCTGGGGATACTGCTCCACCACCACCATCAGGCGGCTCAGCGCCGACTCCAGGCCGCCGGCCGCGGCCATCTGCTGGCTCTGGGTCTTGGCCTCGCCCCACTGGCTGCGCAGGCGGGTGATCTCGGTGAGCACGTCTTTTTCATGCTTGGCGTAGCCTTTCACGGTGTTGACCAGGTTGGGGATGAGGTCGTAGCGCCGCTGCAGCACGGTCTGCACCTGGCTCCACGCCGCGGGCACGGCTTCGGAATAGTTTACCAGCCTGTTATAGACCGAACCCGCCCACAGCCCGACTATCAATACGACTCCGAGCGCTATCAGCAGACCTTTTTTCATAGTTTCTCCTTTAAGCAGCCGTTCCCGCCGTTCTGTTCTCCGCGCGCTGCAGCCAGGCGTCCACGGCGTCGGTAACGCCCTGCACCGCCGCCATGTAGCGGCCGAAGATCTGCAGCGAAGTAAGGCCGGCGCGTTTTTTGCCGCCTTTCAAATCCCAGACCACGGAGAAGATCTCCGTATCGAAGCCGATGTGTTTGGCGAGCGCCGGCAGCACGTCCATTTTTTTCACGGGCGGCGTTTCGCCGTAAAGCCGCAGCGCCGCCTTGAACAGCGTAAGGAAGGCCGACAAAGAAGAGGCCATGAGCCTGTCCATATCCCTGGGCGAGCCGTTGATCGTCAGGAAGTTCTCCCGCAGCAGGATAAGCTTGCTTTTCAGCTCGCGCTCCAGCTCCAGCCTGAGCAGGGCGGGGTCGATGGCCATCTCCGCGAAGGGATCGGCCCCGTGCAGCACCCTGTGCGTCTGTTTGATGTCCGAGAACTCCACCGGGAAGACGTCGGCCGACCGCAGCAGGTTCTCGCGGGCGAACATAAGCGGGGCGTGGTTGCCGTCCCGGCCCCAGCGCGAGCACACGCCGGTCAGGGCCAGCAGGTCCTCCATGGCCACGCGCTCCATCACCACCCGCACGTTATAGTCGGAGGTCTTCACCGCGTCGCCGGCCACCGAAGAGCCGTACAGCACCACCGAGTAAAGGTTGTCCCCGCAGATCTTCCTGAGCAGGTCCGTCAAAATTTCAGGTGTCATTTTAGCCATTTCGCCTCCTACCAGCTTCTCGAACTGCCGCCGCCGCCCGACATGCCCCCGCCGAAGCCCCCGAAACCGCCCCGGCCGAAGCCGCCGCCGCCCCGCGAGTTCATGGTGTTAAGAAGGAAGAACATCAGGAACGGGTGGCGGATAAAAAGGATCACCACGAAACCTATCAACAGCAGGCTGAGCAGTTTCTGGCCGGGCGTAAGCGGCGGCAGGGGGTCCGTACGGCCCTGCGCGGGCCCGGCGGAAAGCTCCGCGCCGCTGTCTTGGGCTATCACCGAAGCGATGGCCAGCGCGCCCTGGGAAACGCCGCCGGAATAGTCGCCTTTCCTGAAATAAGGCACCATGTACTTGTCCTGGATGCCTCCGGTCAGGCCGTCGGGCAGGATGCCCTCCAGCCCGTAGCCCACCTCTATGCGGGCCTTATGGTCCCGCACCGCCACCAGCAGCAGCACGCCGCGGTTGGTGCGCCTGTCCCCCACGCCCCATTTTTTATAGATAGCCGCGGCGTAGGTCTCGATATCCGCGCCGCCCAAAGTGTTCACCACCAGCACCGCCACCTGGGCCTTGGCCCGGGCGTCGAGCTCGGAGAGCACGCCGTTGAGCTCCCCGGCCGTCCGGGCGTCCATAACGCCGGCCTCGTCGTTCACGTAAGCCCGCGGGGCCGGCGCGGCCGCGCGCGAGCAGAGCGCGAAAGCGAAAAGGACCGCCGCGGTAACGGTCAGCGGGAAAGCCGGGCGGCGCAAGGATTTGATCATTTGGTTGAGAGGCTGTACAGCTGCTGCGGCCGGGGGCCCTAGACGCCCCACTGCTCCAGCAGCGCCCGCTCCTCTTCGGCGGACGCCACTTTCTTGAACCGCGCGCCGGAAACGCCGTGCACGCGCGCCTGGCATTGCGGCCAGGTTACGTGGCGCTCCACGAGACCGCCCACGAAGCTGAGGTAGTAGCCGCCTTTTTTCGCGGCCGGCTTGGAAGAATGAGAGGCGCCGCGCGGCGCGGCCTTGTGCAGGTGATGCGCCTCCGGCTCCAGCAGCGAATAGCCGCAGCCTACGGCGGGGCCGTCGTACAGCGCTATACTCGCGTTGTGGGAGAAAGCCACCGCTATCACGTCGCAGCGTTCGTTGAGCTCGTGGCCGGCGTGGCCTTTCACGTGGCCCCAGGCCAGCCGCCCTTTGCGGGCCTGGGCCAGCGCGTCCAGCCGCTCCCAGAGGTCGCGGTTCATAACGGGCTTCCCGCCGACCGTCAGCCAGTCCTTGCGCTTCCAGGCATGGATCCAGGAGGTGATGCCGTTGATGAGCAGGCCGGAATCCGTGTAAAGCTTTACCCGCTCGGGGCGGTCGCGCACGGCCGAGAGCGCCGCTATGGCCCCCAGCATTTCCATGCGGTTGTTGGTGGTGGGCCGCTCGCCGCCGCCCAGCTCGCGCACCCGGCCTTCGGGGAATAAAATAACGGCGGACCAGCCGCCCGGCCCGGGATTGCCCGAGCAGGCGCCGTCGCTGTAGATGAAGATAGTCTTATCCATCTCCGGAACGCGGAGGCTGTTAGCGGATCTTCCTGGCAAAACTTTCTTTAAGATTCGCCTCGATGAAAGTCCCAAGGCCCTTCCCGGCGATGGCGAGGTCCTTCATTTTCTTTATGTTAAGGGGGCCGGCGCTCTGGTTGGAATAGATATACTTCGCGTGCGAGGTGAACACGATGGTCACGGAATCTTTTTCGATCTTATACGTCGCGACCGTGGATTTGCCGCTAAGGTTCTGATATTTTTCCGCCGGAACTTTCAAAGGTTTTTTAGCCATATTAGTGATCCTCGTTGTGCTTATACTGTAAAAATCCAAGCGTAAAAAGGTGTCTTGGACCTTTTCCCTGCAAAACCCGGCCAGTGGGTACGGGAGTTTCGGGCTGCACCTGCTGCCTATGCTATATCTTAACAAATACCGCCCCCCGCAGGGCATAAAAAACGCCAGCCTCGTCGTGGCGGCCGCCCCCCTCCGCACAGGGCATTTTTCCGCGGCCTAGGCGGCCGCGGCCGTTCCGGCTTCCGCTTCCTTGTGGTCCACCAGCAAGGAAGGCAGGAACGGGATGGCTATAAGCGCCAGCGCGGTGGTGCCGGCGTTCACCCACACCAGGGCTTTGAAGGTGAGATGATATTTCTCGTACAGCCCCGAGCCTATCAGGTCGGAGAAAAAAAGACCCCAGTTCCAGACGCTGATGATCACGGAATAGCCCACGGCCTCGCTGCCCTTGGGCGTGGCCCGGGCGGCCAGGTCGTACAGCGGCAGCTGCGCCAGGCTGAGGGCGAAGCAGTAGACCGCTTCTATCAGCATGGCCGAATTCTTATCGTTATAGCCCAGGTACAGCAGCGACAGCGCGGCGGTCAGCGAAATGCTCCCGTACAGGAGCTGGCGCAGCGTAAGCCGCCGGCAGAAATAGACGTAAAAGAAAGCTCCCGCGGCGCCGGCGATAGCGTCTATGAAGGTAAGCAGGCCGATGAACTTCTCGCTGAAATGCAGCGTGTCGGTCTGGTAGAACATCAGCGGCGTCAGGAAGCCCGGCGCGAACTGCACCAGGAACAGCAGCCCGGCGGCGAACCAGAGGGTTTTCGCGCCCACCGCTATTTTAAGCTGCGCCAGCACGCTTTTCCAGATCTTGGGGTCGCGCTTGGCCGTGGGTTTTTCTTTATATAAGAAAAGGGCTATCAGGAACAGCAGGAACAGCGGTATAGCGGCCACCATGGCCGAAACGCCCAGCGCGCGGGTGGCCAGCAGCGCGCCCAGCGGCACGCCCAGGCCGGCCACGTTCATGGCCAGCACGCGCACGGAGCTGAGTTTGCCGGTAACGCCGAAGGTCTGTCCCCCCTCCACCAGGATACCGCCGGTAATGGTGCTGACGAAGACCAGCGCGATGTTCATGACGGTGGCCATGATCACCATGGGAATATACCTGGGGGGCACTATGCCCACGGCCAGCCACAGCAGCCCCGCGGCCAGGCTGCTGAAGATCAGGTAATGCCGGCGCCGGGTACCGAAGATAGGGACAGCGTCGGAAAGGATGCCCGCGATTATCTTAAGGTTCCAGGGCATGGCGGCCAGCTGCATGAAAAGGGCTATCCTGAGCGGGCCTTCGCCCAGCTTGTCCTTGAGCAGGAACCGCATCGGGTAAAGGCCGATCACGCCGGTCTGGCCGAAAGTGCTGACGAAAATACCGCAGCCCACGATCAGCGCCACGCTGAAATACGGAACGCCGATTATCCGGGAGAACCGCCCGCGCCGCTTGCCGTCGAAGGGCGGGGTTACATGCTCTCCGGCGGCGGCTATGGAAATGGCGTTGGCGGATTCGGTCATTTTATTTTCTCCTCTGCCAGTAAAGGCGCGAGCAGCCCGGACCAGAGCCGGTACCCTTTATCGGTCAGGTGCAGCCCGTCCGCCTGGTACAGGCCGGCCGCGGGTTTCCCGTCCGGGCCCAGCATCGCCGTTCCAACGTCGAGGAAACTGCAGCGGACCTGCTTCAGGCAGTACGCTTTTATCAGGCCGTTAGCTTCCCGGATCTTCGGCCAGAGCCGCCAGCGCGCAGGGCTGGGCTTAATGGAGATATAAATGACCGGGACCTGCGGCAGTTCTTCGCGCGCCGCCGCCACGAAAGCCCCGAGATCGGCCGCCAGCCGCGCCGGCGGCTTGCCGTCGGCGATATCGTTGTCGCCGGCGTAGAACACAATGAGCCGCGGCTTGCAGGGAGCCGTCAGCCTGCGGGCGTAATAGACCGAGTCGGAGATGTACGAGCCGCCGAAACCGCGGTTCACGGCGGGCAGGCCCGGAAAATACTTTTCAAGGTCCCACAGCCTTATGCTTGAAGACCCCACGAACAGCACCGCGTTCGCCGGGTGAGCGCCGGCGGCGTCCGCCCGCTCGAAGGCGGCTATTTCGCTCTGCCAGATCTCCGGCCCCCGCCAGGCGGCCGGAGCCGTTCCAGGCGCGCCGCGGCCGGGCCGCGCCGAGCAGGCCGCCGCGAGAACGGCCGCAGAGAGAATGACCGCCGTCAGAAGTTGTTTGCGCATCTTACTCCCCTCCGGGCACGGGCTGCCCGCAGAAAGCGCAGACCTTCATGGAAGCGTCCAGCTGCTGCCCGCATTTAGCGCAGCGGCCGAGCGCGGCCGCGGGCGGCGCTTCCGGTGCCGCCGCCTGTTCCGGCGGCGGGACATAGGCCAGGAAAGGCTCGGAAAGTTTCCAGACAACGTAGGAAGTATAGGCTATATAAACCACCGCGCAGAGCTTAACGAGCCCCAGCAGCCGGCTGTTCGGGAACAGCCCGCCGAGCGGCGGCAGCAGCAGCGCCGCGGCGCACAGATACCCGGCCGCCGACGCCGCCTTTTCAGTGAGTTCCAGCGTCTTCTCCCGCGGCTGCCCCCGCCCGCCCAGCCGCTCCGTCAGCTCACCGCGCAGCGGCGCTGCCAGCCCGAACAACAGGTACAGGATGGCGGCCCCGAGCGCGGCCTGGAGAATATCAGGGAAGGCCGACCCGCCGGCCGCGCCGGGCGCGTCCAGCCAGCGGCGCGCCAGCAGCGGCCCGGCGAAATAGCAGGCCAGCAGGAGCCCGGCCGGCCTCAGCTTGATCTTCCATTCGTTCACGGTCATGCGGCCGCCGGGAGCAGGTGCTCCGCCAGGGCGGCCCAGTAGGCGGCGCCCAGGGGCAGGATCCCGTCGTTGAAATCGTAGCGCGGGTTATGCAGCGCGGCGCCGTCCTTCAGCGGGCCGTTGCCGGCGAACACGTAGCAGCCGGGCTTCGCCCGCAGCATGAAGGAAAAATCCTCGGCGCCCATCGCCTGCGGCACCTTTATCACGTTCTCACCCCCCACCAGGCGTTTCAGCACGGCGGCGCAGACCTCCGTTTCGCGCTCGGCGTTGACCGTGGGCGGGTAGTTGCGCACGTAGCGCAGCGTGGCCCTGGCGCCGTAAGCCGCGGCTATGCCGGCGCAGATCTCGCCCATGCGCCGCTCTATCAGGTCCTGCACCGCCGGGCTGAAGGCGCGCGCGGTGCCGCGCAGCAGGGCCGTGCCGGGGATCACGTTGTAGGCGTCGCCGGCGTGCACCTGCGTTACGCTCACCACCGCCGGCTCTACGGGGTCAACGCTGCGGCTGCAGATGGTATGCAGCGTCTGCACCAGCGCCGCGGCGGCCGCCACCAGGTCGATGCCGGCATGCGGCATGGCCGCGTGGCAGCCGTGCCCGGCCAGCTCAATCTCGAAAACGTCGGACGAGGCCATTATCGGCCCGGGGCGCACGCCGAACTGCCCCGCCGGCAGCCCCGGCCAGTTGTGCAGCCCGTAGACGGAGTCGCAGGGGAATTTTTCGAACAGGCCCTGCTCGATCATCTCGCGCCCGCCGCCGCCGCCCTCCTCGGCCGGCTGGAAAATAAAATGGACGGTGCCGGAGAAGCGGCCGGAGGCGGCCAGGTATTTGGCGGCCCCCAGCAGCATGGCCGTATGCCCGTCATGCCCGCAGGCGTGCATTTTGCCGTCGGCGCCCGACCGGTAGTCGAAATCGTTGAGCTCCTGTATGCGCAGCGCGTCCATGTCGGAGCGCAGGCCGATGGCCCCTTTGCCGGAGCCGGCCGACAGCGTGCCCACCACGCCGGTGCGGCCCAGCCCCCTGTGCACGCGCAGGCCGAAGGAGGCGAGTTTTTCCGCCACGAAACCGGAGGTGCGCAGCTCCTCGAAAGCCGTTTCCGGGTGCGCGTGGAGCTCGCGGCGCCACGCGGTCATTTCGCCCTGCAGCTGCTGTATCTTCTCAGGTATCGCCATCTTCCGCTCCTTTTCTGCCGGCCGGCCTTTGGGGCACGGGACAGGAATAGTATATATAGTTTTGTCCCCGGCCGCGATTAGGGCTATAATCTATGCATGGCCGCTGATTTCGGAAAGGTACCGCTGGAACGCGCGCTCTCCAAGCTCGGGGCCGCGTCGCGCAGCCAGACGCGGGACTGGGTGCTTAAAGGCCGCCTGCAGGTGAACGGCCGGACGGTGCGCGATCCCATGTTCATGGTGTCGCCCGAAAAGGACCGGTTCGCCGTGGACGGCAAGCCCGTGCAGGCCGACGGCTGGCTGGCCATAATGCTCAACAAGCCCAAGGCCGTGGTGACCACCAGGAGCGACGAGAAAGGCCGCCGCACCGTCTTCGACCTGCTGCCCCCGGAGCTGCGCAACCTGCACCCCGTGGGCCGCCTGGACATGGCCACCACCGGCCTTTTGATACTCACCAACGACACGCGGCTTTCCTCCTACCTCACCGACCCCGCCAACGGGGTGCTGCGCGTTTATGTGGTTACCGTGGCCGGCGAAGTCACGGACGCCGAACTGGCGGCCTCCGCCGCGGGCATAATGGACGACGGAGAACTGCTGAAGCCCGCGGGGATAACCCTGCGCAAGGCCAGCGGCCGGGAATCCCACCTGACGGTGCTGCTCAACGAGGGCAAGAACCGCGAGATACGCAGGTTCTTCGCGGCCCTGGGCCACGAAGTGACCAGCCTTAAACGCGTGTCCTTCGGCGGGCTCGAGCTGGGCGCGCTGGAACTCGGCCAGTACCGGCGCCTTACCAGGGAAGAGCTGCACCTGAGCCCGTCGTTCTTTCAAAAAGAGGCGCAGAGCTCGCCTGTAAAAAGAAGCGAGCCGCCCCCCCGGCACCGGGGACCCGGCGAGAAACGTTTTACCCCCCGCCGTCATAAGCATTAAAGCTCAGCCAAAATAGGTGCAAGTGCCGGGCTTAAGTAACCGGCCGCGCCGCGTCGGCCTCCAGTTCGAACAGGAGATCCTCGCGGCAGACAGCGCCGCCTACCGCCAGCACGGGGAAAGGCGCCGTGCCGGTCCTTTTCAGCCAGCGGGCGAAAGCGGGGATATCGGCCGGGCGCTTGAAATAAGCTATCGCGCGGGTAATGTCGGCCCAGCGCATGCCGCGGGCCGCCAGCAGGGCGCCTACCACTTTCATCGTGAACGCCAGCTGCGCGTTCACGTCCCCGGCGTGGACGGTGCCGCCGCCGCGCCCGATGCTGGCCGTGCCGGAAACGAGGAGGCGGCCGCCCGGCGCGCCCGGCTCCATCGCCCGGCTGAACAGGCTGCCGTAGGCGGGCGCGGGGCCCTGCAGGGGCGAGGGCACGGGCCTGGCCGCGGCGCCGCGCGTTTTCGGCCGCACTGCCAGCGCGCTCAGCACCAGCGCGGTCCCCCCGGGGTTGGCCGCGCCGATGCCGGTGCTGGCGGGGGCCAGCGCGGCGCGGATCCCGTTCCGGCCGAAGAAGCCGCGGCGCACGGCGTTAAAATCGCCGTACCAGTCTAAGATGTCGTCGAGGTAGAACCAGGTGCGCACCAGGTCGCGCGGGGTCATGCCGGCCAGGCCGAGCGTGCGCTCCAGGGCCGTCAGCGCGGCCAGGGCCTGCCGCGGGCGCGGCGCGCGGGCGTCCGGCGGCACGAGCCCGCCGGCGGCGCAGTAGCGGGCGCGGCTGTCCTCGTAAACGCGCGCGGCGGGCCGGCCGTCGAGGAAGATGGTCCGCACCGGCACGCCGGCCACGGCGTGCACCTGCAGGCCGGGCAGGCCGGCGCCGGTACCGGCCCCGTCCGTTACCCGGGTAAAGGGCCAGGCCGGGGCGCCGAACTCACTGCGCAGCCGGGCGCTGTAGGCGGCCAGCCGCCGCGGCGCGCCGAACGCGTCGAGCTTTACCACCGCGGCGCGGTACTGCCGGAGCAGCGCGGCCAGCCTGCGCACCACCGCGGCGGGACTTTCCGCGGGGCCCGCGTGGGTAAGCGTGGCATAGATCTCGGTGAGCTCCGGCCCGGCGAGGGTGGTGACGGTGAGGCCTTTCCCGGCCTGGCGGGTTATCTTAACGCGGCTCATTGCGGTCGGAAAGTTCCTCTATCAGCCCGGCGGCGTGCGGGAATTGCCGCAGCAGCGCCGCGCCGTCGGCCAGCTCGAAATCGGAGAACTCGAAGCCCGGCGCCACGGTACAGCCCGCGAAGGAGAAGTCCGTCCCCGCGCGGGGATAGGCGCCGAACCAGCAGCCGGCCGGCACCGCGTGCTGCAGTACCTGCCCGGCCCGGATGTCCCTCCCCAGCACCGCGCGCTCTATTTTTCCGTCGGGGAACAGCTGCGCTATCACCAGCGGGCCGCCCAGGTAGAAATGCCAGAGCTCGTCCGACTTTATCCGGTGCAGGCGGGAGCGGGCGCCGCTGGGCAGCAGGAAATAGATGGCGGTAGAGAAGTTCCGGGCCCCGGCCAGGCACTCCGGCGGCTCGGCGGCGGCAACCAGGCCGGCGGCCCGGTAGCTTTCCCGGAAATAGCCGCCCTCGGGATGGCGCTCCAGCCCGTAAAGCCGTATCAGTTCTTCCGCGGTCGGTTCTTCCATCGTTGATTTTTTAGCATATGGGCGCGGCCTTGGCAATATCCCGCCCGCCGGCTAAGCGGCGGCCGGCCCGTTCAGCGCCGCGTCCACGGCTTTCAGCGCGTCGATGGCCGAGCTGGTTATTCCCCCGCTGTACCCGGACCCCTCGCCGATAGGATAAAGGCCGGGCATCGTGACCGATTCAAAGTTTTTTCCGCGCAGTATCCTTACCGGCGAGGAGGTCCTTGTTTCCGGCCCCAGCAGGATGGCGTCGTCCCCGGTGAACGCGGGGCATTCCCGCGCCCAGAGGCCAAAAGCGCCGCGCAGCGTGTCCGTGATGAACGCCGGGAAAAGGGCGGCCAGGTCGGCGCTGCGCGTGCCCAGCCGGCAGGAGTTGGCGTTGAGGGCCGCGGAAAGCCTGCCGCCGAGGAAATCCCGGAGGTTCTGCGCCGGCGCCCGCCAGTCGCTCCCGCCCGCGAGAAAAGCCCTGCGCTCTATGGCCTTCTGGAACTCCACGCCGGCCAGCGGATGGGCCGTGCCGTAATCCGCCGCGGCGCAGGTTACCGTTATGGCCGAGTTGGAGAAAGCCGAAGCCCTGGCCGCGTAGCTCATGCCGTTAAGCGCCAGCGCGCCCTGCTCGGAGGACGCGTTGACCACCTCGCCGCCGGGACACATGCAGAAGGTGTACGCGCCCCGGCCGGTGCGGCGGTCGGTATAGTTGAAGGAATACGTGGCGGCGCCGAGAGGGGCGAAATCACGGTACTTGGCGCCGTAACGGATAAGGTTGATGACGGCCGCCGGGTGCTCGATGCGCACGCCCACCGAAACGCCTTTGGCCTCCAGGGCGACGCCTTTTTTATGCAGCAGCTCGAAGGTGTCGCGCGCCGAATTGCCGATAGCCAGGTAAACGGCCGGGCTGAGATACTGCGCCGAGCCGTTTATCACCACGCCCGCGGCCCTGCCGCCGGCCACCAGCAGGTCGGTGAGCTTCGAGCCGAAATATATCCGGCCGCCCCGCTCCAGGATGTGGTTCCTGATATTGGCCACTATGCCGCGCAGCACGTCGGTGCCCAGGTGCGGCTTGCGGACGTACCCTATTTCCGGCGGCGCGCCGAACCTGATGAAAGTGTCCAGCACGCGGCCGGCGTGAACGGAATTCCTGAGCCGCGAGAACAGTTTGCCGTCGGAATAGGCGCCCGCGCCCCCCTCGCCGAACTGGATATTGGAGCCGGGGTCCAGCGCGCGGCCGGTCAGGAACCGCTGCACGTCCAGGTGGCGTTCGTCCAGCGTACGGCCCCGCTCGAAGATCAGCGGCTTAAGCCCGCGCGCCGCCAGTTCGAGCGCGGCGAACATGCCGGCCGGGCCGAAGCCGATTATTACCGGCGCGGGCCCGGCCGGCGCGGGCGCGGGCGGCCGGGCCGGCAGCGGCGCGTACAGCGGGAAGTTCTCCCGGTTTTCGTAGCCGGCCGGGACGCGCACCGCGAGCGTCAGCTCGTAATAGAACTGCGCGGGGTCGGAGGTGACCAGCGCTTTGGCGAGTATCCGGACGGTTTCGAGCTCCCGCGCCGGCGCCCCCAGCCGGAGCGCGGCCTGGGCCAGGCAGGCCTCCGGCCCGTCGCTCTCTACGGGAACGCGCAAACAGCTTAGGATAAGGTCGGGCATGTTATATCATACGGGGAACCGCGGCTCCCCGCCTTATAATACAATACTTTCGCGGCGGCTTTTCGGCGGGATCTCCGTGAATATTTTTGTTGCAAATCCGCCGGCTTTATATTATAGAATCATAGTTGAGTATTCAGGGGGAATAATGAACCGCGTCCTGTTATGCCTGCCGCTTTTTGCCGTGCTCTGTTCAGCGCCGGCAAAAGCCGAAGTTTCCAGCGAATCCGACTTTTTTACTTTTGAGCGGGCCAGCCTTGAAGAGATACTTAACATCAAGACTTCGGTGGCCTCCCGCACCTCCATGAAGCTGCGCGAAACCCCCGGGCTGGTGACCGTGATGACCGAAGAGGACATACGCCTTTCGGGCGCCAGGGACCTGGTGGACCTGCTGCGGCTGGTGCCCGATTTCGAATTTTCCGTGGACGTGCAGGGCAACCTCGGCCTCGGCGTAAAAGGGAATTCCGGCAACGAGGGCAAAGTCCTTTTGCTCTGGGACGGGCAGCCCTACAACGAGCTCATGTATTCCACCGTGCAGTACGACAGGTTCCCGGTGGACCAGATAGAAAAAATAGAGATAATAAGGGGCCCGGGATCGGTGATGTACGGCGGCGTGGGAGAGCTGGCGGTAATAAATATAATGACAAAGACCGCCCGCTCCCTGAACGGCAGCAGGGCGTACGCCGGCTACGGGCAGATGCGCGGGGCGCCGGGCAGGCGCTTCGCCGGCTATCAGTTCGGCAAGGTGTACGGCGACACGAAGGTCACGGCCCTCGCGCATTTTTCGTCGGCCCAGCGCAGCGACAGGACCTACAGGGATTTTGCCGGCGGTTCCTACGACATGAACGGCGATTCGGACCTGAAAGAGAAAAATCTGAACCTGTCGCTCAAGAGGAAAGGCCTCAGCCTGCGGTTCATAGCGGACGACTACTCCCAGCTGGAGCGGGACCACTTCACCACGCTGCTCGCTACGGGCGCCACCAGGGTAGAATTCCCGGTCTATTCCTTCGAGATCAAAGATTCCTTCCAGGCCGCGGAGAACCTGAAGCTGGAGTCCAGATTCTCCTACCAGTATTCCACGCCCTGGAAGGAGCTGGACGAACATTTCCCTTACGACAAGACGGTCAAAAAAGATATCGCCGGGGTAACGGCGTTCTATGAACCTCCCGGCAAGGCCAGCCTTATAGGCGGCGCCGAATTCAGCCACGACGAGGTGGAAGTGGGCGCGCGGACCGGGGCCAGTTCTTCTTCCGGAACTCTCACCGGAGCCCAGTACGACAACCTGGCCTTTTTCGCCCAGGCGACGCTCAACCTCGACATCTTCAACATTATCGCCGGCGGCAGGTTCGACCGGCACTCCCACAGCGGCTCCTCCTTCGTGCCAAGGCTGGCGCTGACGAAGCTGGTGAACGATTTTAATTTCAAGGCCATTTACAGCGGGGCTTTCCGCGCCCCCTCCATAGAGAATATGCGCCTTAACCCGGCCATAGAGCCGGAGCGCACCACCACTGCGGAACTGGAGGCGGGCTATAAGGTAAGCGAATGGCTGTTCGTGTCCGCGAACGCCTTCGACATAACGATAAAAGACCCGATCGTGTTCTATTATGACGGGACGGAACATTATGTAAATTATCCGAAGACCGGCACGCGCGGCTACGGGCTCGGCGTTAAATATAAAAAGGACGGCGATTACCTGGAACTGGGCTATTCGGCGTATTCCGCGGACAAGAACCGGGTGGAGCAGTACAGGAACCTGAAGGACTCGTCGGCCATGCTGGCTTTTCCCAAGTATAAGGCCGTGCTGAATTCCCGCTATCAATTCGGCAAAAGGCTTACCGCGTCGCCGTCCGTGATCTATCTCTCCGAGCGCTACGCCTATAACGCGGCGGCCGAAACCAAAAGGTACGCCCCTATAACGCTGGCGAACATTTATTTTTCGGTGAAGGACTGCCTGGCGAAGGACCTGGAATTAGGGCTCGGCGTGTACGATCTGTTCGGCGCGAACTACAGTTATCTGCAGCCTTATTACACCGCCGGCTATGAACACCCGCCGCTGCCGGCGGCGTCCCGGGAAATTTTTGTAAAGGCGGCGTATGAATTTTAAGCTTCTCTGCTGCGCCTCGGCCGCCCTGCTGCCCTTCGCCCCCCCAGCCGGGGCGGCGGCGGACAGCGCCGCGGCGGTGCTTTCCTCCGGCGGCGGCGCCTACATGGAAGCGTTCTCCGCTTTCCAGGCGGCCTACGGCGCCAGCGTCAAATATTACGACGCGTCCAAAGAGCGGCCCGAGCTCCCGGCGGGCGTTAAGACCGTGGTCGCTTTCGGGGCCAAGGCCGCCAGCCAGGCTTACCCCGCGGGGATGAACGTGGTCTACTGCATGGCCCCGGGCTTCTTCCTCAACCCGAAGGGCCGGGAAGGCCGGACCGTGAAGATAAGCATGATACCCGGCTTCGGCAATACCCTCGCGAAATTCAAAGAGATACAGCCTTCCCTGAAAAGGCTGCGGGTTTTCTGGCTCCTGCCCGACTTCGCCGCCGACGCCGAGGAGCTGCGGGCGGCGGGCGCGGCCCGCGGCATAGAGATCTCCACGGTAAAGGTAGAGGCCATAGCGGAACTGCCGGGCCTGCTGCGCCGGGGCCTGGGCGAGATGGACGCTTTCTGGCTGCCGCCCGACCCCTTCCTGATCTCGCCCGAAAGCCTGATGATGCTGCGCGAGTTCTCCTGGGGCAATTCCATACCGTTCTACGCCTCCACCAAGGGCATAGCGCGCGAAGGCGCCGCCGCCGCCGTGGGGGCCAGTTTCGCCGAGATAGGGGCCGCCGCCGCGGCAGCCGCCAAAAGCCTGCAGGCCGGGGAAACTCCCGCGGCCACCATCTACCCGGGAAAGGAGGAGCTGACGCTTAACGCCACGGCCGCGAAAAAGTGCGGGCTGGAGTTCACGCCGGAAATACTGCGCGAAGCCAGCTACCTGTTCCCATGAAACTCTATCTTAAGACGCTGCTTTTCATCCTGCTGCTGATCGGCGCGGCCTTCTGCGTGAATATTTATTTTTCCAGCGCGGCGGTCTCCGAGGCCATGGGCGGGCAGATAACCGACTCGGCGGCCTCGGCGGCGGCCGATCTTACCCTGGGTTTCCAGAAAGCTTTTCTTTCGGGCAGGGAGCTGGACGGCATCACGGCGCTGCACGCCTTCGCCCAGAAGACCGGGGCGGTGTACGCCGGGATGGTGACCGCGGAGGGAACGATAATCGCGCACACCAACGTGGCCCTGACCGGCACCAGGCTGGCCGACCCCCTGATGCTCAGGGGCGCGCGCTCGGCGGCGCCGGTCTTCCGCCGGACCATTTACAACGGCACGGAGATAGTGGACGCGGTGATCCCCGTCACCCGCCACAAGCATTCCTCAGCAGAGGACATCCTCTTTGAAGGGCTGGGAACGGCCGGGGAGATCTCCGGTTTCCTGCGGGCCGGCCTGCCGCTGACCTCCGCCCGCAAGGCCGAGCAGGACATAACCTTCAAGCTGCTCATCCTGGCCCTGTTCATCGCGTCCGCGGCCGCGCTGCTGTCGGCGCTTTTCGCCAGGGTTATCCTGCGGCAGGTCTCCCTGCTGGGCGAGGGCATACGCAAAGTGCGAGAAGGCGACTACGATTTTTCCGTGCCTGTCATCTCCCGGGACGAACTGGGCGACGTGGCGGAAAGCTTCAATAAGCTGAGCCGCGGCCTCTCCGAGACCACCGTTTCGAAACAATACCTGGACTCGGTGCTGGAGAGCATGCCGGACCCGCTGCTGATCACCGACGTGGCCGGGAATATCCTGAAGGCCAACCGGGCCGCCGCGGAGTTCTCGGGCTACGACTTCCTTCCCCCGGGCGCGCAGAACCTCGGGGAACTGCTGCAGCCGCAGGCGGAAGGGGCGCAGCCGCCGTTCCCGCTGCTGGCCAAGAGCGGGCACATCAAGGAAATGGACCTCTGGCTGAAAGCGCGGGACGGCAAAAAGCTGCCGGTCATGCTTTCAGCGGCCTTTATCGGCGGCGAAGGCCGCAGGCAGATAGTGATGGTGCTCAAGGACACGTCCCAGCACAAAGAATCCGAAGCCCGGCTGGCGCAGTACCTGAAAGAAGTGGAGACGGTCAACAGCGAGCTGGACGCCTTCGCGCATACGGTCTCCCACGACCTGAAAGAGCCGCTGCGCGGCATCGAGATGTTCTCCGGCATGCTGCTTTCGGATTACGGCGCCAAGCTCGAGCCGCAGGCCGGTGACTACCTGCACCGGGTGCTGAAGGCCTCCGGCCGCATGCGCCGCCTCATCGACGACCTGCTGAGCTACGCGCGGGTGGCCAGGGTACGCAACCCTTACGAGCGCGCCTCCACGGCGATACTGGCCGCCGAGGCGGTGGCCGGGATCTCCGCCCTGGTGGAGGAACACAAGGCCGTGGTGAGGGTGTCGGAGAACCTGCCGGAGATCTTCTGCGACCCCGTCAAGATGCGGCAGGTTTTCCAGAACCTGGTCAGCAACGCCATAAAATACAATGACAAGCCCGTGCCGGAGATAGACATAAGCGCGGAAAAATTCGGGGACTATTACTGGAAATTCTCGGTGAAGGACAACGGCATAGGCATCCCCGCCCAGTATTTCGAGGAGATCTTTAAAATATTCAAGCGGCTGCACTCGCGCCAGGAATACGGCGGGGGCACCGGGGCGGGGCTGGCGATAGTCAAAAAGATAGTAGAGGAGCACAACGGCAGGATCTGGGTAGAATCGGCCGAAGGAAAAGGCTCCGTGTTCTACGCCCTTATCCCGGCGGACCTGCGCGCCAAGCCGTGACCGTACGCAGCCGCGGAGGCTTATGACCAAAGAGAACGACAAGCTGAGCATCCTGCTGGTGGAGGACAACGAGGACGACGTGATCATCGCCCGGCGCGCCTTCAGGGAATTCAAGTTCATCTCCGCCGTCCACATAGCGCGCGACGGGCAGGAAGCGCTGGACATGCTTTCAGGCGCCGGCGGCCGGGAAGGAGCGGCGCCGCTGCGCCCGTCCCTGATACTGCTGGACATCACCCTGCCGCTGATGGACGGGATAGCGGTGCTCAAGCAGCTCAAGGCCTCCCCCCGCCTGCGCGCGATACCGGTGGTGATGCTCACCACTTCCTCCAGGCACGAAGATATCGTGCGCAGCTACGAGAACGGCGCGGTCTCCTACATCACCAAGCCCGCTTCGCTGGCCGAGTTCCTGGAGCTGGTGCGCAAGTTCGAAATTTACTGGGTATCCGTTTCAAAACTGCCGCTATAAGAGGCCGAATGTCAGACACACAAAAACTAAGCATCCCGGGCATCGCCATCGTGAAGTGGCGCAGCATCGCGAACATCCTGGCGCAGCTCGCCGGGATGCCCGCCGGCATCTATGTGGTGGACGAGGACGACATCCGGGTGATAGGCACCAGCCAGGGCCCCGCCAAACCCTTCGCGCAGAGCGACCTGCTCAAGATAAAGCCGGGCATCCGCGCCTACTCCGCGGAAGTCATACGGTCGCGGGAAAAGCTGATCGTGACCGACGCGGCAAAGAACCCCGCCTGGAAGAACAGGGCGGGCGCCAAAGCGGGCTACGTAGCCTACGCCGGGGTGCCGGTCTTCCGCCCGGACGGCGAGATCTTCGGCAGCATCTGCCTTTTCGACCGCAAGCCGAACAAGTTCGGCGGCGTGGTGGTCAGCCTGATGGAGGAATTCAGCGAGCTGATCACGGGGCACCTGGCCCTGATAACGAAGAACACCCAGCTGGAAGAAACGCTCAAGGAAGTGCGCACGCTGCAGGGCCTTATCCCTATCTGCGCGCAATGCAAGAAGATCCGCGACGACAAAGGCTTCTGGCAGAAGGTGGAGGTCTACCTGGAGGAGCGCTCCGACGTCAGGTTCACCCACGGCCTTTGCGACGACTGCATGCGCAAGCTCTATACCAAGGAAGAGCTGCCAGAGAGGAAGTAAGGAGCACGCGGGACCGGCCGGCCTCTGGCCCGGCGCAGCCTGCCGCGGGAGGTTTTTAAATGGCATTAGGACCCATACTGCTGGCGGAGGACGACCAGCAACAGACGGAGCTGGCGCTGGCCGCCCTGAAAGCGAACAATTTAGCGAACCCGGTGGTAACGGTAAAGGACGGCGAGGAAGCCCTGGCTTTCCTCCGCCGCGAGGGCAAATACCAGCTGCGCGGGCAGGAGGACCCCGCCGCGGTGCTGCTGGCCATAACAATGCCGCGCCTGGACGGCATAGAAACGCTGCGCGCCATCCGCGAGGACCCCGCGCTGAGGGCGCTGCCGGTGATCATGCTGGCCTCCTCCGCCGAAGAGCTGGCCCTGGCGAAGACCCGGAACCTGAGCGCCAACGCCTACCTGGTAAAACCGGTCGGCTTCGGGAATTTCAGCGCGGCGGCCCGTACCGCCGGCGTATTCTGGGCGCTGCTCGCCGCCCTCCCCCGCGCCGAAACGCGCCCGGAGCAGCCGCAGCCCGGCGCGCCGGCGCCGCTGCGGGTACTGTACCTGGAGGATTCGCCCGACGACGCCGAGATCATCCGCGCCCTGCTTACCACCGCCGTCCAAGACATCAGGCTGGACCACGCCGGAACGCGGGAAGAATACGGCGCCTTTCTGGGCAGCCGCGTCTACGACATCATCCTGACCGACTTCAACATCCCGGGCTTCGACGGGTTCGCCTCGCTGAAGCAGGCCGCGGACCTGGCGCCGGGCGTGCCGGTGATCTGCATCTCCGGCGCGATAGGCGAGGAGACCGCCGTAGCGCTGCTCAAGGCCGGGGCCGTGGATTACCTGCTCAAGGACAGGCGGGCGCGGCTCCCCTCTTCCATCGAGCGGGCGGTAGCCGAAGCGAAAGCAAAGACGGAGCGGCGCCTGGCCACCGAGGCGCTGCGCCGCAGCGAGACCAGGTTCCGCATGCTGTCTGAAAGCCTGCCGGGCTTCGTTTATACGCGCCTCGCCGGCCCGGTCTGCGCGCTGACCTTCGCCAACAAGGCCGCCGAGACCATTACCGGCTACGCGCCGGAAGAGCTGCTGGCCGACAACGGCGTTTACGAGCGGGCCGTGCTGCCGGCCTTCCGCGGGGCGGTAGAGGCCGCCATGCGCGCCGCGCTGGCCGGCGGGCTGCCCTACCAGCTCCGCTACCGGCTGCGGCGCAAGGACGCCCGGGAGATCTGGGTGGAGGAGTTCGGCACCGGGATCTGCGACGAGAACGGCCGGGTGAACGGCCTGGCCGGGATAATCCTCGACATCGACGAGGAAACCCAGGCGCAGGAGCAGAAGCAGCGCCTGATGGACCAGCTGCAGGAGAAGAAGCAGGAGATGGAGAACTTCCTTTACATCACCACCCACGACCTGCGCTCGCCGCTGATAAATATCCAGGGCTTCAGCCATAACCTGCTCAAGGACTTCACGGAGCTGCGGGAAACGCTCAAAGCGGCCGCGCTGCCGGAAAGCGTCCGGGGCCCGGTGGACGCGATCACCGCCAAGCGCATTCCTTCGGCCCTGAATTTCATCGGCGAAAGCGCCCGGAAGATGGACCACTTCATAGGCGCCCTGCTGAAAGTTTCGCGCCTGGGCCGGGTGGAAATGCGCCCGCAGGCGCTGGACGTGAACGCGATCCTGCGCGGCGCCCTGGACGTCCTGCGCTACCAGTTGGAGGAGACGGGCGCCGCGGTGAAGACCGGCGACCTGCCGCCCTGCAGGGCCGACGCCGACGCGCTGAACCATATCCTCAGCAACCTGCTGGCCAACGCCGTGAAGTACCGCGACAAGAACCGCAGGCTGGAAATAACGGTGCGCGGCGAAAAAAGCGGCCCCGCCACCGCGCTTTACGCGATCTCGGACAACGGCATCGGGATCAGCAAGCTGGACCTGCCCGATATCTGGCGCATTTTTTCCGGCAGCAGGAACGCCGGCGCGGAAAAGGGAGAGGGCATAGGCCTGGCTATGAGCCGGATGATGACGAAAAAGAACGGCGGCAGGATCTGGGCCGAGTCAAAAGAAGGCGAGGGCTCCGTTTTTTATATAGAACTGCCGGCTTAGGCGGGGCGGGCGCGGCTCATTCCAGCTGCGCCATTTCCGCCTGGCTTTTTATGTGCCGGGTCCCCTTGAACAGCGAGATCAGCGGTATCGCCAACAGCGCGGTATACGCCAGCCACCTGAAACAATCCGTGAACGAAAGCATCACCGCCTGCATGACCACCGCCTTATAGGCCAGGCCGTAGGCCGCCATGGGATTGCCCAGCAGGTGGTTCACCTGCCCCGCCCAGAGCCGGAACTGCTCCCCATACGGAGAGATGTTCGCCCCCAGCGCCGACTGGTGCACCTGCGCCATGCGCGTCTGCATGGTGAAGATGATGGAGATGCCTATGCTGGCCCCGATGTTCCTGAGCAGGCTGAAGATGCCGCTGGCCTGCTGGATATCCGACTGGCGCAGGTTCGCCATGGTCAGGGTGGTCAGCGGCACGAAAGTAAAGCCCATCATCAGCCCGTTGAAGAACAGCGGCGCCATGATGTTCGCCTTGGCTATGCTGAGGTTCAGGCCGGAGAACATGATCAGCGTCACGGCTATGCCGAGGAAGCCGCAGACTATCATCAGCCGGTTGCCGAACTTGGAGATCATTTTGCTTATTATTATCATGGACAGCATCGAGCCGATGCCGCGCGGCATCATGGACATGCCGCTCTGGAAGGCAGGATAGCCCAGCAGCTGCTGCATGAAGATGGGCAGTATGGCCGTCGAGCCCATCATCACGGCGCCCTGCACCGCCATCAGCGCGGTGCCCACCACCAGGTTGCGGCTTTTCAGCAGGCGCAGGTTCATGAACGGGTTCCTGCGCCGCAGTTCCCACCAGGCGAACAGCGGCAGCGACACGGCGAAAATAAAGGTGCCGAGGCGTATCCAGACGTCGGCGAACCAGTCCACCTCCTGGCCCTTGTCTATCACCAGCTGGAAAGCGCCCAGCCCGATGATCATCAGCGCCAGGCCGAAATAGTCCACCTTGGCCGACCTGTCGCGCTTGAGGTAAGGCGGGTCCTCCAGGAACATGTTCTGCATCAGCAGGCCGAAGATGCCTATCGGCACGTTGATATAGAAGATCCACCGCCAGGAGTAATTGTCAGTTATCCAGCCGCCGAGGATGGGGCCGATTATAGGCGCCACGATTATGCCCATGCCGTACGCGGCCATGGCCTGGCCGCGCTTTTCCTGCGGGAAGCTTTCCAGCAGCACCGCCTGCGCCAGCGGCTGCAGCCCGCCGCCGCCGATGCCCTGCAGGATGCGCGCGATGATGAGCTGCGGCAGGCTGTGGGCCATGCCGCACAGCATTGAGGAAATAGTGAACATTGCCACGGAGATGGCCATATACCGCTTGCGGCCGATGAAAACGCTCAGCCAGCTGGAGGCGGCCAGCGTTATAGCACCGGCCACCAGGTAGCTGGTAAGCACCCAGGAAACCTCGTGCGTGGAGGCGGAAAGGCCGCCGGCGATATGCGGCAGCGAAACGTTGGCCACCGAGGTGTCCAGCACCTGCATGAACGTGGTCAGCAGCACGGAAAAAGCGACCAGCCACGGGGAGTGGGTGGGCCGCCAGAAACCGGGCTGGTGACTTTTTCCCGTCATCAGTCCAGGTGCACGGTGGGCACCACGGACATGCCGGGCACCAGCATCATATTCTCTACGGCCTCGTCGAAAACTATCTTGACGGGCACGCGCTGCACTACTTTGACGAAATTGCCGGTGGCGTTCTCGGCCGGCAGCAGGCTGAAGCGGGCGCCGGTGCCCGACTGTATGCTGTCGATGTGGCCCTTAATTTCTTTGCCGGGGAACGCGTCCACCTCTATGGTGACCTGCTGGCCCGGGCGCATGCGCGTAAGCTGGGTTTCCTTGAAATTGGCCACCACCCAGACCTGGTCGGTAACGATGGCCATCAGCGCCTGCCCTACCTGCACGTAGGCGCGCTCTTCGGCGTTCTTCTTCGTGACCTTGCCGGCCTCCGGCGCGGTTATGCGCGTGTAGGAAAGGTCCAGCTCGGCGGCGGCCACTTTCCTTTCGGACAGCAGCGCGCGGGCCTTGAGCACTTCGGCGTCGGCCACGGCCTTCTCGTAAGCCTGGCGGGACACGTCGTCCCGCTTGAAAAGCTGCTCCGAGCGCTCGGCGTCGGCCGCCGCGCGCCGCGCTTCGGCCCTGCCGGCGGAGAGCTCGGCGCGGGCCTGGTCCAGCTTCACCTGGTAGTCGCGCGGGTCGATCTCCACCAGCAGCGCGCCTTTTTCCACGTGCTGGTTGTCCTCCGCCATTACGGCCTGTATCTGGCCCGGGACCTTGGAGCTTATCGGGATGACGTGCATCTCTATGGCCGCGTCGTCGGTGCTTTCATGGGCGGAGGCGTAATGCCAGTAGGCGGCGCCCGCGGCCGCCAGCGCCGCGGCGGCTATGACCAGCACGCTCCAGTGCGGCTTTTTTACGCCGGGCCTGGGCGCGGCGTTCTTATTGTCGGTGTTGTCGGTCATAAAGTTCCTTTTCTCAGAATTTCAGTTCTTTCATCCGGCCCAGGGCCAGCGTGAGGCGTATATTGGCGTCCTTGTGGCGCGACAGCGCGTCGATGCGGCTGTCCCGCGCCCTCGAGAGGGAGGTCTGGGCGTTGACCACCTCCACGTTGTCCCCCACCCCGGCGGAGAAGCGGTTGCGGGACATTTCCAGTTCCTGTTCCGCCAGCGTTACGGTCATGGAGGCGGTATCGACCTCCTCCGCGGAGGCTTTAAGCCGGTAAAGAGCGGTCCGCACTTCCTCCTCCACCTGCGCCGCGGCGTCGTCCAGACGGCTTTCGGCCTGGGCCTTCACGGCCGCGGCCTTATCGATGCCGGCGGCCAGGCGGCCGCCGGAGAAAAGCGGCAGCCGGGCGGCTATGCCCACGTCGCCCACCAGCTTGTCGTCGTGGTCGGGGTCGGCCCCGCTCAGCGCGGCGGAACCCGACAAGCCCACCGCGGGCAGGCGGGCGCCTTTCGCCGCTGCCAGCGCGTAGCTGCCGGCGGAAAGCTGCGTCTTCGCTATAGCTATTTCCAGCCTCCCCGCCAGCGCGTACAGCACGGCCTTGTCGGGGTCGTAGGGCTGGTCCAGCGAGAACGACAGGTCTTCGGTAAGGGTTACTTCGGCGGCCAGCGGCAGGCCGAGGATGTGCTTGAGGCGCAGGCGGGCCTCCTCCAGGACGGTCCTGGCGCGGATCACGCGCAGGCTTTCTTCCGCCTCGCGCGTTTTAGCCCTTACTACGTCCAGGCCCGTGGCCGTGCCGGCGGTATGCTTGTTCTCAGCCAGGGCCCGCAGGCTCCCGGCCAGTTCTTTGCCGGCCGAGGCGGAATTCTCCGCCGCCGCGGCGCGCAGCACGTCCAGGTAAGCGAGGGCGGCGGCGGCCGTCACCTGTTCCTTTACCAGTTCCAGCCGGAGGGCGGCCGTTTTCTCCTCTTCCTTCTGGGACCTGGCCAGGCCGCGCGCCGAAAGGTCCAGGACGCTCGCCACCAGGCGCAGGCGCGCGTCGAAAGTATTGAACGGCCCCAGCACGGACGAGCCGCCCCCGGCAAAAGCCCCGAAACCCATAGCCGCCAGATTTTCCTTGAAAGTGCGCGACTGTGAGACCGAGAACTCCACCTGCGGCAGAAGCCGGGCCGCGGCCGTTAAAGCTTCGGCTTTCTGAAGCTCTCCCGAGGCGGCGGCCAGCTTGACGTACAGATTATTGCGCAGGGCCAGTTCCACGCTGCGCGTGATATCGAGTTCCGTGGCGGCGCGGGCCGGGACGCAGAACAGCAGCGGCACCAGGAGAGTTTTCAGCATGTTGTTTTTCATATTTTCCTGAAGGCGGGCATGTTGGCGCTTATACGGTCGAGCAGCTCCGCCAGCTTATGTTTCTCGGCGGCGGACAGGCAGGCCATCAGCTCGGCGACGCGCCGCAGGCGCCCCGGGGCCACGGAATCTATGAAGCGCCGCCCCTTCGCGGTCAGCGTGACCATGATGGAACGCCGGTCCTCCTTGAACGGCAGGCGCTCGGCCAGCCCGTCGCGCTCCAGCCCGTCCACCAGGCCGGTCACGGAAGCGCGTTCTATGAGCAGGTTCTCCGCCAGCTCGCGCGGATGCAGGCCCCCGGGCCCGGCACGGCGCAGGCGCAGCAGCAGGCGGAAGCGGGCCTGCGAGCAGCCGTGCCCGGCCAGCGCGGAATTTATCGAGGACAGCAGTTCGGCGGAGGTCCCCAGCAGCGAGATGAACACCTCCATGGCGGAGGGGTCGGTTTCCGGATAGATGGCCGCAAGGCCGTCCAGGCCGGAGCCGCGGGGCAGGTTCTTGAGGAGGAAAGTCTTAGGC
This sequence comes from uncultured Elusimicrobia bacterium, assembly GCA_903879915.1. Taxonomy (GTDB): domain Bacteria; phylum Elusimicrobiota; class Elusimicrobia; order Elusimicrobiales; family UBA9959; genus UBA9959. Next base: position 43,772 of record CAIRNJ010000072.1, read on the forward strand.
GGCATAATTAGTTAGGAACCTTATTATATCATTTCCGGCTATCCCGGGGCAAAGCTCCCCCCTAAAACAGAACAGCCGGCCTGAAGCCGGCTGTTCCGCTGCGCTGAGCGCTGTCTTACCTGATTATGGTGATCAGCGGCGTGTTGGGCACCGAGGGCCGGCAGCCGTGGAACGGCATTTCCATGCCGGGGAAGGGCGGAGGGCCGAAGGAATTGGGCTTGGAGATGTAAGAGCCGTCCTTGCACTGGTAGATGCAGCTGTAGTTGGTGTCCATGGCCAGCAGGCAGTTCTCTACGGACGCGCTTTTAACGGCGGCGGCCTTTACCGCGGCCTGCGGGGTGATCTGGAAAACGTCCAGGAACTGGTTGACCGAGTACTTGTACACGGTGGAGAGCGGCTTCAGGCTCAGGAACGAGCCCCACAGGCAGACTTCGAAAACTTCTTTCTGGTCGGGCTGCAGTTCGCGGGGCTGGGTAACCACTATCTGCGCCTCGGCCCGGTAGTTGCGGAACGAGGGGATGCAGATCTGGCCCACGGGGTAGCCCATGTTCTGGCAGTCCTGGCTGCTTTCGCGGCTGACCAGGGAGACCAGCGGCGAGGTGAGGGGATCGGCGGCGGTGAAAGTTATTTTTTTGCAGTCGCGGGTGATATCCGTGACCATGGGGAACTTGGCTTCGGGGATAACGGCTTCCGACGCCCTGGCGCTCGTGATGGCGCTCTTCACGTCAACGCCCTTATCGAAATTTATCTGGGCTCCGGCGAGCTGAGCGAAAGCCAGGATGACCGCTAATGACGCAATTTTTTTCATTTCTGTTTCTCCATTATCTTCATCAATTATTTTTGCTACGATGATATTTTACAAACTCGGACGGCGGCGGTACTAGAGGCTTTGGGCCTAAGGTCAAATACCCTAAGGTCCCATGACCCCGGTCAAGCCCGGCTTTCAGCCGCGGCTTTTTTTAAAAAAGCTTTCAGCTCCGGGATGCCCGCCACGTTCCTGCAGCGCGGAATGGAGCGCGTGAATTTAGAGCTGTAGCGCCGGGTCTGTATGCGGGGGTCCAGCACCACTACCGCGCCGAAATCCTTCTTCGTCCGGATCAGCCGGCCGAAGCCCTGCCGGAATCTAACCACGGCCTTGGGCAGCGTGTAATCGTTGAAGAAACTCAGACCTTTGGCCGTCATCCATTCCTTGCGGGCCTCCTCCAGCGGCGAATCCGGGGAAACGAAAGGCAGCCGTGCTATGACCACGCAGGACAGCGCCTGCCCCGGCACATCCACGCCCTGCCAGAAAGTGTCGGTGGCGAACAGGACGCCGTTGCCGGCGCGCCTGAACTCGGAGAGCAGCTGCTGCGGCAGCCGGTCGCCGTGCTTGAACAAAGGCCGGCCGTGCAGCTTCTGCGCCAGCGCCTGGTAGGCCTTTTCGAGGGACTGCCAGCTGGTGAACAGCAGGAAGACGCCCCCCTCCACGGCGGCGACCACCCTGAAGCAGGCCTCTGTCACCGCGGCGTCGTAGGCCGCCCCCTCGGCGGGGTCGGGGACGTTCTGCGGCACCAGCAGCGCCACCTTCCGGGCGTACTCGAAAGGAGAATCCAGCAGCAGCTCCAGGCTTTTATCCAGCCCGAGGCGGGCCCTGACCATCGCAAAAGAGCCGTCCACCGCCAGGGTGGCCGACGTCAATATCACCGGGAAGCCCTGCCCGAAAAGCGTTTTGCGCAGAGGCTCGGAAACGTCCACCGGGGCCATGTTCAGGGCTATCTCGGCGTGCCTTTTGGAACGGGAGACCTCCACCCAATAGGCGTTGGAGCTTTCCTTGCAAGCGAGGAAGGCGGCCAGCTGGGCGGCCAGGTCCAGGCACCGCTTCAGATGCCCCTTGATCTCCGCCTCCTCCAGGTCAGACTGGCTGTAGGCGAGGGCCTGGGAAAGCAGCACGGTCAGCGCCAGCAGCGGCTGCTCCAGCGAATTCCTGATAATAGCCGGCTGCTGTACCCGTTTGGTCTTCGTATGGACCGTTTCGCCGTCCTCAAAGCCCAGCTTTTCGCGCAGTTCCTGGAAGAACGCTTTGGAGGCGAAATTAACTTCGCTGACGGCCTGCTGCACTTCTTCCAGCCAGTCGGCCGGCGGCCGCGTCAGCCGCCGCGCCAGCCCTTTGCCGGATTTGCGGTTAAAAATATCGTCCAGGAAACGTTTTATCTTCCGGTCGGTCAGGGAAAAGCCCATAAAGGCGGCCGCCACCTCTTCAAGGTTATGGGCTTCGTCGAAGACTACCGCGTCGAAGGCGGGCAGCGGCATGCCGGCGAAGTAAAGGTGCTGGTTGACCACTACGATGTCGGCCTTGGCGGCCAGCGCCACGTCCCTGCGGTAAAAGCACGCGCCTTTCAAATGGCACTTCCTGCCCAGGCAGCTGTCGGGGTCGCGGCAGACCTCGGCCCAGACCGGCTGCGGCACCGCGAAAGGAAGTTCCGGCCGGCAGCCGCTGGCGCCGGTGGCGGCCCAGGCATGCAGCTCTTCCAGCGGTTTTCCCGCCCCCTCGCTCTCGAACAGCTCGGGGCCCAGGCGGCGGCCGCGCTCCAGGCGCGAAAGGCAGAGGTAGTTGGACGAACCCATCAACAGGAAATACGAAAGCGGCAGGCCGCGCGCGGCCAGGATGTCCTTAACCGCCGGAAGGTCTTTTTTTACCAACTGGGCCTGCAGGGCCTTGGTGTGGGTGGCCACCACTACTTTCTTTTTATTGCGGGCCGCCCAGAGGGCGGCCGGCAGCAGGTAGGCCAGGGATTTCCCTACCCCGGTGCCGGCCTCGACGATAAGGTGGCTGCGCCCGTTGACGGCCTGGTAAACGGCCTCCGCCATCCTGGCCTGCTGGGGACGCGGCTCGAAAGCGCTCAGGGCGCGCGAAATATCGCCGCCGGGCGCGAAAATGGCGGCTACCGCGGCGGCGTCATCGCCGGCGGAGGGTTCGAGCTGTTCGGGTTGATCTGCTGGCATTTGGATACCGCTCAGACTATCGTGATAAGCCGGCCCGGCTCATAACGGTTCGCCACCTGGATCTTGAACTTCACGGGCAGCCCCTTTTCCCTGAAGAATTTTTCTATCGCTTCCTGCGGCAGATGCGGCTGGTTGCAGTCGGCGCTCAGATGCCCCAGTATTACGGCGCGCGGCTGCGCGGCGCCGGCGGCGCAGATAGCGTGCAGGAAGGCGGCCGTTTTATGGTTGGGGAGGTGGAATTCGGACCCGGGATGGCCGCAGCGCTTCAGCATCTCCGCGTCGTGGTTGGACTCGAGGAGGATCAGGTCGGAGTTCGCCGCGAGGCCGACATGCTCGCCGGTAAAGCCGTGCAGGTCGGTGAAGACCGAGGCCTTGTACGCGCGCCCGGGGCCCGAGGCGGTGATGATGAAAGCGGTAGTGTAATACCCGGGCGCGTGGTCCACCCGCGCCTGCCGCACCTCGAATTCGCCCACCGTCAGCGCGTCGCAGAACGGGCTGAGCACGGCCGCGTACTTCCCGCCGTGGCGCTGTCCGATCTGCCTGCAGACCTCGGGATGGCAGCGCGCCTTCAGCCCTTCTTCGTGCAGCACCCGCAGCGAATTGGCGTTGATATGGTCGCCGTGCGCGTGCGTCACCAGCACCGCGTCCACCCGCCCGCAGAGCTTCCTGGCCGAGGCCAGCGCCGCCCGGCAGTCGCGCTGGCTGCCGGGCGCGAAATCCACCAGCAGCGCGGAAGCGCCGGTCCAGAGCAGCGCGGAATTCCCGCTGCTGCCGGAACATAAAGATTTGAATTTCAAGAACATTAAAAAATACGGCCGCCGGAACAAAAGTTGTAATGACGGGCTCCTACCGCTATGATACAATACTTGAACGGGCGCCGTACCTGAGCCCGCCCGGAGCCCGCCGGTAAAGAAAAGGACCACGCCATGAAACTGACCAATATCGCGCTGCTGACCCTCTCCTTGTTTTTCGCCTTCCCCAGCCCGCCCCGGGCGCTGGAGGCGGCCCGGACGCCGGCAATAGTTTTCCTGAGCGATTTCGGCACGGCGGACGATTCCGCGTCGCAGTGCAAGGGAGTTATGGAATCCGTGCTGCCCGGCGCCCGGGTAGTCGACATGACCCACGATATCCCGCCCTACGACATACACCTGGCCGCGTTCTACCTGGCCGACTCGGCCCTGGTCTGGCCGGCCGGCACCGTGTTCGTAGCGGTGGTGGACCCCGGCGTGGGCACCGCGCGCAAAAGCGCCGCGCTGAGGACGAAGTCGGGCCATTACTTCGTGGGCCCGGACAACGGTATTTTTACGCTGGTCATGCGCAGCTTCGGCGTGGATAAAATAGTTTCGATCGAGAACTCTTCCTTTACCCGCCAGGCGGTGACCACGACTTTCCACGGGCGCGACGTCTACGCGCCGGCGGCCGCGTGGCTGGCGCGCGACCCCTCGGTGCTGGAAGCCTTCGGACCGCCCCTGGCCGCGCCGGTAACGCTGGACTGGCCCGTGCCGGCCGCGGGGCCCGGCGCCGTGACCGGCTCGCTGCTGCGCGTTGAAACGCCCTACGGCAACGTCTGGACGGACATAGAAGGGCGGACGCTGCGCGCCGGCGGGCTCAAAGAGGGCGATACGCTGACCGTCGGGCTGGACGGCCGCGTGCTGCAGGTCCCGTTCGTGCGGACTTTCGGCGACGTGCCCAAAGGCGCGCCGCTGGCTTATATAAACTCGCGGGGACTTTTCTCTCTCGCGCTGAACATGGAGAATTTTTCCGAAAAGTACGCGGCGGCGGCCGGCCAGCTCGTCAGCGTAAGCCCGGCCCGCCGGTGAAGGACCTCACCTCCGGCCCTGAAGGGCGCCTTATCTGGAACTTCACGCTGCCGATGCTCATCGGCAACGTGTTCCAGCAGTCCTATAACGTAGTGGACAGCGTCATCGTGGGCCGGGCCATCGGGAAATCGGCGCTGGCGGCCGTGGGCGCCAGCTTTCCCATAGTGTTCCTGCTCATCGCGCTGATCATCGGCGCCACCATGGGCTTCTCCATCCTTATCTCCCAGTATTTCGGCGCGAAGGACATGGCGCGGGTGCGCCGCACGATAGATACCGCGTACATTTTCCTGTTCTTCGCGTCGCTGGCCGCCACGGCCGTAGGGCTGGCGGCGTCGGAACCGATACTGCGCCTGCTTAAGACACCGGAAGAGATCATGCCGCAGGCCCTTACTTTCCTGCGCATCATGTTCTCCGGCATACTTTTCCTGTTCGGCTATAATTCCATCAGCGCCGTGCTGCGCGGCCTGGGCGATTCCAAGACGCCGCTTTATTTCCTCATCATCTCCACCGTGCTGAACGTGCTGCTGGTGCTGCTGTTCGTGCTGGGCTTCAAGTGGGGCATAGCGGGTTCGGCCTGGGCCACGGTGCTGGCGCAGTCGGCCTCGTTCCTGATGGGCGTGGTCTACCTGAACCGGACGCATCCCGTGCTGACCTTCCGCCTGAAAGGCCTGGAGTTCGACGGGGCCATCTTCAGAAAAAGCCTGGCCATAGGCCTGCCGGCGGGCGTGCAGCAGGTGCTGGTGGCCGCCGGCATGATGGCGCTGTCGCGCATCGTCAACGGCTTCGGCACCGACGCCATCGCGGCCTTCACCGCGGCCGGGCGCATAGATACTTTCGCGGTGATGCCGGCCATGAACCTTTCCGCCGCCATCTCCACTTTCACGGCGCAGAACATAGGCGCGGGCCGCATGGACCGGGTGCGGCACGGCCTCTGGGCGGCGCTGAAGATCTCGGGCGCCATTTCGCTGGCAACGACGCTCGCGATCATTATCTTCAAATGGCACCTGATAGCCATGTTCAACTCCGACCCCGCCGTTATAGCCATCGGGGCGCGCTACCTGCTAATAGTGGGCGGGTTCTACGTGGTCTTCTCGGGGATCTTCGTGCTTACGGGGGTGCTGCGCGGCGCCGGGGACGCCTTCGTACCGATGATAGTCACTATCCTGTCCCTCTGGGCCATCCGCATACCGGTTTCCGCCTGGCTGGCGCAGCGCATGGGCACCGACGGCATCTGGTGGGGCATTCCCATAGCCTGGACGGCCGGGCTGCTGCTGCTTACGGCGTACTACAGGACCGGCCGCTGGCAGCGCAAAGCGGCGGTAAAGGCCCCGGCTCCGGCCCCGGTGCCCCCTTCGCCCGACGAGGACGAGGCGGAATGGAACGTGTCCAAATTCTGAAGCTAATACCCGCTGACGGAAAAGTGCATGAAATCTTTCTGCCCGCCCTCTATTTCCCCGCCCCATTTGAAACCGGCGGCGCGCATGGCCCGCGTTATTTTTGAATCCTTGGTCAGCGCGCCCCTGCCGCCGGGTTTCCAGGCGCCGCCCTGTATCAGCCGGCAGCCGGGCCCGAACTTCGGGCAGTGGTCGTAAAGGCCGTTCTTCGAACGGTTGATGTCCACCGCCGCGCCATAGGCGTGGTTGCTGAAGCCGGTGCGGTTGCCGCCCACCAGCGGGTTCTTGGTGCGGCCCGGCCGGTAGCCGGTCACCTCCAGCACGGGCTCCCCTTCCTTCAGCAGGCGCTCCAGTACGGCCTGCAGTTTATCCGCTATCTTACTGCAGGCCAGGAACGGTTCCAGGCCGCCGGCTTTCACCAGCTTCTGGTCCTCGAGGCACACGGTGCAGCCGCTACCCGGGTCTTTTTCCTCGGCGGTAAGCCCGGAGTAAGGGTGGCTGACCTTCTTCTGGTTCACGGCCTGCTTTTTATGGACGTTCCAGTTGTAGACGTCGTAGGTGCAGGTTGCCGGCCTGGCCGGCTCTTCGGCGGCCAGCGGCGCGGAGCACGTCAACAGCAGCAGCAGTATTTTTTTCATAAATTAACGCAGCACGGTGAAATGCACCGGCCTGGACCGCAGCGGGCGCCCGCCGCTCATTACGCTGAAACTGGCGCTGTGGCGGCCCGGCTCCAGCGGCCAGGCCGCCCTGGGGCCGCGCTCGGGCAGTTCCCTGGCGTCCACGCTCCAGACGGCTTCGGGGTCGTCCAGCGAAGCTTTCAGGAAAATAGCCTGCGCGGCCCGGGGCGTGTGGGGGTCTATGCGGAAAATATCCCCGTCTACCGGGTATTTCACCGCGGCTGCGCCGGCTGCCGCGGCGGCCGTACCGGCCGCGGCCGCGCCGTGCAGCGCGCAGACGCCGGAGGGCAGGTGCCCGGGCAGGAACAGCTCGTCGATGGACGAGGCGCAGGCCGGCCCGGGCAGCAGGCCGGATTCCGGGCAGATACGCGCGGTACGCAGCTGCGGCGGCGCCCTGAACGCGGTGGAACCATAAAGCTCTTTCATCCGCAGCGCCGCTTCGCGCAGCACCGGCGCCGCCCCGGTAATGCCGGAGATCTTGCGCATGGGCGAGCCGTCGAAATTCCCCACCCAGACGCCTATGGTCCATTGCGGGGTATAGCCCACGGCCCAGTTATCCCGGTAATCCTTGGTGGTGCCGGTCTTGGCGGCGAAAGCGAAAGGCAGGTTGAACGGCGAATCCAGGCCGAAGGCGGCGGCGCGGGCGGAATTATCGCCCAGGATATCGGTGACCAGGTACGCCTCGCTGCGCCCTAAGATCCGGCGCGCGCCGCTCACGGGGCGCCCGGCTTCGAACACCGCCGGTAGCCAGATGCCGCCGCGGGCCAGCGCCGCGTAAGCGTTGGTGAGCTCCAGCAGCTTCACCTCGCCGTTGCCCAGCGCGAGGCCCGCCCCGTAATATTCCGCCGGCTTGTCCAGCGACCCGAACCCCGCCGACCGCAGTAAAGCCAGGAAAGCGCCGGTGCCGGTCTTTTCCGCCAGCCGCACGGCGGGGATGTTGTAGGAGCAGGCCAGGGCTTCCCGCAGGCGCACTTTGCCGTGATACTTGCGGTCGTAGTTCAGCGGCGTATAGCCGCCCGCCGCGTACAGCGGCTCGTCCTCTATCAGGTCGGAAGCCTTCGCGCCTTTCGAGAACGCCAGCCCGTAAAGAAATGGTTTAAGGGCCGAACCGGGCTGGCGCGGGGAGATCACGCCGTCGACCTGCCCGAAACCGCGCGCGTCGAAGAAATCATTGGAGCCCACCCAGGCCAGGATGCCGCCCGTGGCGTTATCGAGCACCAGCACCGCGCCGTTGCGCACGTTGTGGGTGCGGGCGAGCACCGCCAGCTGGTTGGACAGCGCGCCCGCCGCGGCCGCCTGCGCCGAAAGGTCCAGCGTGGTCCGTATAGCGCCCGCGCGCCCGCCGGAATTGGCCAGCACGAACGCACAAAAATGCGGGGCTTCGAACGGCTGTTTCTCCAGGTGTACGCCCGGCGGCTCTTTCAGCGCCAGGCGGTAGGTCTCGCCGTCCACATAGCCCAGCTCCAGCAGCTTGCGCAGTATGGCGCGCTGGCGCGCGGCGTACTCTTTGGGCCGCCGCACGGGGTCGTAAAGCACCGGCGACTTGGGAATGCCGGCCAGCCCCGCGGCCTGCGCCAGCGTCAGGTCGCGCGCCGGTATGCCGTAGTAGGCGCGCGCCGCCGCCTGCACGCCGGCGGTAAAGTTGCCGTAAGAGACGCTGTTAAGATAGCCCTCGAGGATCTCGCCCTTGCTGTGCCCGCCCTCCAGGCGCAGGGCGGAGAACATCTCCGCCGCTTTGCCGAAGAAGCTTTTGGGGCGCGGCGCAAGCGCCCGCGCCAGCTGCTGGGTGATGGTGGAAGCCCCCGACACGGTGCGGCCGTTCTTAGTATTCTGCCACAGCGCGCGGCCCACCGCTTTCAGGTCCACGCCGGGGTGGGTAAAGAAACGGCGGTCCTCCGCGGCCACGGTGGCCAATATCAGCCACGGGGACATCTCTTCCAGCCCCACCGGCTCGGAGCGCGCAGCGCCGCCGGAAAGATAGGCCCGCAGCGGCCGGCCGCTGACGTCCGACAGGCGCACGGACGCGGCCGGCGAAAGGTCCGCGGCCCGCGCCGGGACGGCCGCCAGCCAGAGCGCGGCGGTCATCGCCGCCGCCGTGCGAAGCCTCATTTTTGTATCTCCACCTCGGTAGCCGCGGTGCGGCCGAACACTTCGGGCTCGTACATGCCTTCCACCAGCGTGGAAGGCCCGTAGAAGACGCCGGGCGTAGTAGCCTGCACGATGTAGGAATACTTATGCTCGCCCTTGGTCAGGTAATCGGCGAAGATCAGCACGCGGTCGTCGTACTGCTCGCTGCGCTCGAATTCCCCCCACCAGCCGCCGCGGGCGCCGCTCTGCGCCAGGGCCGCGGCGTCGCTCGCGCTCTCCACCGCGAAGGCGGTATTGACCACCTCGAGCCCGGCGGGCACGGGGTCGTTGACCGCCACGAAAGTGCGGTCCTGCGCCGTCTTAACAGTGATGGTGACGATAGCGCGCGCTCCCGCCTTCAGTACGCCGGAACCGCCGGCCAGCGGCTTTATGGTACGGGAGATCTCGAACCCTTCGGCGGCGGGGGCATCCCTCTTCTCCGGGGCAAAGCCCATGCGCGCCGTATAATAGAGCCGCCCCGTGCCGGCCTTGGAGAACGCGACGTTAACGGTGTCTCCCGCGTCGAAGATATACTTGAAGTCCACCTTCGCGCCCTGCGAGGACAGGGTCCTGCCGCGGAACGTCCCGCTGTACAGCCGCGCGGCGGTCTTCGTCTTGACTATCTCGGCGGTGAAGTCGGGCACCGCGCTCTCGTAGCGGCGGTAGAAGCCCTGAAAAGCGCGCAGCCCGGCGGCGTTCTCCGCCGTGGTGCGCCAGCGGCCCCGGGCTTTGCGCTCCGAGGTCAGCCACTTAACCGCTTTCTCGTCGCCGGCGAAGCCGCCCTCCGCCTCGAGCAGAGCGTCCAGCATCACGGCCGTGGTCTGTACCGCCGTATTATGCAGCCAGGGCATGGCCTCCGCGTCCTCGAAATGCAGCTGGGTGGGCGTATAGCGGCCCTGGTTCATTATCTCCGACGCCAGCTGCTTCGCCGCCTTAGCGTCGAAACCTATGAGTCTGGCCGCCTTCAACATATAGGCTTTAGCCAGGTAAGGCAGCTGGTCGCGCCGCTGGTAAAGCTGGGTGAAGTACGCCCGCATGGGGGCGCCGTTGAGCGCCAGCGCGTACACCGCGTAAGCCCGCGCGGCGTAATCCTCGCTCTGGCTGTAAGGATACGCCCAATCCCTTTTCGGATTTTCAAGGTAGGCTTTCAGCCAGTCCGCGGCCCGCGCAGTAGCGGCGGCGTCCGTCTTATAACCTTCCCTGGCCGCCAGCGCCGAAGCTTCCAGCGCGTAAGCGGTAAGGTAGGGGTCGGGGATATAACAATAATCCGTCCAGTAGCAGAACCCGCCGGAGGAGTGCTGGTAGTCGCCTATGCGCTCGAACACTTTCTGCGTTTCGGCTTTGAGCGTTCCCAGGCCGCCCAGTTTGAATTCCGTTATCAGCGCCGCCCCGGTAATGACCGGCATAGCGCGCGACAGCTTCTGTTCGAGACAGCCGTAGGGATATTCCAGCAGGTAGCGCGTCCCTTCCTCCAGCCCGCTCAGGGCCGACGGGGAAAGGGTAAAAGCCACCTGGCCGGCAGCGCCCTTGTAAGGGATCTGCAGCGCCTCCGCAGCGGTACTTTCGGTCACGCCGGAAGTGGCGGCGTATTCCACGGGTTCCCGCACGCGCACCGGCAGTTTCCATTCCAGCCCGTCGGTCTCGGGGCCGGCCTTCGCCCGGAATTTGAACACCGTGGTGCCCGGCTTCTCGGCTTTGCACTGCCAGACCAGCTCCGCGGCCTTGCCGCCGTCCACCGAGGCCTGGCGCCGGCGCTCGCCGGTCATGGAGACCGCGTCGCCGGTCAGCTCCACCGCCAGCGTAACGGAAGAGACCAGTTCGGAATAATTATGCAGCACGGCGCCGCAGTCGAACGTATCGCCCGGGCGCGCCAGCCGCGGCAGGCTGGGCCTGAGCATCAAAGGCTTGGAAACGGTCAGAGAGGAATCGCCGGAGCCGAAGCGCCGGCCCGCGGACGCAGCGGCCATCAGGCGGAAGCGCGTAAGGTTGTCGGGCAGCTTGAACGACACGCGGGCGTAGCCGTCCGGGCCGGTGAGCACCGACGGGTTCCAGTAGGCGGTAGGCACGAATTTGGAGCGCAGGTCTATGCCGGCCAGCGCCGCGCCGCCGCCGCCGCCGCGCGCCTCGCCTTTTTCGCCGTAGCTGCGCTGCCCTATCACGTGCAGCCGCGAATCCACGGTCATCACGTTCAGCGGGCGAGGCCCGTAGAAAGGAGAGAAGAGGTCGGGCGTGGCGTAGCCGGTCAGGCTCAGCACGCCCTCGTCCACGGCGAACACCGTAGCCTCGGCCTGCACGGGGCGGCCGCTCTCGTCGGTGGCGCGCACTTCCAGCTCCACGGTATCGCCGGGCCGGTACTTGGGCCGCGCGCTTTTCACGGCCACTTTCAGCCGCCTGCCGCCGGGGTTCACGTTCAGGTTCACGTAGCCGAACTTGGCCTGCGGCTTGGAGAGGTCGGAGTCCCCGTCGTCGGAATACTTCTGCTCGTCTGCGCGGCCTTTTACGAGTATCACGCTCACGTAGGCGTTGGGCAGGTATTTTTCCTTTATCGGCACCTGGATGAAATCCGAGCCGCCTTTGGTGACCACGGTCCAGCGGTCCAACACGCCTTCCCTTTCCACGGTAACCAGCGCCAGCGCCTCCGCGTACGGGGATTTGACCAGGATGCGCGCCGTATCGCCGGGCTTGTATTCCGTCTTCTCGGCCGCCAGTTCTATGATGTCGCTGTCTTCGCGCGCCCACCAGGAGTCCCCGCCGCCCAGCACGTAAAAGCTGAAAGAGGAAGCGCTGCTCCGCCCCTCCTCGTCTGCGCCGGAGACGGTGAAGATATAATAACCGCCCTCGGCCGGCGTGCAGGTCCAGGTACCGGTTGAGCCGGAGGACACGAACGCCGAGCTTGAGACCACGGTGTCCTTGACTTCGCTGACCCATTCAAGGCGCCCGCCCAGCCCGGCCCGCCGGGAGCTCAGCCATTGGCGTTTGACAAGCTTAGCTTCGCCCTTTATGCCCGCCGCCGCGCCGCCGTCGGGCCGCACGGTCACTATTTCGGCGCTCCAGGGTTTGCCCGCGTCCAGGAACCCGCCGGAGGCCTTCAGCCCGAAATATACGTTGGCGCGGTGCACCCAGGCGCGCGCGCGGCCGAACAGCCGCTGGCGTTCGGGATCCGTAACGCCCGCCTCCAGCGTGGCGCTGACGGCGCCGGCCCCGGGCAGCGTTTTAGGCAGGTCCGTCTCGGCCAGGGCCTTGCCCTTCGCATCCAGCTCGGCGCCGCCGGCGCCCGCCTGCCTGCCGCTGAAACCCTGATGATCCTCGTAGCTGCCGAAGGTGAAATCGTCGCAGCCCGGCGGAGAATAATGACCGGGTTCGAGCCGCAGCGTCCAGTCGGTCCTGCTGCCCGACATGGGCGCGCCGAAAAGATACCAGCCCTCTATGGCGGCGCTGAACTTCTCGCCCAGCAGGTAGCTTTCTTTCAGCGCCTGGGCTTTCACCTCGAATACCGCCGGCTTGAAAGCCTCCACTCTGAAAGTTTCGGTAAAAAGAAAAGGGCGCTCTTTGCCCTGGTAGTCGCGGTAACTGCCCTCCTCGTCCTCTTCCACGGCCCGCGCCGTTGTTCTATCGTCCTCATAAGGCTCTGAAACCTCCACCGTCCAGACGCCGGTAGGCGCGCTCTCCGCCAGGGCGTAGGAATAATCGAAGGAGGAATAGAGCTGAGAGACCGGCGCGGTAGCCTTCAGCACGCGGTTGCCGCGCGAATCTGTGACGGAGATCTGCACGGTGTCCAGGTCCAGCGCTTCCCAGTCCCCGCCGGAAAGCTTCCGCCCTACGCCTTTAAGGTTAACGGTCTCGCCGGGCCGGTAGATGCCGCGCTCGGTGAACAGCGCCGCGCCGTAGCGGCGCGGGCGCGGATAGTAGTCGTAATTGATGGAGAAGCGCCAGGGTTCGATCCCGCGCGTCCAGCCGGAGTTCATCACCGCCGCCCCGTTGGGATGGCGCGCGAAAAGCCAGAGGTCGGGCCTGCGCCAGCGGGCCCAGTCGGTTATGCCGAGCTTCAGCCAGCCGGGCGCGTCGGCGAAGCCGGCTTTATCGGTGGTCACGGTCCAGAGCACCTTGTTGGCGTCGTCGCGGATCTCCACCGGGGTATTGGCCGCCGGGCGGCCGGTCTTAAGGTAAGTGGTCCAGATAAAGCTGGAATCCGGAGAGGTCTTGAAGGTCAGAGCGAGGCGCGTGACGTTATCCAGCGCCGAAATAGAATACTCGTGCTGCGTAGGCACACGGGCGAACAGCAGCCCCCCCTGGTCCTTGGCTATCACGTCGCCGTAATCCAGGAAGGTCCGCAGGCGGGCGTTCCGAAGCCCGGAGCTGGGCTCCCAGGATTTTTCCACCTTGTTCTTAAGGACGGAGTCGTTGACCATCCCGCCGCTGTAGAACGGTATGAAATCCTCGGGCTGCACAAGGCCTTTCACGATATTCACCGGGGCGGCGTTGACCGCCTCGGCCGGGTGGCGCGGCGGCAGATACCCTTCCAGCACACCGAAGCCCCCGGGCATAACGAACGACGGGCAATAGTCCTGCGTTTTTATCTCGAATTCGCGGTCCGCGCCCAGCTTGTTGCCGAAGATATCGGCCAGTTCGCCGGAGATCTTGAAGCGGTAAAGCGTATCAGGCTTGAAATCTATATCCGGCAGATAGACGGAAGCGCTGTCCTCCCCCCCGTACTGGTCGCCCCCGGAATATTCGGAGTCGTCGCCGCGCGAGGGGAATTTAACCTGCGGCTCGACCGAAAGGCGCTTATAGAATTCCCCGTAGCGCACCGGGTTGGAGAAAGCGAGCGAATAGCCGGCCGGCAGGCAATGGTCCTGGGGCATGGCGGTTATGCTGAAAGTCCTGTAGGCGCTGAAATTGACCTCGCGCGCCTGCGCCAGACCCAGCACCCCCTGGGCGGAGCGCAGCCCCTGCTTGAACTTAAGCGTGTAGACGAAATCCGCCTTCAGCCCGCCCGAGGGTTTGATGGCCAGCACGGTGGCGGTGGAAATATTGTGGTAATAGGGCCAGAGTTTCTTTACTTCGTCTTCCTTGGCCCGCCGCACGCCGGCGGAGATCTGGACGGAAGCCCCGTCCGGGCCGCGGCCTGTAAGTTCCAGCGCCTGGCGGGCGCGCGAGGGGTCCATGGGCAGAGTGAAGGCCGCGTACAGCTGCGAATCCAGCGCTACCCAGCGCTGGTTATTGTACGGCGAGCTGTTGAAAAGCGCCGGACGCGGTGTTTCGAAGAACCAGACCTCGTCCTCCGCCAGTTGTCCGCCGGAGACCTCCGACTTAACCCCTTTGTTGATCCTCACCGCGTAGACCGAAGCCGGCTTCAGCGCGGCGGCGGGTTCGAAAGCCAGCACGTGCGTGCCCTGCCAGCGGCAGCGGCCTTTTACGGGTGAAAGTTTCTTGAAAGTATCCAGCAGCGCGTCGGCCGGGCCGGTGTAGTTCTCATCCGTTACGTCCTCTACCGAGAACACTTCCGCGGGGCATTTAAGGGCGGCTTTTTCGGCCGAGGTCAGCGGCGCCATGGGCTGATTGAAAGTGGCGGTTATGGCGGCGGCCGCGGAAATATCCTGCACCGCGCCGTAAGGCGCTTTGGCCACGATCCTGACTTCGGGCAGGTCCCCCGCCGCCGCCCGGCCTGCAGCCAGGCCCGCCGCGATAATGGATCCGGTCAAAATATATAAAAAAGTTTTGGTTTTCACTGTTCCCCCTGAATTTTCAGCCACACCTGATTATAGTAATTTGCGGTCAGCCGGACGCATTATCCGAAAACTAACAGCCGCCCGGTGTGCCCGGACGGCTGCAATGAGTTAGCGTTGCGAAGTATAATTAGCTTTAATTAAGAATGTCTTCACGAACCGCCGCGAACACACCGAACATAGTGGTTGGAGCCCTTATCGTAGAATGAAACAGTTCCATCATTAAAGTTCACACCCCACGCGGTCGGAACGGAAAGATAAACAATCTCTTCATCAATCTTCATCTGGATTTGGTTCTTTACATATGTCGTAGAAGTCCAATACACATCAGGAAACGTATCCGGAAAATATGCAGTGGTTATAAAAGGAGAGGGAGTCATACCAAAATTAATTATGCTCATAAGTTCACGAGCATTGGGCAGACGCCAATCTTCATACCCAGCATAATGTAAATCCTCACATGTTGATATAGCGACTTCCCAGGTCACAGGCTCAGTAAAACCCGCCCCACCGGCAGGGTTTGCCATCCACACAAGCCCCGTAACATTATCAGTAGAAACAGTAACGGATAAATCCGATGTGTAGTTGATTTGGGTTGCCACTGGGGTGTATGTCCCGTCCTGTGCTAATTCTTCATTGGGGTCGGGGCATGGGATTACACTACCACTATAGGATGTGTCATAACACAATGTTTGGCCTGTATCTGGAAGTTTCCATACATCATGACAATTCATTCCTGAATTATAAGAGTGTATAGACTGTGCTTGAATTAAGACACAGGTACTCAACAACAGAAACGCTATAAAAAATAGTTTCTGACAACAAGGGCAAAAAAGAATAAACAGAATAGATATGATTCGTTGCATAACATGCACGTTTCCTTAATCAGGGACCACCGCGAACACAACGGACAAAAGCGTTGATATCTGCGTGACGGGCACTTACCTCTCCAAAATCAAAATTCACTACAAATTTAAACTCATTATAGTCATACCCGGTAGGGTCCAATTGCGTGGTTGATGTCCAATATATATCGGAAAACGTGTCAGGAAAAGCTGTACTATTTATTGCTGGATGAAGATTCTGATAATTCACTATGCTCATAAGTTCGCGTACATTAGGAACTCGCCAATCAGCATAACCGGCATAAGTTAAGGATTCGCAGTAATATATAGCGGAATCCCATAAATAAAGGTCATATTCAGAACCAGCGTTTGTTATCCACATCAACCCTGTGCGATCATCCACCGTGACCAATGAAGCATCAGCAAGTTTATATACCGTGTATTTTGGTTGAGTTGAGCTCGGCATATAGGTCGCGTCTTGGGAGAAAGCCATATTGCAGGAGGTAAGTGGAGTCGTTGAAGCGTTATAACATATTTTCTGCCCGGTATCGGGGAAACCGCAGTTCGAGAAACTGTGCGTAGAAATATCTATCAGCGCGGTCGCCGGAACAACAAACAAACAAGCAACGAACAAAGGGGAGAACAAAACAAGAAAAACTTTAATGTTGCGCATAACAAATATGCCTCGTCTTAATTAGTAACCCAGGCGCCGTCGCCGTAGAAGATCATCCACTGCGATCCAGAAACAACGCGGAGAGTAATAGTAGCAATAGCCGGAGCAATAGCATTGTTATAAATATTACCGCCGGAAGTGGAGTCAGCTATTTTATCACCATCCGCCGCATGAATTATCATCGGACTCCTGCCAAGCTTGACAAAGATGAATTGCCCGCCCCAATCATCATCGTTGATTGCCGGAAGATTGTATGTAGTAGAATCGTTGTCATCCCGGGTAGACACATAGGTTTCCCCAAAAGTGAGAGTGCTGAGGGTAATTACGGCGGTAGTTCCCATCTGTGTGGTACTGAACTTACCCACAGGAGTGATAAGCCCGGAGCCGTCACCGACGAATCTACCGGAAAATGTTTTCGCCGTCATAATGCCGGTGGCGGACATAGTAGCCACTGTGATACCGCTGGAATTGCGCCAGAGCTGGGCCATATCGGCGTCGCTGTTCCCCCCCGCAGTAACGTCCAACCTACCGTGCGGCGTAGTTGTGCCGATCCCGATGTCGCCGTTGGCCAACACGGTCATGGTGCCGCCGCCGACCTGGAACAGCCCTGTCGGATCAATAATCCCGACGCCGACATTACCGGAGCCCAGCACGGTCAGGCTTCCGCCGCCGACCTGGAACAATCCTGTTGGATCTATCGTCCCGACGCCCACTTTGCCGGAACCCAGCACGGTCAGACTTCCGCCACCGACCTGGAACAATCCTGTTGGATCTATCGTCCCGACACCGACATTACCGGAACCCAGCACGGTCAGGCTTCCGCCGCCGACCTGGAACAGCCCTGTCGGATCGATCGTACCTATACCAACGTTGCCTCCGGGTTTGATCACGAAGCGCTGGTTCCAGTTGCTGCTATCAAATTCCTCTATCACAAAATTATTACTAACAGCGCCGGTCTCCTTTCTTCTGTGCATGACCGTCCAATACTTACTCGAGTTCAAATCTGTCAGCTTAAGTGCGGCAAAATTGGAGTATGACTCATTCGCAGTAGTGCCAGAAAGCTCCAAATATGCTCCGGGATCTATGATATTGGTTATTCTCACGCTCCCGATCACATCCAATTGCGTTACCGGCGCCGAAGTCCCGATGCCCACTTTGCCTTTTGTTGAAACAAATACAGTATTTGCTCCGCCAGCGGTATCCACACTGAAAACATTAGTGTCGGTGCTACTTACGCTCACAATATTTAATTTCCCTGTTGGGGATGTAGTCCCAATGCCGACTTTACTTCCTGCCATGGTAAAGGCGGGACCACCAATCGAGAAGTTGTTATTCTGGAACGTAGCGCTTGAGGCGAATGTCTGCGGAACGGTGAAAGTCTGCGTTGAATCCAGTTTCGCAATGTTCACAGACAATGCCGTATCGGCAACTTTACCGGAAGCGGATATCGTGGACAGCTTACTGTCCGGTATGGAACCAAGCAGTTTGTCGCTAGTCACGGCCAAATCACGTATAGCCGCGGGATAAACTGCGTCAACCGCTACTGAAGAAGCGATAATATTGGACGGCAGATTTCCACCGGATATCTGCGTGGTGGTTATGTTGCCGGTCAGGTTTGAAGCGATGCCAGCGTTATCGGCGTACATCGATGACGATACTTTTACATCGTTCAGGTAGCTGCCGGCTTTGATCGCCTGGGCCACAACATTGACAGGAAGATTGCCGGCGGATATCTGCGTGGTGGCTATGCTGCCGGTTAAGTTCGCTGCCGTGACTGCGTTAGTAGCCGTGGCCGCATTGCCAGCATTATCGGCGTATATCGCCGATGATACTTTAACATCGTTC
>CAIRNJ010000073.1 GCA_903879915.1 uncultured Elusimicrobia bacterium
AAAACGCGGTGTCGGCCACACCGTGGCCGCACCTCATCACTCGGGCTCGGCGCTTACGCAAGCCTCGCCCTCCGCGAAGGTTTTGCCAGCCCGGCCCCCGCCCGGACCGGACTTCGCAACTCGCGGTCTTTTCCCCTCTTCCTTAAATAAAACTCCCCGCTTTTCGGCGGGGAGCCTTAGTCTTTATTCCGCGAACCTTACTTTATCAAAGGTATGCGCATCGCGTAGAACGAGCGCCAGACGAAGACCACGCTGATGGCGAAGAACAGCGCCGCCAGCATGTGGCTCACTTTCGGGTCCAGCGTGATGGCCAGCTCGACCGCCAGCAGGCCGAACAGAGTGGTGAACTTGATGATCGGGTACATCGCCACCGAGGAAGTATCCTTGAACGGATCGCCCACGGTGTCGCCCACGACGGAAGCGTCGTGCAGCGGCGTGCCCTTCATGTTCAGCTCCGTCTCCACCAGCTTCTTCGCGTTGTCCCACGCGCCGCCCGCGTTGGCCATGAAGATGGCCTCGTACAGACCGAATATCGCTATCGATATCAGGTAGCCGATGAAGAAATAATGGTTCAGGCAGGCGAACGCCAGCGTAGAGAAGAACACCACCAGGAAGATATTGAACATACCCTTCTGGGCGTACTTCGTGCAGATCTCCACCACCTTCTTGGAGTCCTCCACATTGGCCTTCTTCACGGAGCTGTCCAGCTTGATGTTCTTCTTGATGAAGTCCACCGCCTGGTAAGCGCCCGTAGTAACCGCCTGCATGGAAGCCCCGGCGAACCAGAAGATGATAGCCCCGCCGGTGATAAGCCCCAGCAGGAACTTCGGGTTCATGATCGAAAGCCCGGCGTAAATGCCGTTCACGCCTTCCGTGCCGAACTTCGCCGACAGCATCTGGATGATGGCGAAGATCAGCGTAGTAGCGCCCACCACGGCCGTGCCGATCAGCACCGGCTTGGCGGTAGCTTTAAAGGTATTGCCCGCGCCGTCGTTCTCCTCGAGGAACTTCTTCGCGTTCTCGAAGTCGGCGTCGAAGCCGAAGTCCTTCTTCAGCTCTTCCTTGATGCCGGGGATACCCTCTATCATGGACAGCTCGAACACCGACTGCGCGTTGTCCGTGACCGGGCCGTAGGAATCCACGGCGATGGTCACCGGACCCATGCCCAGGAAGCCGAAGGCCACCAGGCCGAAGGCGAAGATAGCGGGCGACATCATCAGCATGCCCAGGCCCATCGTGGACACCAGGTACGCCACGCCCATCAGGAATATGATGGCCATGCCCAGCCAGTAGGCGCTGAAGTTGCCGGCCACCAGGCCGGACAGGATATTAAGGGAAGCGCCGCCCTCTTTGGAGGCGGACAGCACTTCGCGCACGTGGCCGGAGTTAGTGGAGGTGAACACCTTCACCAGCTCGGGGATAACCGCGCCCGCGATGGTGCCGCAGGTGATTATCGTCGAAAGCTTCCACCACAGCGTGCCGTCGCCCAGTTCGGGGATCAGCAGGCGGCTGAGGAAGTACGTCATGGCAATGGACACGAACGAGGTCAGCCACACCAGCATGGTGAGCGGGTGCTCGAAGTTGAACTTCTTGACCGTGCCGTACATGGAGTGCGTGATCAGGGTGTTCACCCAGTAGGAGAAGGCGCTGGTCACGATCATGCCTATGCGCATCACGAATATCCACACCAGCAGCTTTATCTGGGCGTCCTGCGAGGCGGCGCGGGCCGTTTCCGCGGTATAACCGTTATTCATGAACACCTGCGGCGAAACCGCCAGCAGTATAAAGGTGATAAGCGCCACGCCCGTAACACCGTAGGTCTCGAACCCGTCGGCCGTGGGGCCCACGGAGTCGCCGGCGTTGTCGCCGGTGCAGTCGGCTATCACGCCGGGGTTCCTGACGTCGTCCTCTTTAATTTTGAACACTATCTTCATCAGGTCTGAGCCGATGTCGGCGATCTTCGTGAAGATGCCGCCCGCGATCCTGAGCGCCGCGGCGCCCAGCGATTCGCCGATGGCGAAGCCGATGAAGCAGGGGCCGGCGTAGTCTCCGGGCACGAACAGCAGGATGAAGAGCATCATTACCAGCTCTACGCTGATGAGCAGCATGCCGATGCTCATGCCGGCTTTCAGCGGTATGGCCATCGTCGGGTAGGGCAGCCCTTTCAGGCCGGCGAACGCGGTGCGGGAGTTGGCGTAGGTGTTGATGCGGATGCCGAACCAGGCCACCGAGTAGGAACCGAGGATGCCCACGATGGAGAAGATCACGATAATCAGGATCTTCGCGGCGGTCATGTCAGCCTTAAGGTTGAAGTACCACACCATTATGGCCGCGATGAAAGCCCAGAGTATGGCTATGAACTTGCCCTGGGTGAAGAGATAGGTTTTGCAGGTCTCGTAGATAAGCTCGGAAATATCCTTCATCGACTTATGTACGGGGAGCTTGGAGATCTGCATGGACTGGAGCAGGCCGAACAGCATGCCCAGCACGCAGATCACCAGCCCGCCGAGCAGCAGGTTATGGCCCGTCATGCCCAGGAAAGAAACGCTGGACAGGTCGGGTATGATCAGTTCCGCTTCGCTGGCGAAAGCGGGCGCGGAAGTCATCAACAGAGCCGCGGCAGCGGCAAGAGTTTTAAGTTTTCGCATTTTATCCCCTCTGACTTTCTCTTTAATTTAAAAAGCCCGCCGGTTTTGCCGGCGGGCTTTTGTTTTAGTTTGAAGCTTTCTGCTCCACGGCGACGGGGACGCCCGCCCCCATGGTTGATGCCACGAACACCGACTGCATGTAGACTCCCTTGGAGGAGGAAGGCTTCACTTTCAGCACGGCGTCTATCACGGTCTGCGCGTTCTCCACCAGCTTCTCTTCCGAGAAGGACATCTTGCCGGCGACAGCGTGCACTATGCCCTGGGGATCGGCCTTGAACTCTATGCGGCCGGCCTTCAGTTCTTTCACCGTCTTGGCCACGTCGAAAGTGACGGTGCCGCTCTTGGGGTTGGGCATCAGGCCCTTGGGCCCCAGGGTCTTGCCCAGCTTGGAGGCGTCTTTCATCATATCGGGGGTAACGACAAGGATGTCGAAATCCATGAAGCCGCCGAATATTTTTTCTATCAGGTCCGCGCCGCCGTAAACGTCCGCGCCGGCGGCCTGGGCTTCCTTCTCTTTTTCGCCCTTGGCGATAACGGCCACTTTCTTGGTCTTGCCGGTGCCGTGCGGCAGGCTGACGGTGCTGCGCACCTGCTGGTCCGATTGTTTCACGTCGATGCCCAGCTTCATGTGCACTTCCAGCGTCTCGTCGAACTTGGCGTTGGCGGTCTTTTTCAGCATCGCCACCGCTTCCTTGAGGGTGTACTTCTTATTGAGGTCCAGCCCTTTCTTCACGTTGTCTATTCTTTTTCCCATTTTAGTTCTCCTTGTTGTTTCCAGGGCTTTCGGCCCCCGAGGTTCATGCGCGGGAAGGTCCCGCTTCCTCGTCAAAACAGCCGGGAGTCTGGGGTCGGGGGTCGGGGGTCTTTAAGGAAAATTGCTTTTCCGCGACTCCCGACTCTCGACTTTCGACTCCTGACTTGTTTAATCGATTATGTCCACGCCCATGCTGCGGGCGGTGCCTTTCACCATTTCCATGGCCTGCTTCACGTCTTTGGTGTTGAGGTCCACAAGCTTGATCCTGGCTACGTCCTCGACCTGCTTAAGAGTGAGCTTGCCCACTTTGTCCTTATTGGGCACGCCGGAACCCTTGGCCAGGCCGGCGGCCTTCTTGATAAGGGCGGCCATCGGCGGCATCTTGGTGATGAAGGTGAAGGACCGGTCTTCGAAAACCGTGATCACCACGGGTATCGGCACGCCCTGCTCGAGCTTGCGGGTCTTCTCGTTGAACTGCTTGCAGAAATCCATGATGTTGACGCCGTGCTGACCGAGCGCGGGGCCGATGGGAGGAGCCGGGTTCGCCGCACCTGCCGGGATCTGGAGTTTCAATTGTGTTTTTACTTTCTTGGCCATGAGTATTTCCTCACTAATATGACGGATTAGAGTTTTTCGACCTGCAGGAAGTCGAGTTCCACGGGCGTGCCGCGCCCGAAGATGGAGACGGTGACTTTGATCTTCGCCCGTTCCTCGTTCACGTCCTCGACGGTCCCGATGAAATG
>CAIRNJ010000074.1 GCA_903879915.1 uncultured Elusimicrobia bacterium
GACCCCCTCGGCATGCTCCGAGACGGCCCTCGGCTTGGCCCGAGACACCCCTCGGCATGCTCCGAAACGCCCCTCGGCTTGGTCCGAAATACGCACTATGCAGCGTACTTCCATGTTAATTATGTGGAAAAGGCTCAGGATTGGACTAATGCGGTAAATAACACTATTGGATTCTTTGCTGAATACCCTAAGTTAGGAAAAGCATATCTGTTATACAATTTACACCTAACAGGGTTTGGCGTAATCTCGCTATTGATTCTTAGATTTTCAGATAGAACATCTAGCTCACCCATCACGTACTGCCGATGTACTGGTCTCATATTTGCAGGCATAGTTATGCTTTTGTCTACTTTTATAGGATATGTTGGGATGTTTGCTTCTAAGGGGAGTACGTCTGGCCTAGCTATTATGTTCATTCCCCCTGTAGCATTACTACTAGCAATCCCCGCATTTATAATAGGATGGCTTTGGGGGCGCTGGAGAATTAGAACGGAAGCTAGAAAAAGGGAATAGGGGACGTATTTGACTTATTGACTATTTATCTGATGCCCTTGAATTGTTGTTAAATCAGTGAATAGTTTCATGTTGTCCCACACAAAAGAGAGGGGACAGTAACTATATATTTTGTTGGCCAAAGTGAATAGTAGTTCGTGTGAATTTCATGAATGACAATTTCTTTGTAAAGAAAATTGTTGTGGGTTTGATGGTAGGTTTGTGGATTTTTGCTTTTGCTGCTTCCAGCTGTTTTGCCGGGCAGCTGGATGATTTCGAAAAGGCGGCTGTTCAAAAGAAAGAGAACGATAAAGACAAGAACAGGGAAAAATCAGACAAATCAGGCCGTTACCAGAGTATCGATCCCTCTTCGAAAGAGGATGACGATTCCGGCGGGATATTTGCTGATGTTGTTTCTTTGCTTATTGCCTATCCTGGCGTGGCCACTATGGCCCGTGTTAGAAGATCCCCGGATCCGGCTTTCGCGGATAGTGAAATGCGGGAAATAGGCGCTCCCGACATCCCGATAATAAGGGCTGACCTTAATTACCAGCAGATTAATTCTCATATCTTCGGTGTTGACGGCCGGTTGCTGGCCGGATACGGCCCTTTTGGCGTTCAGTATCGTCAGACGCATTATTCTGAGGATGCGGCTGGGGATTCTCTGGAACTTATACAGATCCACGGGTTGTACCGTGTCTCGATGAATAAAAAATTTGAGTTCGATATGGGTTTTGGCGGGCTTATCCTTGACGGGAATGCGCAGACCAGCGGTTTTTCTATGACCTACCCGATAAGCGTTTTCCCTTCCCGGCATTTCGGCTTGAATGTTACGCCGACCTGGAGCTGGTTAAGCGGCAATCTGGTCAGTGACTATGACTGGTCCGCTTCGTTTATACGAAAATTTTATTCTGTCCGCCTGGGCTACAGGCGAAACAGGGCCGGCGGTGAAAAACTCACCGGTCCATATTTCGGTGTTTCCTGTCATTACTGATGAACAGGTAAATGGGGGCAGGTGCTGACTACGCGCGCCTTGACAGGGCAGGTTTTATGCTGTATCTTATTAGTAGGATAAGTAAGACGGAGGAGTTATGCAAAATTTCGATGTAACGCGGATGTCCGTAAAAGGCCAGGTGGTTATCCCGGGCGATATCCGCCAGGCCCTGGGCCTGACGGCCGGAACGAAGTTCGTTGTTGCCGGCGAAGGGGATACGGTCATTCTGAGAAAGATCGGCCGGCCGGCTCTGGAAGAGGCTGAGAGGCTCTTTGGTGCAAGCCGGAAGTTCGCTAAGCGGGCTGGACTGAAGAAGGCTGACGTTAAAAAGACCATTCAAAAATCCCGGGCTGATAAATGAAAGTCGTCCTCGATGCCAATGTGGTAATTTCCGGGATCTTCTGGGGGGGTCCGCCGCAGCAGATATTAAAGCACTGGCTTGAGGGAAAACTGACGCTTGTAATGACTGCCCCGGTCCTGGCCGAGTACCAGGACGTTCTCCGCAGGATGACCGGCAGCCACGGCGCTGATATCTACGCAAAGTGGAATCATTATCTGACAGAGCTTGCCGAGTTTGTAGAGCCGCTGCAGGTTGCCGCAATCTGCCGCGACACTGGGGACCAGAAGTATCTTGAAGCGGCGGCTGGCGGCCGGGTCCAGGCGCTTGTCTCCGGAGATAAAGACCTGGTGGTTCTGAAAGTAATTGATGGAATTCCGATCCTGCCCCCGAGGGCGTTTCTTCAAAGCCTCAAAATCCAATAACCGCACAGAGCCCTCACCAGTATCAGCAAAGTGCTGCCCGCGCGAAATAGCGGGGAACTCCGCGTCAGGGATGCCGGCGAACTCAAGCCCTAAGTTGTTCTATTTCTTTTTTAATGGCGGGCGGGATCCGGTTGTTGCGCCCCAGCTCCGTGCTGGTAATGAGCCCGCGCTGAAACGCCTGCTTCACCGCTTGCTGCATGTGGTCCATCTGGACAGTTTGACCGACCAGAAGATCCGCGATAGTTTTAAGCGGCCGGGTTACTTTAACACCGAATCTTTTCTCGATATCGTCTTTGTGTATGCTGGCACGGTGAAGGACCGGGAGTTTAGACGGAGTACCCCTTCTCCGGAAAGAGCGAGGTACGGTCATATGCAGCTTGGCCGGATTAATATCCGATAGCTCATAAATACTCAGCGCTGTTTCGTGCGAATAGACCCCTTGCGGTTCGTCATTATTATTGCGCGACCACAGCCACCAAAACATGAGGTCAGGCCGTTCGGTGAGGGGAAACTTGGAAAGGCGATAGATTCCGCGGCGCTCCCTGATCCAATTGCCCATCTGCACATGGTAGCTATGGTTTTTCCTGCTGAACCCCGCCGCCTCTGCCTGTTTGGGGGTGAAATAACCATCTTGCCCCTCAGCGATAGTGTATAGGCGCTCAAATGTTTCTTTATAACTGTGCAGATTTTTAGACATACGCAAATACCTTACATTCTAAGGCTATTGTATCATAAAACAGGAGAAAGTCAAGGGGTTGTAATGGGGTCAGGTCTTGCATTTCAAATTTTTTTTGAAATGCAAGACCTGACCCCATTGCATTAGCCTCAAGATTTGTATAATATTTTTATTGTTAACTAGGAGAACCACAAATGGCTTCAACTAAACGGACACCCCTTATTGCCGGTAACTGGAAGATGCATCTGAATTCCAAGGAGGCCGCCGACCTGGCCGCCGCTATTAAGAAAGGCATGGACCCCGACCTTAAGCACGAAGTTTTGCTGGCCCCCACTTTTACCAATCTGCACGCTGTTAAAGCGGTGCTCGCCGGCTCTAAAATATTCCTTTCTTCGCAGGACGTGGCGTGGGAAGAAAAAGGCGCTTTCACCGGCGCCGTTTCGCCTTCGCAGATCATTGACGCGGGCTGCACGCACGCCATCATCGGCCACTCTGAGCGCCGCAAGATCTTCCTGGAGACCGACGAGGTCGTGAACAAGAAAGTAAAAGCCGCCATAAAGGCGAACCTCGTGCCCGTGCTGTGCATAGGTGAAACCCTCGAGGAGCGCGAAAGCCAGAGAACCTACCGCGTGCTCGAAACCCAGCTTAACGGCGCTTTCGCCGGCATCACCGCCGCCGAGGCCGTCAAAGTAGTAATAGCTTATGAGCCCGTCTGGGCCATAGGCACCGGCAAAACCGCCACGCCCGACCAGGCGCAGGACGCCCATGTTTTCGTGCGCAAGCAGATGGAGCGCATTTACGGCAAGCCCTACTCCGAAGCCGTGCGCGTGCTGTACGGCGGTTCGGTGAAAGCCGACAACGTGGACGAACTGATGGCGCAGCCCGATATCGACGGCGCGCTCGTCGGCGGGGAAAGCCTCAAGGCCGACAAGTTCCTGCGCGTGATCCATTTCCAGCCCGTGCTGGCGAAGTAAACTAACGATAAACATCAGAGGTAAACAACAATGGACGAAAAGATCGTAAAAGAAATGGTTGAAGACATTAAGCTCCGCCAGGAGCGCTCAGAAAAGTCAGTGCCCATAGGCATTTCCAACCGCCACGCGCATTTCACCAAAGAAGCGTTCAAAACGCTGTTCGGCGCCGACGCGGAAGCCACGCTGCACAAGAACGTGAAGCAGCCCGGCCAGTACGCCTGCAAAGAGCTGTTCACCATAGAAGGCCCCAAGGGCTCCATTAAAGACGTGCGCATGATAGGGCCCTACAGGAGCTACAACCAGGTGGAGATCTCGGCCGCCGATGCGCGCAAACTGGGCGTGGAGCAGCCTCCCATACGCGACTCAGGCAAACTGGCCAACACCCCCGGCATAAAGCTGGTAGGCCCCAAGGGGACAGTAACGCTGCCCAGCGGCCTGATAATGTCGAAGCGCCATATCCATTTCCAGACCAAGGAAGCTGAGACCTTCAAGGTGAAGGACGGCCAGGAAGTGCGCGTGCTGTGCGGCCGCGGCACCGAACGCGAGACCATCTACGAGCGCGTGCTGTGCCGCGTTTCCGACCAGTTCGCGCTGGAGCTGCACCTGGACGTGGACGAAGCCAACGCCGCGGGCATGAAGAACAACGACGCCGCGTTCATAGTCTGATACGCTTTTGCTGAATCTTAACTAGTTATTGGAGGATACAATGGACGCACTTGGAATGATAGAGACGAAGGGCCTTGTGGCCTGCGTGGAAGCGGCCGACGCCGCCGTAAAATCGGCCAACGTAAGGATAGTCGGCTACGAAAAGATCGGCTCGGGGCTGGTGACCATCCTTTTCAGGGGCGAAGTTGCGGCCTGCCGCGCCGCCTGCGACGCCGGCGGCGCCGCCGCGCAGAAAGTAGGGGAGCTGGTGAGCGTGCACGTGATACCGCAGCCTCACGGCGACCTGGAAGGCAAACTTCCGATCAGCGAGAACAAGAAGAAATAATCAAGAATCGGGAATCGGGGATCGAGGATCGGGAGAACCGAGTTTAAGTTTTTCCGCGCCTCAGATCCTCGATACTTGATACTTGATTCTCGATTGCCGTTTTCGGAGGAACTATGCTATTCGCACGAGTAGTGGGCAATGTGGTGTGCACCCGCAAGGACGATAAACTTGTGGGGACCAAGCTTTTAATGGTGCAGCCCGTGGGGCTGGACGACAAGCCGCGCGGCAATACGCTGGTAGCCATCGACGCCGTGGGCGCCGGTACCGGCGAACTGGTGCTGCTGGTGCAGGGCTCCAGCGCGCGCCAGACCTCGAAGACCGAGAATACGCCGGTGGACTGCACGGTGTTCGCCATAGTGGACACCATAGAGAAAGAAGGCAGGACGGTGTTCACGAAATCCACCGATAAAATGCTGTAAGCGGAGTTCATATGCCCATCAGCGAACAAGACTTGCAGAAAATAGTGGCCGAGGTGGTACGCAACCTGGCGCCGGGCGCCGCCTCCGCCGTTACCGGCGGGCCGGTGTTCGACAGCGTGGACGACGCCGTGAGCGCCGCCAAGCTCGCCCAGCCCGCTTTCCAGGAACTGGGCCTGGTGGCGCGCGAAAAAATAATAGCCGCCATCCGCGAAGTTTCCCGCGCCAACGCCCGCCGCTGGGCCGAAATGGCCGTGGCCGAGACCGGCATGGGCCGCGTGGAAGATAAAGTTATCAAGAACATGGTGTGCATAGACAACACCCCCGGCGTGGAGGACCTGCGCGCCGTGTCCTACACCGGCGACAAAGGCCTGACCCTGGTGGAATACGCGCCTTTCGGCGTGGTGGCCGCCATCACCCCTTCCACCAACGCCGTGGCCACCATCATCAGCAACGCCATAGGAATTTTATCCGCGGGCAACGCGGTAGTGTTCTCGCCGCACCCGGCCGCCAAGGGCTGCGTGGCCGACGCCGTGCGCATCCTTAACAAAGCCATAGTGGACGCCGGCGGCCCGGCCAACATCGTGTGCGCCATGGGCAAGCCCACGCAGGAAGTTACCAAGCAGCTGCTGTCCCACCCGGACACCAACATGAACATAGTCACCGGCGGCCCGGCCATAGTAAAAGTGGCCATGACGTCGGGCAAGCCCTGCAAGACCATAGCGGCCGGCCCCGGCAACCCGCCCATAGTGGTGGACGAGACCGCCGTGTTCCCGGACTGCGCGCAGGAAATAATTTACGGCTGCGGCTTCGACAACAACGTGCTGTGCATAGCCGAGAAAGAAGTCATCGTGGTGGAAGCCGCCCGCGCGCGCTTCCTGGCCGCCATGCGCGCCGACGCGCGGGCCTACGAGCTGAGCGGTGCGCAGATGGACCAGCTTTCTAAGCTGGCCATACTCGAGCCCGGCCGCGAGCCCAAAGTGAACCGCGATTTCATCGGCAAGAACCCGTCGGTGATAGCCAAAGCCATCGGGCTGAACCTGTCCGACGATATCCGCGTGCTGTGGGCGGAAGTGCCCAACGACCACCCTTTCGTGGTTAGCGAACAGCTCATGCCGGTGCTGCCGGTCACTTTCAGCAAAGACATAGACTCGGCCATAGAGCTGGCGCGCTTCGTTGAGGGGGAGAACCACCACTCGGCGGGCATGTACTCCACCAACATCAAGAACATGACCAAAATGGGCCGCCGCATGGCCTGCTCCATCTTCGTGAAGAACGGCTGCACGCTGCACGGGCTGGGCCTGGGCGAGGGCTACGCCTCCATGTCCATCGGCACCCCCACGGGCGACGGCATAACCAAGACCAGCCATTTCGCGCGGCCGCTGCAGTGCAGCGTAGTCGGTGACCTCAGGATAGCGTAAGGAGAATTTATGCTTTCAAATATAGCGCTCGGACTTGTGGAACTTTCTTCGATAGCCAAAGGCATCGAAACCCTGGACGCCATGTGCAAGGCGGCCGGGATAAAGCCGGAAGTGCACCAAGCTATTTCCAAGGGGAAATATATCATCGTGATCTCCGGGCCCATAGGGGAAGTTGAATCCGCGCTGGCCAGGGGAGCGGACATCGGCGGCAATGCCATTATCGCGCGCCACATCATACGCAACGCGCATACCGGCGCGCTGGCCGCCCTGAACAAAAAAGTGAAGGCCGACAAGATAGAGGCCGTGGGCATTGTGGAGACCAAAGAGGCCCTGCCCGCGCTGTTCGCAGCCGACGCGGCCGCCAAAGCCGCCTTCGTACACGTGTCCGAAGTGAACACCGGCAAAGGCATAGGCGGCAAGGGTTACTTCACCGTGGTGGGCGAGCCGGGCGCCGTGCGCACCGCCGTTACCGCCGGCGTGAAAGCCATAGGCGAGGACGCCGTAGTGAGCCGCATAGTTATCCCCAACGCGCACCATCACATAGGCGCGGCGATATAAGCTTAACAGGAGAAATTTTATGAGACTAGTAATAGGCGCCGACCACGCGGGTTTTGAAGCCAAGGAAAAGCTGAAGAAATTCCTCCAGGGCCTGGGCCACGACGTGGCCGATTTCGGCTGCTACTCGCTGGAGCCGGTGGATTTCCCCGACATTGCCCTGCTGGTCAGCGAGGCCGTGCGCAAGAAAGAATTCGACCGCGCCGTGCTGGTGGACGGCTTCAACGGTGCCATGCCGCTGGCCGCCAATAAAGTGCACGGCATCCGCGCCGTGGCCGCCTACGACACTATTTCCGCCCGCTTCGCCGCCGCCCACGAGGACTGCAACGTGCTGTGCCTGGGCGGCAAAACGCACGGCGAACTGGCCCTGCAGGAAATGATCAAGGTCTGGCTGAACACCCCTTTCGAAGGCGGTAAGTACCAGAAGCGGCTGGATAAAATAACCGCCATAGAAGAGCGCTGCTGTTAAGAATCGGGTATCGAGAGTCGAGGGTCGGGAGTCGAGCGTAGCGAGACTATCTTGTCTCGGATAAGAGTTTATGAAACAGGCAAAGGTCATCGGCCGGGTGTTCTGCTCACGCCAGTGCTGCGGCATGGAGAGCAAGACCCTGCTGCTTATACAGCCTTTGGACTGGGAAACGGATAAGCCGGCCGGCGACCCGCTGGTGGCCGGGGATACCGTGGGAGCCGGCGCGGGAGAAACCGTATTCTTCGTGGCCTCCCGGGAAGCCATCCTGGCCTTCGAAGGCTGGGAGGGCGAGACGGCCGTCGGCACGCCGCTGCCGCCGGTGGACGCCGCGATAGTAGGTATAATCGACGGCAAGAATTTAAAAGTTTGATTTAGAGTTTTCGCGATTCTCGATTCTGGATTCTTGATTTTAGGTTTCGGATTGACTATATGTTCATAGCGAAAGTTATCGGTAACGTCTGGGCCACGCGCAAGCACGCGGGGCTGAAGAACGCCACGCTGCTGCTGGTGAAGGCCGTTGACCCGCTGGACAAGAACAAGCTGACGGGCGAGGCCACGCTGGCGCTGGACGGCCACCAGGGCGCGGGCGTGGGCGACACGGTTTTGATAGTGGACGAAGGCGGTTCGGCGCGGAAGATCTTGAAGAATTCCAAAGCCCCGGTACGCACGGTGATAGCCGGCATTGTGGATACGGTCCACATAACAGGAGAGAAAACCATATGAACGACGAAGATATTAAAAAAATAGCGGCCGAAGTGGCCCGGATAATGAAAGGCGGCGGCCAGCAGGCCCCCAGGCAGACGCTGGGCGATTCCGTGAACATCGGCTCCGCCGGCAAGGTTTTCCAGCACCCGCTGGTGAACAACCAGGGCGCGGCCCCGGCTAAACCCTGCTCCGCGCAGGGCGACTGTCGGCTCGAGGAGAACACCTGCAGTTCCTCCTGCCAGAAATGCAACCCGCTCTCCAATTATACGGCCCAGCAGGTGAAGGCCAGCGCCGACCGCGTGAGCTTCTGCAACCCCAACGAGGCCAGCACCTCCATTGCCGGCATGATAGACCATACCCTGCTCAAGGCCAACGCCACGCAGGAAGAGATAGGCAAATTGTGCGAGGAAGCCCGTAAATACCGCTTCGCTTCCGTCTGCGTGAACCCCGGCTACGTGGCCATGTCCGCCCGGCTGCTCAGGGGCAGCTGCGTTAAGGTTTGCACCGTTATCGGCTTCCCGCTGGGTTCGACCACCC
Organism: uncultured Elusimicrobia bacterium; assembly: GCA_903879915.1. GTDB lineage: Bacteria > Elusimicrobiota > Elusimicrobia > Elusimicrobiales > UBA9959 > UBA9959. The sequence continues at coordinate 8,993 of CAIRNJ010000074.1, forward strand.
CCACGGTAAAAGCTATAGAAGCCCGCGACGCCATAGCCAACGGCGCTGAGGAAATAGACATGGTGATAAATATCGGCGCCTTGAAATCCGGCAACGACCAGCTGGTGCTGGACGATATAAAGGCCGTGCGCGAAGCCACCCGCGGCAAACTGCTTAAAGTAATTCTTGAAACTTCGTACCTGACCAAGGACGAAAAGATCCGCGCCTGCAAAATGTCCAAGCTGGCGCAGGCCGACTTCGTGAAAACCTCCACCGGCTTCGGTTCCGGCGGCGCCACGCCGGAAGACGTGGCCCTGATGCGCGAGACCGTGGGCCCCGAGATGGGCGTGAAAGCCTCCGGCGGCATCAAGGACGCCAAGATAGCCGAGGCCATGATAAAGGCCGGCGCCAACCGCCTGGGCACCAGCGCGAGCATCGCCATAATTTCCGGCGGCGAGGCCGCGAAGGGGCAGTACTAAGTATAAGGAGCGAATATGTCAGAACCCAAAGAAGCGCTTGGAATGATAGAGACCAAAGGTTTCATAGGCATGATAGAAGCCTCTGACGCCATGAGCAAGGCCGCCAAGGTGCGCCTGCTCGGCTACGAGAAGATAGGCTCGGGCTACGTCACCACGCTGTGCGTGGGCGAAGTGGGCGCCGTGCGGGCCGCCGTGGAAGCCGGCGCCGCCGCCGCGCAGAAGGCCGGGGAGCTGGTGGGGATGCACGTGATACCGCGCCCCTCCGACGACCTGGACAAATATCTGGCCAAGATCTCGGTGAAAGTAAGTTAAGAACGCCGGACGGCCGGACGGTTTTTAAGGCGTACGCCTTAGCCGTCCGGTCCACCCATGCTCACCAAAGGCGCGATAGAGGACCTGATAGCGGAGCACCTTTTCCGGGGAAAACCGGGAGGGGCCGCGCCTGCGCCTAAGAAGGTTCCGGAGCTTGAACACAGGGTGTTCCTCAGCGATTTCGAGCTCAGGGCAATGATAACGGCGGGGGGCAGGTCAATAAAAGTCCCGGCCAACGCCATAATCAGCCCGTTGGCGCTGGATTGGATAGAGTATAACGGCATAGAGCTGATCCGCGGATAAGGCGCGGGGGCGCAGTTACGGCGGGCGTTCCCGCGGCAGGGGGTAGCAGTTGATTTCCGCCGCATTCAGGAGGAGAAAGATGAGCAGGTATAAAATGTTCGCAGCGCTGCCTTTTTTAGCGGTTTCGTTCTCCGGCTTTTTCGCCGCCGCCGCTTCTGCGCAGCAGCAGATGCCGCCGGAGATGGCCGCCGCAGCCTCTACCCAGATAGAGCCGGTGCTGTCAGAGTCGCCAGAGAAGCCGCTGGAACAGCCCCTCGCGGCCGCCGCCGCCGAGGCCGCTCCGGCAGCCCAGCCCGCCGCGGCGCCGGCGGAAGCAGCCGCTTCCGCTCCCGGCATAGCCGCCGTAGAATGGGATTTTCTGAAGCTTAACGGCGAAAACAAGGACGAGGACGTTCTGGAAGCCCTGCTGCCACAGGTGGCGGCCTGGCTCAGGACCTATCCGGACAATGAAGCCGCGGACGAAGCCCTGCTGCTGAAAGCGAACCTGCACCTGAAGCTGGGCGACCACAGAGCGGCCATACTCGACCTCGGCAAGCTGCTGCAGGAGTATCCCGGTTCCAAAGCCAGCCCGGCGGCCCTCCAGCTGCTGAGCATCACCGCCGACAAGAAGCTGAGCAAGCGGGAAAAAGCCCTGCTGCTGGAGATAGCCAAAGCTTCCAAAGGCGGCGGCAAGGCCGATAGGCTCGCTGCTTTCCTCGGCGAAATGGCCGCCAGGTTCGGGCAGGAATTCTATGCGCCGCTGACCGCGGAATTCAACGACTTCTTCGAAAGGTTCCCCGGTTACGCCGGGCGGGACGCGCTGGAGCTGACCCTCGGAACGCTTTATTCCCAGAAAAAAGAGTTCGTGCAGGCCAGGCTGGCATACGAGAAGCTGATCCATATTTACCCCGACAGCGCCCTGATAGCCCGCGCCAAGCGGCTGCTGGGCGACGTGCTGGCCGAGGACCTCAAGGAATATTTCGCCGCCATAAAAGTGTACAGGGACATAACCGAAAGGTTTCCCGGCACCGACGAGGCGTGGGCGGCCTACGCCCAGCTGCCCAGGCTTACCGAGCGGCAGAAACAGTACACCCTGGCCGTGGAGGTGTACGAGAACATCATAAAGCTTTACCCGGAGAAGCCCGAGGCGCGCAGCGCCTATAAGTCGGAGGCGCGCGTGCTGCGCGAAGAGATGTCCAAGCCCGCCGAGGCCATAGCCGTGCTCAACCGGCTGGCCGACAAATACAAGGACGAGAGCGCGGTAGAGGAGCTTTACCTGGCCGCCGAAATAGCTAGGAAGGACTCGAAGGACCTGGAGACCGAGGTGAAGATGTACGACCGCATAGCGGCCGATTATGCCGGCGGCAAGGAAGCGCCCAAGGCGCTGCTGGCGGCCGGGCAGGCTTTCGAGAAAATAAAGAACACGGATAAAGCCAGGGAATATTACGAGAAGATAGTTAAAGATTATCCCGAGGATCCGCTGGCCAAGAAGGCGCAGAAATATATAGACGCGCTGTTAAAGAGCTAGCCGGAACCAGCGCGTTGTCGGATGACCGCCGCCCCCCCAAAGGGCGGCGGTCCTTTTTTTTGCCCTGTTGGGCCCGGGTCTCTGGGCCTTTTGACACTTACCGCTTTCACCGGGGCCTGTTACACTATAACCAGCAAAAGGCAATTATGAAAAAAACAATTCTGGCGGTAACGGCGGCACTGATGGTCCCGATGGGCGTCCTGGCCGGCGGCTTCGATCTGAATTCGATGAACCTTTCCAGCCTGAAGGCTTCACAGCCCGAAGCCGTGGAAATGAGCATGCCGGTACCGCAGGAAATAGCCGGCTTCAACAAATCCCCCAATATCCCCGCTGCCGCGCTGGATATGACCATAAAGCTGCCGTTCAAAGCCCTTGGCGAGCGCCTTTACGGGCTGACGGACGTTAAGATAGCCCCCCTGGACGCTTCCGCCCCGGTGCTTTACCGCCAGGGCGGACATATAGCTTTCAGCAACGTGTCGGTGGACTATAACGGCATCGTGGTAGAGCCTACCGTGCTGATGAAGATCTACTTCGAAGGCAACAACAGGCTGGCCATTACGGTCGTCAGCGTAGAGGCCGATATGGTCTTCGGCCCCAAGAGCGTGATAAACAAAGACGAACTGATGGAAATGCTGATGACCAAGATCACCAACGGCATGACCAGGGCCATGGACGCCGCTTTCACCGCCAATAAAGTGAAGCTCCGCGCCGCGGACGTGCTCCGGTTCGCCTACGACAGGAAAAGCTGGACCATGCGCGCGGCCGTCACCCCCAATTTCGTGGCCCCGCTGCTGCCCGGCCTTATATCGGATGTTAACCTTACCGCTTTCACCTTCGACGGCACCGGCTTCGCCCTCAGCGTGAAGTCGGGCTCCGCGGCGTCCATAGCGCAGCTGCCCGGCTATAACCTGGCCATTTCGGACGGCCTGATAACCAACTTCGTGGCCCAGTACACCAAGGGCTCGGATTTCAACCTGAAGCCCGAAGGCCGCGACGGCGGCGTGAAGTTCCGCGGCGACGCCCGCATGGAAGTGGCCGGCAAGGCGCTGGTCACCAGCCTGCCGCTGAAGCCCAACGTGTATTTCAAGGCCGAGATGCTGCCCACGCTCGTCCGCCAGAACGTGATAACCCTGCGCTTCGAGAAAATTACCGTGGACAAGGCTTACGGCATAGGCGTGCCGGGCTTCGTGAGCAACTGGCTGCAGGGCACTATGATCTCCGGCGTGATGGATACCCTCCTTACCAACGCCGACCTGGCCAAAGTGGTAACCGCCCGCAAGCTGGACGACAAGACCGTGGAGCTGACGCTTAAGAACAGCGCTTTCCTGCCCTCTTTCGCCAAAGGCGCGCTGATAAAGAACCTTAAGATAGGCAACGGCCTGCTGTACCTCGGTTTCGAGCTGTAAGGCACGGAGACTAAATTTATGAAAAAAACCATCCTTCTTACCATGACGATAGCGGCGGCGCTGGCCGCGCGCGCTTCGGCTTCGGATTTCAGCCTGGACGGCTTCCGGGCCGCCGATATACCCGCCGGGGGCTACAGCTATAAGGCGGCGGCTCCGCAGCCGGCCGGGGACGACCTGATAGGCGTGGATATGACGGTGCGCGTTCCTTTCAAGGCCCTGAAAAAAGGCGTCGAGCATATGGCCGCCGGCGTGAGCGGGCTGACCATAATAGATCCCGCCGCGCCCGTGTTCACTAAGTCCGGCGAATTCCTGAAAATAAGCAATATCCGGGTGGACGTTAACGGCATAGTTACGATCCCCGTGATAACGGCGAAGCCCTACCTTGAAAGCAAGGACCACGTGGCCGTACGCATACAGAAAGTGCAGGTGCACGCCTCCCTGGCCCCCGACGCCGGTACTTCCCCTAACTTCAAGCCCCTGGGCGACAGCCGCGCCGATGGCGATACCTGCGGCACCGAGCTCAACCAGGAAGAGATAATGATCATGGTCAGCAACGTCCTGATACAGAGCGCCTATGACGCCATCAACGAGGACCTGAGGGAAAAGAAGATCCCGCTGAAAGCGCAGCAGGTCATCAATATGAAGTATAACCCGAAAGATTGGACCATCCGCGCCACCGTGTCGGCCAAGATAGTGGATTACTTCATCCCCGCCGGCATAGTGGGGGAGTTCCACCTTACCGGCGTCGCCATGGGCGCCACCGGGCTGGTGCTGAGCGTCCAGACCGCGCAATAACCTCCTGTTAGCGGAAAGAAACGCCGGCCCCCGGGCCGGCTTTCTTTTTTTCCGCCGGAAAAAACGCAAATGGTATAATTGCCGTTCCCAGAATAATTATATGCCCGGATTCGAAATAGAATTCACTCCGCAGTTCTCGAAAGCCCTCTATATGATGGAGAACGGCACGCGCAGCGTTTTCGTTACCGGCAAGGCCGGCACCGGGAAGTCCACCCTGCTGCGCTACTTCCGGGACCATACCGCCAAGAAGATAGTGGTGCTGGCCCCCACCGGCGTGGCGGCGCTCAACGTCGGCGGCGAGACCATCCATTCTTTTTTTTCTTTCCAGCCCGATATTACGGCCGCCGCCGTTAAGAAGGTCAGGGGCAAATGGGCGCAGATCTATAAAGAGCTGGACGCGCTGGTGATAGACGAGGTTTCCATGGCCAGGGCGGACCTGATGGACTGCGTGGACGCGTTCATGCGGCTGAACGGTAAGGACCCCGCCCTGCCTTTCGGGGGGGCGCAGCTTATCCTGATAGGCGACCTTTACCAGCTGCCGCCGGTGGTGACCGGCGCGGAGCGGGGGCTGTTCTGCGGTTTTTACGACGGGCCGTATTTTTTCAGCGCCGCGGCGTTCAAGGAGCTGGAGCTGGAATTCGTGGAACTGGAGAAGATCTACCGCCAGACGGATTCGGGTTTCATCGCCATCCTTAACGCCATCCGCAACAACAATATAACGGCGGCGCAGCTGGCCGCGCTCAACAGCCGCGTGGGCGCGCCCCAGAAGGCCGGGCTGGGCTGCGCGGTGCACCTGCTTACCACCAACGCCGCCGCTTTCACGGTGAACCACGACCGCCTGGAGGAACTGCAGGGGAAGGAATACCGCTACGCGGCCGAAATAGACGGCGATTTCACGCGGGATTCCTACCCGGCCGAGCAGCATCTGCGGCTGAAGCGGCGCGCGCAGGTGATGATGCTTAACAACGACCCCGACGGGCGCTGGGTGAACGGCACCATGGCCGAGGTGGCCGAGGTGATACGCGGCATAGGCGGCGAGCCCGACACCGTGCTGGTGCGGCTGCCGGACGGCGGGCTGGAGGGCGTGCAGCCGCACGACTGGGAGCTGTTCCATTTCACTTTTAACCACGAGGCGGGCCGCATAGAGGCCGAGACGGCCGGGACTTTCCGGCAGTACCCGCTGAAGCTGGCCTGGGGCGTGACCATCCATAAAAGCCAGGGCAAGACGTTCGACCGCGTTACGCTGGACCTGGGCGACCGGGCTTTCGCGGCGGGGCAGACCTACGTGGCCCTCAGCCGCTGCGTTTCGCTGGAGGGGCTCAGCCTTACCCGGGCGGTGCGGCCGGGGGACGTTATTACCGACCGGCGCATAGTGAAGTTCGTCACCGGGCACCAGTACCTGCTCAGCGACCGCGCGCTGCCGCTGGCCCTGAAAGTGGAGCTGATAAACAAGGCCATAAAAGAAGGGCGCTGCCTGGGCCTTACCTACCTCAGGGCCGGGGACGAGAAAAGCCGCCGGAAAGTGCGGCCGCTGGCGGTGGGCGAGCGCAGCTATATGCAGGTTTCGTTCATCGGGCTGGACGCGCATTGCCTGGAGCGCGGCAAGGACAGGCTGTTCCGCGTGGACCGCATTCTGGAGCTGGAAATTATATAGGGGGGAAAATGCTTTTGGACAATATGGACCCGGAAATGGTGAAGGCCGTGATAGAGACTATCCCGGCCGAACTTACCGTGATAAACGCCGCCGACGAGGTGGCTGGCTGGAACAAGCACGAGACCCGGCTTTTCAAGCGGCCGATGTCGGCCATGGGCATGAACTTCAGGCAATGCCACCCGGAGAAAAGCCTGGCCATGGTGGAGAAACTGATAGCCGAAATGAAAGCCGGCACGCGCGAAAAAGCCGTTTTCTGGATAGACCTTCCGGTGGCCAAGGACGGGCCGAAACATAAGATCTTCATAGAGTTCCACGCCCTGAGGGACGCCAAAGGCGCGTACCTGGGCTGCATGGAATTCACGCAGGACGTTACCGCGATACGCGCCCTGGAAGGGCAGCGGCGGCTGATGGATTGACGGAAGTTCCTGTCAGCGGGAAGGGCCGGATATCGGGGGATATCCGGCCTTTTTATCGCCTTATTTTATGGTCAGCGCCGGCCAGATGGGGGACAGCGAAGTGGTGAAAGCGTCGGCTATTTCCCGCATGGCCGTGCTCAGGTCGAAGCCTTCGTAGGACATCGACCCCGACCAGAGGATGGAGCCGGTCTGGGCGTCCACCATGCGCGCCACCAGCGACGCGTTGGCGGTGGTGCTGAGCAGCTGGGAATTGGGGAGCCCGGCCACCGTGCCTTCCGAATAGAGGGAGCTGTTCGACACCCGCGTGACGTCCGTGATAAGGTTGCCCTGGGAGGTGCTTACCAGGTATTTCCCGGCCGGGCTGCTTTCCGCCACGGTGCCCACGAACAGCGCGTCCACGCCCAGCAGCTTGCCCAGCTGCTTGGCGGTGGCCTGGTCGAAGTAAGGCGAGGCGGTAAGGGAATGTTCCTGTATCACGGCGTTGAGCTTCTGGCGCTCGATGACGTCGGCGCCGCGCATCAGCAGGCTTTGCGTGAGCAGGTCGGCGGCGAGATCGCCGTTAGCGCCGCTGAAGCTGAGCACGGCCACCCGTTTTACGGTGGAGAAGTCGGCGTGCTGGTTTATGGCCACCTGCGGCGAGACGCAGGCCGCCAGCAGGGGCAGGACGAGGAATAAAAGGTTTTTTTTCATGATGTTAGTGGTGCGAAAGGTGGTGGATGTGCCTGCCGGCGGTATTGCGCATGCGGGGGTCACTGGTGCTCTCAAGGCAGGCTTTCCAGGCGGCCAGCGCCTTGTCCCGCATGCCTTTCTTCTCGTAGATCAGCCCGAGCATATAATGGGCGTCGGCTTTTCCGGGGTCCAGGTTCACGGCGCCTTCGAAAGCCCGCTGCGCGTCGTCGGCCTGCTCCAGCCGGGAGTAGGTGAAGCCCAGCCGCATATAAAGCTCGATATTCCCCGGGCTGGCTTTCACCTTCGCCTCAAGGGCCGCGGCTTCCGTTCTTAATTGGTTCTTTATTTCCGGCGTGTCCCTCGGCTCCGGGAAAGAAGGGGGCTCCGCGGCCAACAGGGCCGGGGCGAACAGTAATGCCGCTAACAGGAAAGATTTCATATTTGCCTCCGCTGCATACCTAATACCATAACACATTTCAGGCCGGTTTTAAAGGGGGGAGAGGCGTGGGGTTGACAAGTCAAGGCTTTTCTGTTACACTATGCATGGTCGTCCGCATCATACGGACCACCAACTGAGACTCCCCCTCGTGGGGATGCGAAAACCCGCCAAAGGCGGGTTTTCTCATTTACCGTCCGCCAGCGCGGTCAAAGCCGGCTCCAGGCCGGCTATCAGCCCGGCCATATAGCCGTAGTTGAGCGTTGCCGGGGTGTCCGAACTTTTGTGGTAATTCGGGTTCCTGTAAAAAGCGGTGTCCGTGAACATCACCGCCGGGCAGCCTGTCTTCCAGAAATTACGGTGGTCGGAGTAATCCACCCCCGGAATTACGGAAGGCAGTACTATGGTGAGCAGCGGCAGGGTAGAATTCTTTTTGAATTCCCGGTCGAGGGTCCCGGCCAGGCCGCGCGAGGCGAAATCGCTTACCTGCGCTATGAAATTCCCTTTATTGGGCCGGAACGGCCCTATCAGCGGAGGGTATTTCTGCGATAAGGGCCGTTCGCTGAAATAGCCTATCATCTCGAGTATTACCGCTCCTTTGATCTTTTCTTTGCGCGCGGCGGCGGCCTTGGCCCAGACCGCGCTGCCCATGTAGTCCGTCCTGAAAAAAGGCGGCTCTTCATTGGCGAAAGCTATGAATTTCAAGGTTCTGGCAGGGCGCGTTCCAGCCATCAGCCGGGCCAGGGTAAGCATGCCGGCCACGCCGCTGGCGTTGTCGTCGGCCCCGGGATTTTCGAAAGTATCGTAATGGGCGCCCACCAGCACCGTTTCGTCCGGCTTCCGGGCGCCGGTCCTGACGGCGGTTATATTCCTGGCCGTTGTACCGGCTGCCCTGTATTTCTGTATTTCCACTTTGTAGCCGTAGCTTTTAAGCCGGAAGATTATATATTCCTCCGCGGCCTTAAGTCCCGGCGCATTGTTGCGGAAGATATCGCGCTGCCCTATTTCGCCGGCCAGCCTGGTCACATGGGCGCGCAGGTCTCTGGCGGTTTCCTCCGAACCGCCTCCCTGGTAGCTGCCGCTCCATGAATTCCAGCCAAAAGTAGTGGTTTTAACTGCAATATAGGTGGTTATGGCCAGCAAAATAAGCCTTAAAACCTGTTTTATCAGCGGCATATGCGCTAATAATACCAAAAACCGGGCATTTCCTGTTGAAGTAGTGGTTGTCCAGCCTTTATTATCCTTTGTATAATTATATATATACCGGGACCCGGATCGTTCAGCCCGGAAAGCTGTTCTATGGAGGAACAATGGGAAAATTTGTGGAATGCGTGCCGAATTTCAGCGAAGGCAGGGATGTAAATAAGATAAACGCGATAGTGGCCGCCGCCAGTTCCGTGCCGGGCGTGCTGGTGCTGGACGTGGAAAAAGACGCCGACCATCACCGAACCGTTCTTACTTTCATAGCGCCGCTCGAGACCGCCGTGGAGGCCATGGTGGCCGTCACCAAAAAAGCGGCCTCGCTGATCGACCTCAACCTGCATAAAGGCGAGCATCCCCGCATGGGCGCCACCGACGTGGCCCCGTTCATCCCGATAATGGATACCACCATAGAGGAATGCATAAAACTGGCGGAGCAGACCGGCGAGCGCATAGGCCGGGAGCTGGGCATACCGGTATACCTCTACGACCGCGCCGCAAAATTCGAGCACCGCAAAGACCTGGCCAAGGTGCGCAAGGGGCAGTTCGAAGGCCTGCGCGAAGAGATAGGCAAAAACCCGGAGAAAACTCCGGATTTCGGGCCCAACCAGATCCACCCCACCGCCGGCGCCATGGCCGTGGGCGCCCGCAACCAGATAGTGAACTTCAACGTGAACCTGGCCACCACCGACATGGACTTCGCCAAGGCCCTGGCCAAGAAAATACGCACCTCCGGCGGCGGCCTGCCGGCGCTGCGCGCCAAGGAGATCTTCCTGGAATCCAAGGGCCAGGTGCAGATGTCCACCGTGCTCACCGACTACAAGACCACCTCCATAAAGCGCGTCATGGACGAGCTGAACAAGGAGCTGGCGCCGAAGAATATCGCCATCACCGGCACCGAACTGATAGGCCTGACCACGCAGGACGCGCTGACCGACTACGCGGTGGAAGCGCTGCAGGTGAAGGATTTTAACAAGGATACGCAGGTGCTGGAGACGAAGCTGCTGAAGCTGCTCAGCTCCTGGCAGGCCGGGGCCGGCCTGTTCGTGGACGCGCTGTCCAACACCGAGCCCACGCCCGGCGGCGGCTCGGCGGCCGGCGTCAACGGCGCCATGGGCTGCGCGCTGGGCCAGATGGCCATAGGCATCACGCTGCGCGGCAAGAAGCTCGACGAAGCCAAGCGGCCCGCGCTGCGCACGCTGTTCGGGCTGCTGGGCGGGCATAAGGCCGAACTGCAGGCCTGCGTGGCCGAAGACTCGGCTTCTTTCGACGTGTTCATGGCGGCCATGAAGATCCCCAAGGACAACCCCGAGCGCAAGGTTAAGATGCAGGCCGCGCTGAAGCACGCGGCCGAGGTGCCGCTCAAGACCGCGCGCCTGGCCTCAGAGGCCATGGCCGGGCTGCGGGTGTGCGAGGCCCTGGTGTCGCCGCACGTGATGAGCGACTACCGCAGCGCGCGCTACCAGCTGGAGACCGCCATCCGCTGCGCGGCGGAGAACGTTTTCATCAACGCGGAGGGCCTGGAGGACAGGGTTTTCGCGGAGAAGATAACAGCGGAGATAAAAGAGTACCTTTCGGCCTGCGAAGCGGTAAAAACAGCTTAAGGAGTTCTTCATGGCAAGCATGGACGCTATTTCGCGCAATCTGATGCTGGACAGCCTGAGGGAGTACGCCAAAAGGCGCATCCCCTTCGACCTGATCCGCGAGCTGGACGAGAAGAACGAATTCCCCGCCGATATTCTCAGGGAAATGTACGACCGGGACACCCTGGGCGTGCACCTGCTGATGATCCCCGAGGAATACGGCGGCGTGTCCGGCGGCACCTTCGACATTTACCGCATCTGCGAGGCGCTGGCCCGCATAGACCTGGGCATAGCCACCGGAGTTTTCGCCACTTTCCTGGGCACCGACCCCCTCAACCAGGGCGGCACCGAGGAGCAGAAGGAGAAATGGCTGCGCCGCATAGCGTCCGAGAACCTGCTGGTGGCCTACGGCGCCACCGAGCCCGACGCCGGCTCCGACCTGGTGAACCTGCGCACGCGCGCCGAGCACGTGGTTAAGAACGGCAAGATCGCCGGCTACCGCATCACCGGCAACAAGCAGTGGATCTCCAACGGCGGCGTGGCCGACATCCATACCATACTGGCGCTGGCCCCGGGCGGTCCGTCCTGGTTCCTGGTGGAGAAGACCATGGAAGGTTTTTCCGCCAACAAGCACGAGGACAAGCACGGCATAAGGCTTTCCAACACCGCCGGGCTTTCGCTGGACAACGTTTACGTGCCCGCCGAGAACCTGATAGGCATGGAAGAGGGCAAGGGCCTGCTGCAGGCGCAGGCCGTGTTCGGCTACACGCGCGTGATGGTGGCCGCTTTCGGCCTGGGCGCGGGCGCCGAGGCCATGGAGATCGCTATCCGCTACAGCCAGCAGCGCATCCAGGGCGGCGGCCCGCTGTCCGAGAAGCAGGGCTACACCCACAAGCTGATAGTGCCGAATTACGTGCGCCTGGAAGGCGCGCGGTCCTATATCGAATATACCGCCCTGCGGCTGGATTCCGGCGAGCACGGGCTGCAGACCGAGGGCGCCATAGCCAAGTACGGCGCCTCCGAATGGGGCAACAAAGCGGCCGACGACGCCATCCAGGCGCTGGGCGGCTACGGCTACACCAAGGATTTCCCCGTGGAGAAGATCAAGCGCGACATCAAGATCACCTGCATCTACGAGGGTACCAGCGAAGTGCTGGAGATGACCATCTACCGCGGCCGCTGGCAGGAGCACCTGAAATCGCGCGGCCGCTATTACCTGGACATGGCCGACAGGCTCGACGAGGTGCACGCCAAAGAGCCCAAAGCCGGGGCGCACGCCGCGGCGCTGGCGCTGCGGGCGCTGGCCGCGGTGCTGGAGGAGTGCCGCGTGCACAAGCTCACCCGCCACCAGCACGTTACTTTCAAGCTGGGCAAGTTGATCTGCGCGGCCGAGACCGCCGCCATTTTCTCGACGGCGGCCGCCGCCCAGAAGTACAGCGAAACGGTGCGGTTCGACCGCGAAGGCTGGCAGGCCATGGCGCGGATCTTCGCCCGCGAAGCCGCCCTGAACACCGCCATGGAAGGCCTGGCGCTGGTGCTGGGCGCGGTGGAGTCCGACGGCAGCCTCGCCGACGCGGTGAACATAGAGGCTATCCAGACCGAGCAGCGGGGCATGATGGCCGATATGGACCTGGTGGCCCTGAAACTGAAGCAGGCGTTCAAGGCGAAATAAAAAGCCCGGGTATATTTTCAAGGAGAAGCACATGAATATCGTAGTCTGCGTCAAGCAGGTGCCCGACAGCACCGAGGTCAAAATAAATCCCGAGACCGGCCACCTTATCCGCGCCGGGGTGCCCAGCATCATCAACCCCTACGACCACTTCGCGCTGCAGACGGCGCTGGAGCTGAAGAAGAAGCACGATTTCAAAGTGACGCTGGTCTCCATGGGCCCGCCACAGGCGAAAAGCGTGGTGCAGCTGGGCCTGGCGCTGGGCGCCGACGAGGGCATACTGCTCTCGGACATGGCCTTCGCCGGCTCCGACACCTGGTCCACTTCCTACGCGCTGGCCAGGGCCATAAAGAAGCTGGGAAAGATAGACCTGATCCTGGCCGGCATGCAGGCCATAGACGGCGACACCGCCCAGACCGGCCCCGGGGTGGCGCAGCAGCTGGGCATGCCGCAGGTGACCTTCTGCGAGCACGTGGACGTGGACGGGCGCAGGATAATAGCCCGCAAGCTCATAGACGGCGGCTACGAGATAGTTGAAGCCAGGCCGCCGGTGCTGCTTACCATGATAATGCATAAGGATTACGTGCCCCGCTATCCCTCTTTCCTGGCCGTCAACGCCTCGCTCAAGAAGCCGTTCCACGTGTGGAGCGCGGCGGACATAGGCGCCGAGCCGCAGTTCCTGGGCCTGAAGGGCTCGCCCACGCAGGTGGACAAGATCTATCCTCCTCCCCAGCGGGAGAAGGCCGCCATGTTCTCCGGCTCGGGCCAGGAAGGGATGGCGAAGATACTGCAGATAATGAAGGCCGAACATTTCATAGAAGAGTAGGCTGGCCCGCCGGGGTTCCGGCGGAAGATTTTTTCAAGGAGAAGCGCTCATGATAGAAGTTTCCAAAAAATGCATAGGCTGCAACAAGTGCGTGCCGGTCTGCCCTTTCGCGGCGATAAACATGGTGGACAAGAAAGCCGTGATGAACGAGGCCTGCACCCTGTGCGGCGTCTGCGTGCAGGTCTGCCCCGTGCAGGCCATCACGATAACCCGCGAGGAAGCCTCGGCCCGGGACCTGTCCGGCTACAAGGGCGTGTGGGTTTACGTCGAGCTTAACGAGACCGGCGACCAGCCGCAGGCCAAAAAGATCAAGCAGGTCACGTTCGAGCTGCTGGGCGCCGGCCGTAAGCTGGCCGACGAACTGGGCGAGGACCTGTGCGCGGTGCTGCTCGCCGACAAGAACCATAATTACGACAAAGAGCTGGGCGCTTACGGGGCCGACAAGGTGTACATGGTGGAGCACGACGAGCTGTTCGAGTACAACACGGACATCTTTTCCACCGTGATAGTTTCTCTGGTTACCCGGCACAAGCCGTCCGTCATGCTCTACGGCGCCACCATACAGGGCCGCGACCTGGCCCCGCGCGTGGCTTCCACGCTGTACGTCGGGCTGACCGCCGACTGCACGGCGCTGGCCATCAAGGACGGCCTGCTGCTGCAGAGCCGGCCCGCCTTCGGCGGCAATATCATGGCCGACATCCTGGCCCCGAAGTCCAGGCCGCAGATGTCCACCGTGCGCCCCAACGTGATGAAGATGAACGAGCCGGTGCACGGCCGCGCGGCGCTGGTGGTGCGCGAATCGGCCAAGCTCGACAAAAGCCTGCGCCGCGTGAAGGTGCTGGAGCGCAGGATCTCGCACGACGGCGGCGGCGTGAGGATAGACAACGCCAATATCATAGTTTCCGGCGGCCGCGGCATGAAGTCCAGGGAGAAGTTCAGGCAGCTGGAGGAGCTCTCGAAGCTGCTGGGCGGCGTGGTGGGGGCTTCCCGCGCGGCCGTGGACCTGGGCTTCAAGGAAAAAGCCCACCAGGTGGGCCAGAGCGGCACCACCGTTTCGCCCAAACTGTATCTTTCTTTCGGCATTTCCGGCGCGGTGCAGCATATCGTGGGCATGAAGGCCTCCGACGTGATAATAGCCGTGAACAAGGACGCCGGCGCCCCCATTTTTAACGTGGCCAAGTACGGCATCGTGGGGGACGCGCACGAGATAGTGCCGAAGCTGATAGAAGCGCTGAAGAAGTAAGGAGCGAAGTACGCGGGGTTGGAAGTCCGAGCGGCAGGCTTCGGGGGCAGCTGACCCCGCGGCCGGGCCTTCGGCCTTGATTATAACGTGACTTTATTGAACCGACTGCTGCTGGTGCTCTTCGGAGCCGGACTTATACCCATAGTCCCGGCGGGCTTTTTTCTTTTTTATTACCAGTCCCAGTCCAAGACCAACATAACCGCCCTGCAGCAGAGCGTTTCCCAGATGGCCGCCCTGATGACGGAGCGGGAAACGCAGGACCTTTCGCGCCGGCTGGAGCGCATGTGGGCGCCGGGCACGAAATACGTCGATCCCGCCAACCTTGAGCGCGCGCTCAAGGCCAACCCTGAATTCCTTTACATGGCCTTCACCGGGGCCGACGGCCGGGAGGTCCTGAGCGGCGGCGCGCCCGAACTGCGGCGGTTCTTCGGCTTTCTCGACATCGGAGACACCCGGCTTTTCCGCACGGCCGCCGAGGGCGGGCGCCTCGCCATCGGGCAGTTCGAAATGCTTTACGACATGCCCCTCTGCCGCATGGTCTACCCGCTGGGCGGCGGCTATTTCGCCTTCGCGGCGGTGAACCTGCGCGACCTGGTGGAGAAGCTGCATTCCCAGCGGCTGGGCGCCACGGGCGGCCTGCTGCTGGCCGACGCCGAGGGCGGCTCGCTGGCCTTTTCGCGGTCGCTGGAGAAATTCGACCGCCAGGCCGTCAGGAGCATGACGGCCCTCGGGCCGGTCTTCGAGTTCGAAGGCGCCCGCGGGGTGTACGTGGGCGCGGCGGCGCGGGTGCGCGGCTTCGACCTTTACGCGCTGGCGCTGGAAGAGCGCGCCGAGGCGTTCTCCGGCATCAACCGCATTATCTGGCTGATGGCCTTCCTGCTGCTGGGCGTGGCCACGGCTTTCTATTTCTCGGCGCTGGCCTTCACCCGCAGCCTGGCGGCGCCGGTGGGCGCGCTGCTGGCGGGGGCCGCCCGGGTGTCCGGCGGCGATTTCAGGACGGCGGTGGCCGGCGGCGCGCAATTCTCCGAACTCTCCGAGCTGATAACGGCCTTCAACTCCATGATGCGCGAGGTGGAGCGCTACCACGGCATCCAGGTGGAGAAGGTGTTCGAGGAAAAACAGAAGCTCGAACTGCTGGTAAGCCTGATCCACGACGCGATCATCCTCTGCGATTTCCGCGGCGAGCTGCTTTACGCCAACGCCGCCGCCGAGGTGCTGCTGGGAGTGAACGAGCCCCAGGCGCCGAAAGGCCCCACGCTGCGCCGGAAGGTGGCCGACCTGGTCTATCTGAAGTCCGAGGCCGGCGACGGCGTCATAGGGTACGATACTCCCGCGGGTAAAAAATATTTCCAGGTGAACCTGCAGACGCTGGCCGCCAAAACCCAGCGCCCGGCCGTGTTCATGGTGCTGCGCGACGTTACGCTGGAGCGGGAAGTGCAGAAGGTCAAGGAAGAGTTCTTCCATTCCGTGGCGCACGACCTGCGCGCGCCGCTGCTTACCATGCAGGGCTATATCAACCTCCTCGAGCGCGAGTTCGCGCCCGGCGCCAAGCAGGCCGGCTACGTGAACAGCGTGCGCGCTTCCAGCGACCGGCTGTTCAAGATGCTGGAGAACATACTGGATATCTCAAGGATGGAGGCCGGCCATCTGAAGCCCGACCTGCGCAAGCTCAACGCCGCCGAATTCCTCGCCGCCTCCGCCGAAAGCTTCAGGGCGCTGTTCGAGGAGAAAGGCGTGGCGCTGAACGTGGACGCCGCCGGCGCCGGCGCGGCCGAGTTCTCGGCCGATTCAGCTTTGCTGCGCAGGGTGATGGAGAACCTGCTTTCCAACGCCTGGAAGTTCACGCCGCCGGGCGGCAGCGTTACCGCTTCGGCCCGGGCGGAGAACGGCGGCGTGGTATTCACCGTGGCGGATACCGGCCCCGGCATACCGCCGGACCAGCTGGAAGCGGTCTTCGAGCGGTACAAGCGCCTTAAGACGGGCGAGGGCGAGGCCGGCTTCGGCCTGGGCCTGGCCATAGCGCGCAAGATCGTGCAGCTGCACGGCGGGCAGATCTGGGCGGAAGGCGGGCCCGGCGGAGTGTTTAAATTTTCGGTGAAATGAACGGCGGCGGGGGAACCCGTCCGTTCCGACCGGCATAAAAGGGGTGTGGCTGATTATGGCGACTAAAATAAAAACCGCGTCTTCGCGCAGCAAGGGGCTGGTGATCGGCATAGCGCTTTTTTCTGTTATCTGGCTCCTGTTCGCCGTTTTTCTGCCTTCTACCCAGAGGCTGAACTATATCTGGGATAATTTCGTCCTGAACCTGCCCGGCAAGCTTTACTCGGCCGCCTTCTTCATTACCGAAAAGGACAGGGGCGCCGATTATATGGGCAACACCTATTCTTTCGGTGAATATATCACGAAACCGGCCAACCCGAAGATACTCATCTGCGCCATAGACGACCTTACCCTTGAGGAATACGGCTGGCCCATCCCGCGCAGCTATTACGGCGATATCATAGAAAAACTTAACAAGTACGGCGCCAAGGGAATAGTTTTCGATATTATAATTTCCAAGAGCAAGCGGGATAAGGACGCCGACAACAGCCGCTTCGTCGCCGCCGTGGCCAAAGCCGGCAATGTGGCGAACCTTGTTACCAAGGGGACCGGTTCCGAGGCGGTCATCTACCCCATTAAAGGCCTGTCCGCGGCCAGCGCCATCATGGCCCAGCCGAACGTGGACGCCGGCCTGGACGCGGACGGGCAGATCCGGCGCTATATGCCTTTCTGGGGGATCTTCCCTCCTTTGCCCGCTCTGCTGGGGTACGAAGGCGAAAAATTCATCACCTACGGCCAGACCGAGCTTAAGACCACGGCGCTGGGCCGCGAATTCCCGGAGCTTGCTATCCCCTCCATAGGCATCGCCGGCTACGCGTTCTATTCCGGCAAACACCTTTCCCAGCTGTTCTACGAGTACCGGTACGGAAAAATACTGAACTACAGGAATTTCGTGTCGTGGAAGAAGCATCCCGGCTGGGATAAAGATCCCGCCTTCGTGGGCCTGGGCAGTTTCCGGCATGTTTCCTTCGCGGACATCCTCAGCGGGCGGCTCAGCAAGGAGGAGAAAGAGGCTTTAAAAGGCGGCATAGTGCTGATAGGTTCCACGGCCATGGGGGCCTACGACCATTCCCCCAGCCCTTTCTGCGGGCAATTCCCGGGCGTGGAGGTGCACGCCACCTTCGTGGACAACGCCATAGCCGGCGATTTTCACACTCCCGTTCCTACCGCGCTGGTAGTGCTGCTGGTGCTGCTGCTGCCCTGGCTGCCGGTGGTGCTGCGCAAATATTCCCTGGCCCTGCTGGTCTCGGTCTGTTCCGGGGTGCTGCTGGCGCTGGCCGTCGTCTACGTAGTGCTGCTGGCCAATTGCCTGCTGCTGCCTTTCGCTACCATCTCCATAGCGCTGCTGCTGCCTTTCGCCTACATAACGGTGGACAAGGGCCTGGCCGAGGGCCGCGAGAAGAAGTGGATCAAGAATACCTTCGGGCAGTACCTGTCGCCCAAGGTGGTGGACCTCATCACCAAGGACCCGTCCAAGCTGTCCCTGGGCGGCGAGAAGCGCGACATGACGGCTTTCTTCCTGGACCTGGCGGGCTTTACGACCATGTCCGAAAAGCTGTCGCCCGAAGAGCTGACCGCCATGCTGGTAGAGTACCTGTCGGCCTTTACCGACGTGATCCTGAAGTACGACGGCACGGTGGACAAGTACATCGGCGACTGCATAGTGGCCTTCTGGAACGCGCCGCTGGACCAGGCCGACCACCGCAAGCTGGGCGTGCTGGCGGCCATAGACTGCCAGAAGGAGATGACGCGCCTCAACGAGTCGCTGACGCAGTTCACGATAAAGCCGAAATGCCGCGTGGGCGTGAACTCCGGCCCGATGGTAGTGGGCAACATGGGCTCGCGCACCAGGCTTTCCTACACGGTGATGGGCGACTCGGTGAACATGGCCTCGCGCATGGAAGGCGCTAATAAGTTCTTCGCCTCCAAGATCATGACCAGCGAGGCCACTTTCGGGGACCTGAAGGAGTTCTTCGATTACCGCTACCTGGGCAGCATCCGGGTGGTGGGAAAGCTCATCCCGGTGAAGGTGTACGAGCCTTTCGCGCGCAAGGGGGAAGCCACGGCGGACGTGCAGGCCATGCTCAGGCATTACGAGGCCGGCATGGAAAAGTTCTACGCCGGGGATTACGCCGGCTCGCTGCCTGATTTCAAGGCCGCGCTGGCGGCCCGCCCGGGCGACGGGCCCTCGCAGTACTACATTGATACGGCCGAGCAATATATCAAGGAACCGCCGAAAGATTGGGACCAGTCCTTCAATCTTACGTCAAAGGGCTAATAATGATAATACTCTGGAGAATGTTCCTGTCGCACCTGCTGGCGGATTTCACGCTGCAGTTCGACGTGGTGAACCGCATGAAGCGCAAGAACGTGTGGGGGATGCTCGTGCATTGCTTCACGCATTTCTTCGTGTCCGTCGCGCTGACCTCCCAGTTCCTGAACCAGACCTGGGTCACCATAGGGCACTATCCCGTAAGCGGGTGGGGCTCGCTGGTAATAATGCTGGTGCTGCACTTCGTCATAGACCAGCTGCGCGTTTTCGGCATGAAGCGGATGCGTTTCAAGGACGGCACCGTGAGCTTCCTCGCGGACCAGTTCCTGCATCTGTTCGTGCTGTTCATGGTCTCGCCCATCGACTTCCCCGGCGGGGATTCCTTCCTGGCCGAAAAATGGACCGCGATAGCGTGCATGTTCGTGCTGGTCACGCATGTCTCCACCGTGCTGATCTATTTCGTGGAGAAGGAGATCTTCGGCAAGGATTTCCCCACTTTCGACGAGAAATATTTCCTGATGTTCGAGCGCCTGGTGCTGTGGGCCTTCTTTTTCGTCGGCGGCTGCTGGTGGCTGCCGGTCACCGCGCTCTGGCTGGCGCAGCTGTTCTACGTGCGCAAAAAGCGCATCATAGACCTGTCCACCGTCAATATTTCGCTCAGCCTGGCGATAACGCTGGCGCTGGGCCTGTGGACGAGATATATCTATTACGGTTCCCTGTGCTGGTAGCCGCGGCGCGAGCAACATGAACGACACCCTTGAAAGAGCGAAGCTGGACGAGGCGGTGTTCACTTTTATCGACGTAGAGACTACGGGGCTTTCGCCGCGCACCGCCCGCGTCTGCGAAGTGGCCGCCATAAGCTTCCGGGGCGGGGAAAGGCTGGGCACGCTGGCCGAACTGGTGAACCCGGGCTGCCCGATACCGCCCGAATGCACGCGCGTGCACGGCATCACCGACGCCATGGTGAAGGATTCGCCGGCTTTCGGGGCCGCGGCCCCGCGGCTGCTGGCCATGCTGGAAAATTCCGTGCTGGTGGCGCACAACGCCGAGTTCGACATGGCTTTCCTCCGGATGGAACTGGAACGGATAGGCCTCAGGCTGCCGGCCGTGCCGGTGCTGGATACGCTGGCCATAGCCAGGAAAGAATGGAAGTTCAAGAGCAACCGGCTGGGCAACATAGCCGCCGAGCTCGGCATCCCCAACGAGAACTGGCACCGCGCGCTGAGCGACGTGGAGATGACGCGGAAGATCTTCGAACGTTTCATAGAGGCTTTCAAGCGGGCCGGAGCGGTCACTTTGAACGATATCTTAAAGGACAAAAAATATGCTGAAAAAAAGTTTTAACCTCGGAACGGCGCCGCGCATAGAGGATTTCGCCGAAGTTTCCTACGGCTACAGGAAAGTGGCCGTGCCGCCCCGCGCGCTGAAGCTGGTGGCCGCGCGCCGCCGCCGCCTGGAGGCCCTGCTGGCCGGGGACCGCGTGATGTACGGCATCAACACCGGCTTCGGCGAGCTGGCCAGCCAGCGCGTTTCCGCCGAGAACCTCAAGGCCCTGCAGGTGAACCTGATACGCAGCCACGCCTGCGGCGTGGGCGAGCCGCTGGAGGACGCCGAGGCCGTGGGCCTGATGTTCGCGCGCGTCAACGAGCTGGCCATGGGCAACTCGGGCGTGCGCCCGGTGATCATCAAGAAACTTGCCGAATTCATCAACAAGGGCATAATCCCTTTTATTCCTTCCAAAGGCTCCGTAGGGGCCAGCGGCGACCTTGCCCCGTCGGCGCATATGGCGCTGGTGCTGATAGGCGAGGGCATGGCCCGGCGTATCGGCGACGATAACTGGAAGCCGGCCTCCGCGGTGCTGAAAAAAGCCGGCATCAGGCCCGTAGAGCTGGCCGAGAAAGAAGGCCTGGCCCTGATAAACGGCACCCAGGCCATGAAAGCCGTTGGGGGCCTCGCGCTGTTCGAGGCGATGAACCTTTTTTCGTCGTCGGTGATGGCCGGCGCCATGAGCCTGGAGGCGCTGAAAGGCACGCCCGGGGCTTTCGACCGCCGCATACACGCGCTGAAGCCGCATCCCGGCCAGGTGGAGGTGGCGGCCAAACTGGAAGCGCTGCTCAAAGGCAGCAAGATACGCGCCTCGCACCGCAGCGCCGACAAGCGGGTGCAGGACCCCTATTCGCTGCGCTGCATGCCGCAGGTGCTGGGAGCGGTGCAGGACACGCTGGAACACGCCCTGGCCGTTTTCGAGACGGAGCTCGCTTCGGTGACGGATAATCCGCTGGTGGTCAGCTCCGGCGCGGGCGGCGGCATAGACGTGGTCTCCGGCGGCAATTTCCACGGCCAGGCCGTGGCTTTCGCGGCCGACTTCGCGGCCATAGCCGTTACCGCCCTGGGCAATATCTCCGAGCGGCGCATAGCCCAGCTGGTCAGCGATTTCAAGATCCTGCCGCCTTTCCTGGCCCGCAACCCGGGGCTGGAATCCGGCTTCATGATAGCGCACGTGACGGCGGCCGCGCTGTGCAACGAGAACAAGATCCTCAGCCACCCCGCCAGTTCGGATTCCATCTCCACCTCGGCCAACAAAGAGGATTTCGTGAGCATGGGCATGAACGCCGCGCTGAAGCTGAGCACCGTGGTGAGGAACGTCGCCAGGATCACGGCCATAGAGCTGATGGCCGCCGGAGAAGGCGTGGAATTCCACCGCCCGTTGAAGTCCAGCAAAGCGCTGGAAGCGGCGCTGGCGGGCCTGCGGAAGATCTCCCCTGCCTTCAAGGGCGACGAGGTTTTCTCGGACCGCATAGAGAACGTGGCCGAAGCCGTTTTGACGGGATATTTTCTTTGAGCGACGGAGGATATTCAATGAATTCAGCCGGAACTGACATACGGGCGCCGCGCGGCAACAAGCTTTCATGCAAGGGCTGGCAGCAGGAAGCCGCCCTGCGCATGCTGATGAACAACCTGGACCCCGAAGTGGCCGAGCGGCCGGAGGACCTTATAGTTTACGGCGGGCGCGGCAAGGCCGCCCGCAACTGGGACTGCTATAACGCGATAGTTTCTTCGCTGCGCGGGCTGGAGAACGACGAGACGCTGCTGGTGCAGTCCGGCAAGCCCGTCGGTATCCTGCGCACGCACGAGCACAGCCCGCGCGTGATCATAGCCAACTCCAACCTGGTAGGCAACTGGGCCAACTGGGAGGTTTTCGACGAGCTGGAGAAGAAAGGCCTGATGATGTACGGCCAGATGACGGCCGGCTCCTGGATCTATATCGGCACGCAGGGCATACTGCAGGGCACTTACGAAACCTTCGCCGCCTGCGCGCGCAAGCATTTCAAGAGCGACCTGGCCGGCAGGCTCGTGGTCACCGGGGGCTTGGGCGGCATGGGCGGCGCCCAGCCGCTGGCCGTCACGATGAACGGCGGCGTGGCCATAGTGATAGAGGCCGACGAGACGCGCATACGCAAGCGCCTGGAGACCGCCTACGTGGACACGATGGCCCGCAGCCTCGACGAGGCGCTGATCATGGCGCAGAAGGCCCTGAAGGCCGGGGAGCCGCTTTCGATAGGCCTGCTGGGCAACTGCGCCGAAGTGCTGCCCGAGATGGCGCGGCGCGGCGTGAAGATAGACGTGCTGACCGACCAGACCTCCGCGCACGACCCGCTGAAAGGCTATATCCCCAAAGGCTACAGCGTTAAGGCGGCCGACGAACTGCGCCGCAAAGACCCCAAAAAATATCTGAAACTTTCCATGGAGTCCATCGCCATTCACGTAGAGGCCATGCTGAAGCTGCAGAAGGCCGGCGCCGTCACTTTCGACTACGGCAATAATATCCGTACGATGGCCTTCAAGCAGGGCGTAAAAAAAGCCTACGACTTCCCCGGCTTCGTGCCGGCCTACATCCGCGACCTGTTCTGCGAGGGTAAAGGGCCTTTCCGGTGGGCGGCGCTGTCGGGCGACCCGAAGGATATAGCCGTTACGGACAAGCTGGTGCTGGACCTGTTCCCCAGGGACGAACACCTGCGGCGCTGGATGGATATGGCCACGAAAAAAGTGAAGTTCCAGGGCCTGCCTTCCCGCATCTGCTGGCTGGGCTACGGCGAGCGGCACCTGATGGGCATGCGCATTAACGACCTGGTAAAGAAGGGGAAGATCTCAGCGCCCGTCGTGATAGGCCGCGACCACCTGGATTCGGGCTCGGTGGCGAGCCCCTTCCGCGAAACGGAATCTATGAAGGACGGCTCCGACGCGATAGCCGACTGGCCTATCCTTAACGCGCTGATCAACACGGCTTCCGGCGCCAGCTGGGTGTCTTTTCACCACGGCGGCGGAGTGGGCATGGGCTATTCGCTGCACGCCGGGCAGGTAACGGTGGCCGACGGCACGAAGGAGATGGGCCTGCGCCTGGAGCGCGTGCTCACCAACGATCCCGCCATGGGCGTGCTGCGCCACGCCGACGCGGGCTACAAGATAGCCTCGGATTTCGCCAAGAAGAAAGGCGTGAAGATACCGATGATGAAGTGAAAGTCGGGGGTCGGTGGTCGGGAGTCTGAAGAAAATAACTCCCGGGCAGCTAAATAAATCCTGGAGGATATGAATTATGGCTTCTGAATTCAGTTTCGACGTGGTTTCGAAAGTGGAGTACACCGTGGTGGACGAGGCTATCGCCATCGCCATGAAGGAAGTGATCAACCGCTACGACTTCAAGGACTCGAAGTCGGAGATCAACTTCGACAAAAAGGCCAACACCATAATGCTGCAGTCGTCGGACGCCTACAAAGTGAAGGCCCTTTACGACGTGCTGCTGATGAAGATCTCCAAGCGCGGCCTGCCGGTGAAGAATTTCGAGCCGCAGAAGATAGAGAGCGCGCTGGGCGGCACGGCCAAGCAGGCGATAAAGGTGCAGCAGGGCATACCGCAGGAGAAAGCCAAGGAGATAGTGAAGGCCATCAAAGAGCAGAAGCTCAAGGCCAACACGTCGATACAGGGCGACACCCTGCGCGTCACTTCGAAGTCCAAGGACGAGCTGCAGAACGTGATGACGCTGCTGCGCGGCGGGGATTTCGGCCTGACCCTGCAGTTCGAGAACTACAGGTAGAGCGGGCGGCGGGTCCGGGGAAATTCGCCTTGCGGCGAGCTTATGGCTATACTTTTTACTGGCATCAAACAGCTGCTGACCTTCGCCGGGGATAACGCCCCGCGCGCGGGGGCGGCCATGCGCGAGACCGGGCTGGTGACGAACGCCGCGGTGCTGGTGGACGGCGGCATTATCGCGGCCGCCGGGCCGCGCGCCGCGGTGGCCCGCCACCGCCTGGCAAAAAAAGCGCGGAAGATAGAAGTGAACGGGGTCTGCCTGCCCGGTTTCGTGGACAGCCATACCCACGCGGTGTTCGCGGAGCCGCGCCTGAAGGATTTTTCGATGCGCACCGCCGGCGCCTCCTACCAGGAGATAAAGGCCGCCGGCGGCGGTATTATTTCGAGCATAGGGGCGGTGCGCAGACAGCCGCTTAAAGCCATGGCCGGCCAGCTGGCCGCGCGGGCCGCGCGCTTCCTGGACTGCGGCACCACCACCGCCGAGGTGAAGAGCGGCTACGGCCTGACGCTGGAGTCGGAGCTTAAAATGCTGCGGGCCGTGCGGGCGGCCGCGCGGCTGACGCCGCTGGAAATGCTGCCCACCCTGCTGGCCGCGCACAGCGTGCCCCCGGAATTCAACGGCGACGCGCAGAAATACCTGGACTATGTTACGGCCGTGATCCTGCCGAAAGCGGCGGCCGAAAAACTGGCCGTTTTCGCCGATATCTTCTGCGAAAAGGGCTATTTCACTCCGGAGCAGACCACGAGCTATCTGAAAGCGGCCCGCCGGCTGGGCCTGCTCCCCAAGGTGCATTCCGAACAGCTTTCCAACTACGGCGGTACGCGCGCCGGGGCCGCGGCCGGGGCCGTCAGCGCCGACCACGCCGACCATGTTTACGCCGGGGATATCGGCGCCCTGCGCGACGCCGGGACCATTGCGACGCTGCTGCCGGCCTCTAATTTCTATCTTGGCCTTGCAAAATACCCGCCGGCGCGCGAGCTGATAGCCGAGGGCGTGCCCGTGGCGCTGGCCACCGATTTCAACCCCGGCACCTGTCCCTGCTGGAACATGCAGTTCGTGCTGGCGGCCGCCTGCACGCATTGCGCCATGACGCCGGAGGAGGCGCTGTGCGCCGCCACGGTGAACGGCGCGTGGGCGCTGGGCATAGGCGACCGGGCGGGCTCCGTGGCGCCGGGCAGGCAGGCCGACCTGGCTTTCTTCGCCGCCGGCGATTACAGGGAGCTTTGTTATTACTTCGGCGCCAACCAGTGCGTGCTGACGGTAAAGAAAGGGAAGATAGTGCAGAAAGGAAATACGGCATGAAGATCATCCTTTTCGACATAGACGGCACGCTGGTCAACGCGGGAGGCGCGGGCGCGCGGGCGCTCAATCACGCGGTGGAAGCCATGACCGGCCATCCGGAGGCCTGCCAGTCCTTCCAGCTGCAGGGCGCCACCGACAAGGCCAATTTCGAGAACGCTTTCAGGGCCGGCGCCGGCCGCAAGCCCTCTAAAAAGGAACTGGCCGAGCTCACGCGCAGGTACGTGGCCCGCCTGCCGGCCGAAGTGCTGGCTTCCGTAAAGGCCAGAAAATACATGAAGGTCAAGGGTGTTGAAAAGTTCCTTGGAAAACTTTCCGGCCGCAGGAACGTTATGGTAGGCCTCGGCACCGGCAACCTTAAAGAGGGGGCCTTCATAAAACTGGAGCCGTCAGGCCTGCTGAAGCATTTCGCTTTCGGCGGCTACGGCTGCGATTCTCATCACAGGAGCCTGGTGCTGGAAAAGGCGGTGGAGCGGGCGTCGAAAATAGCCGGGACGGAGATAAAGAAAGGCGAGGTTTACGTTATAGGCGACACGCACAGGGACGTGGAAGCCGCCAAAGAGGCCGGCTACCATTCCGGGGCCGTGCTGGACGGGTTCGGGGACGAACGGGAGATAATGCGTTCGAACCCTGAGCTGATAGCAAGGAATTTTTCGGATATGAGCCCCTGGTTCATCTGGCTGGGCCTTGAAAAAGACCCCAAAGGGGTGCGCCGCGGCACTTATATCTGCCCGGATTCGCCCATAGAGCACGCCCATTACGGGCGCACCGGGGCCGACCTCAAGGATATAGACGACCGGATGAAGCAGCTGCGGAACGCTAAAAGGAAAGTTACAGGCCGGTAAACGGCTGAATTTATGAAAATAGAAGAAACACTCACCGCAAAGGATATCCGGGAGATACCTGAGCTGCTGGAAAAGTTCTCGGCCGGGGCCGGCAGCCTGAAGG
This sequence comes from uncultured Elusimicrobia bacterium, assembly GCA_903879915.1. Taxonomy (GTDB): domain Bacteria; phylum Elusimicrobiota; class Elusimicrobia; order Elusimicrobiales; family UBA9959; genus UBA9959. The sequence continues at coordinate 35,178 of CAIRNJ010000074.1, forward strand.
CTTCGGCCATACGCTCCAAAGACAAGGTGGTTTACCTGGTGGGCCGCGGCTCTTCCGGCAACGCCACTCTCTTCGCGAAATATATATGGGAAACTTACGCGGGAACTATAACTAACTTTATCCACCCGCATTCTATCTTTGAGGCGGCCAGGCCGCTTAATTTCAAAGGCCAGGCCGTGTGGGCTTTTTCCCAGTCCGGGAAAAGCCCGGATATAGTGGCCTGCCTGGAAAAACTGACCGGTTGGGGGGCCCGCGGCACAGCCGTCACCAATGAGGCGGATCTTTCCAAGAATCCCCTGGCGCGCCTGGCCGGCCGCCATATCCTGCTGTCGGGGTCGCCCGAACTGCCGGTGGCCGCCACGAAAAGCTTCATACTGCAGCTCTGGGCCGTGCTTTGGACCGCCCAGGTCTGGAGCGGCTGTTTCAAGGACAGTGATTTCACGGATACCGTAAAACTGGCCAGGAAACTGGTAAACGCCCCTTTCCGGCAGGCTTCTCAGGGTTTTTTTAAGCAGGTTAAGAAGGCGCAGATGATAGGTTTCGTGGGCCGCGGGCCATATAACGCCGTAGCCGACGATTCCGCGCTTAAGTTCAGGGAAATGGCGAAGGCTCACGCGCTGGGGTATTCCGCGGCGGAATTCCTCCATGGCCCCGTGGGCGCCTATACCCGCAGGGACTTCGTTTTCCTGCTGAACCCGGGCGGAGCCCTGCCGGAAGACCTGCTGAAGGTCAGAAAAGCGCTGGATGAGCGGGGTACCCCGTACCGGATAGTTACGCAAAAAAGGGGTAAATACCCCTTTAATTGCCTGCTTACGGATATAGAGTTTAAGCTCCTGGCGCTTAACCTGGCCCAAGCGCGCGGTTTGAACCCGGACAGGCCGAGGGGCCTGAAAAAAGTGACGCTGACGTTTTGACTTTTGGCGGTGATAACACGCTAAAACGCGTGTTACTAGCCGCCTCTTGACATAACTATAATATCACTTATAATATACGCAACGTGATTAACGGGCACACGGAGAGCCGCGCCTGTTATCTTGTTTGCTCTGCCATTCTGACAGGTATCGTGCGGAATCCGGGAAATAGAATTTTCTACAGTGATCTGAGTCATTCCAGGAGGTTGTGTGCCGCGCAGGGAGGATACCTCTTTTTCCGAAGAACCGGGCAGCGGGCCCGGGTCCGGAGGGGTGCGTCTTCCCGGCAGCGGCGGCTGCATCTCCAGGGGCAGGGAGCTGCTGCGCCGCTTCGGGCTCTGGCGGACGCTGTGTGTTATTGTCACCTGCTTCTTCGTGCTGTCCATCCTTCCGCCCGGCTTCTCTTCGGCCGGCCTTCATTTCGGCCTCATTTCCGCCGTTAAAAGCAAAGTCAAGGAGCTCGGGAAAAAGGTCAGGGCCCATACGACCCCCGGTTTCCTGGCCGCGGTCGCTCTTTCTACCGGTTCCATACAGCTGACCTGGCAGGATACCGCCAAGGACGAGACCGGCTTCGGCATAGAGCGTAAGACCACCGCTTCGGGAACCTATGCCCAGATCACCATCACTCCGCCCAATACGGTCGGCTATATCGACAAAGGGCTGAGCGAAGGGACCACCTACTACTACCGCGTCCGGTCCTATACGCCGGTAGGCTGGTCCAATTATTCCAATGAAGCGGCGGCCACCACCAAGCGCAAGGCAGGAGGCGGAGGGAATGGCGGCGGCGACAAGCCGGCACCGCAGATAAGCTCCCTTACCGCCGACCCGATGGTGATCTCCACAGGAGGCGTTACCACCGTAACCTGCAGCGCCTCCGACCCGGACGATAACGATCCGCTGTTCTACACCTGGACGGCCGCGGACGGCGCTTTTTCCAACACCGACAAATATCAGACTGTCTGGACCGCGCCGATAGTGATAGGGACCTACACCATAAGCTGCGAGGTTTCCGACGGCGAGGGGGGGACGACGCAGGCCGCCGTTACCGTCTGGGTGGCCACCGGGCCCGTGATAATGTCGCTCACTCCCGACCCCTCCAGGGTGCAGACCGGGAATACTTCCAAGGTAACGTGCTCCGCCCTTTCTCCCGCGCCCGGAGACCTGACGTACACCTGGTCGGCCACGGGCGGACAGGTGGGAGGTACGGACTCCAAAGCGGTATGGACGGCGCCGAACTCTACCGGGACCTACTCAATAACCTGCAAAGTGACCGACAGCAGGAACAGTTCGGTGTGGGAGAGCACCACCGTAGTGGTGAATAATCTGTCGATAACGTCGCTGACCGCCGATCCGGTCGGCGTCTATCCGCTGGCTGTTTCTACCATAACCTGTTCAGCTACCGACAACGGCGACCCCGCGGACCTGGAATATACGTGGACGGCTACCAGCGGCACGATAACCGGCAGCGGCCCGGAAGTGAAATGGACCGCGCCGGCCTCGACGTTCACGTTCAGCACGTACAGCATCACCTGCCAGGTGGACGACCATGCGCCCGGCGGCAAGCAGAGCAAGAACGTGGACGTCTGGGTAGCCAGCGCCCCGGTCATATTCACTGTCATCCCCGGTAAGGCCAGGGTCTCTACCGGCACCTTAACGAACATAGTGTGCGTGGCTACTACGCCGGCGCCAGGCCTGCTGACGTATGACTGGACGGCCACGGGCGGGACCGTGGGTTCCTCCAGTTTCCACACTTCCACCCTTTCCTGGATCGCGCCCGACTCTACCGGCACATACTACGTAACCTGCGCGGTGACGGACACCAATGGCGGCACGGTGTGGCAAAGCACGCGCATAGTGGTGAACAATCTGATGATAACGTCGCTTACCGCCGATCCGGTCGGCGTCTATCCTCTGGCCGTCTCTACCGTGACCTGCCTCGTCAACGACCTGGGCAATCTCAGCGATCTGACGTATACGTGGACGGCCACCAGCGGCACGATAACCGGCAGCGGCTCCGTGGTGAAATGGACCGCGCCCGATCCCGGCATAGCGTACAGCACCTACGGCATTACCTGCCAGGTGGACGACCATGCGGACGGCGGCATGCAGAGCAAGAACGTGGACGTCTGGGTGGCCAGCGCCCCGGTGATAGAGTCGGTCACGCCCAATAAGCTCAGGGTGTCTACCGGAACTTTGGTCACCGCGGTGTGCGTGGCCAGCTCCCCGGCGCCCGGCCCGCTGACGTACAGCTGGTCGGCTGCCAGCGGCACGCTCAGCGGCACCGGCAAGACCTTCGCCTGGACGGCGCCCACGTCTACCGGTACCTACGACCTTACCTGCAGGGTGACGGACCTCAATGGCGGCGAGGTATGGCAAAGCACGCGCGTCGTGGTCAACAACCTGGTGATAGTTTCGCTGACGGCCAAGCCGGTGGGCGTAGTGCCTTTCAACGTGTCCACTGTAACGTGCGTGGCCAAGGACCTGGGCGACCTCGGCCGGCTGACCTATAAATGGACGTATACCGGCGGCACGGTCAGCGGCAGCGTCAGCAGCTCGACGCTGTACTGGACGGCGCCCGATCCCGGCGTGGCGTACAGCACCTACGGCATCACCTGCCAGGTGGACGATCACGAGCCCGGCGGCATGCAGAGCAAGAACGTCGACGTCTGGGTGGCCAGCGGCCCGGTCATAGATTCCGTCACGCCCGATAAACCCAGGGTGTCTACCGGCACTTTGGTCACCGCGGTGTGCGTTGCCACCTCGCCCGTTGCCGGCCTGACGTACTCCTGGACGGCTACCGGCGGCACGGCCAGCGGCAGCGGCGATACGTTCGCCTGGACGGCGCCAACGTCTACCGGCACTTACGACCTTACCTGCACGGCGACGGACGGCAATAACATTACTGTGTGGAAGAGCACGCGCGTCGTGGTGAACAATCTGGTGATAGTTTTGCTGACGGCCAAGCCGCCGGGCGTGATGCCTTTGGACGTATCCACCATAACGTGCGTGGCTAAGGACCTGGGCAACCTCGGCCGGCTGACCTACACCTGGACCTACAGCGGCGGCACGGTGAACGGCAGCTCTACCACTCCGACGCTGTACTGGGTGGCGCCCAATCCCGGCGTGGCGTACAGCACCTACGGCATCACCTGCCAGGTGGACGACCATGAGCCCGGCGGCATGCAGAGCAAGAACGTGGAAGTCTGGGTGGCCAGCGGCCCGGTCATAGATTCCGTCACGCCCGATAAACCCAGGGTGTCTACCGGCACTTTGGTGACCGCGGTGTGCGTGGCAACCTCTCCGGCGGCCGGCCCCCTGCTCTACGAGTGGACGGCCACCAGCGGCACCGCCAGCGGCACCGGCGACACGTTCGCCTGGACGGCGCCAACGTCTACCGGCACCTACGACCTTACCTGTACGGTGACCGACGGCAACGGCAATAAAGTCTGGCAAAGCACCACCGTGGTGGTGAATAATCTGATGATAGTTTCGCTGACGGCCAAGCCTACGGGCGTGGTGCCTTTGGACGTATCCACCATAACGTGCTCGGCCAAAGACCTGGGGGATATGGGCCGGCTGGTCTACAGCTGGACCTACAGCGGCGGCTCGGTCAACGGCAGCGTCAGCAGCCCGACGCTGTACTGGGTGGCGCCGGATC
>CAIRNJ010000075.1 GCA_903879915.1 uncultured Elusimicrobia bacterium
GACGGCATACGCGATAGCAGGAAGTGACTGGAGTTCAGACGTGTGTCTTCCGATCTGACCAACCTGGGCGTAGCCCTGAAGGAGCAGGCGGGACTGACGGCCGGCAGGGAGAAAGAACAGAAGCTTTCCGAGGCTGTCGCGGCATATAAGGAAACCCTGCGGGTCCACACGTTCGACGCGGCTCCCAGCGATTACGCGCTGACCCAGAACCGCATCGGCAACGCTTTCGGAGACCAGGCCGAACTGCTGGCCGGCGACGAAAAGCGCCAAAAACTGGCCGGGGCGGTAGGAGCATACAAGGAAGCGCTGCGGTTTTACACCTTTGAGACGTCCCCCGACCATTATGCCATGACGCTGAACAATCTCGGCAACGCGATGTTCGACCAGGTCCAGCTTTTTGCCGGCGAAGAGAAGGAACAGAAGATCAGGGAGGCCCTTAAAGCGTACAGGGACGCGCTGCGGGTGTATACCCTGGACTCGGCGCCTATGTATTATGCCGGTACGCAAAGCAATCTTGCCAATATTCTGCGGGAACACGCGGGACTTCTTTCCGGCGGCGCGAAACAGGAAAAACTTGCCGAGGCTGTCGCTGCGTGCCGCGAGGCCCTGCGCGTGTACACCTTTGAGTCTGCGGCGGTATATTACGCCATAACGCAGATCAATCTTGCCGAGGTCCTGGAGGCCCAGGCGGAATTGCTTTCCGGCAGGGATAAAGTATTGAAATTTAACGAGGCGTCAGCCGCCTACGCCGAAGCCCTGCGCGTTTATACGCTGGCGGATTATCCGGACAAATACCAGGGCCTGGCGGAACGCGCCGGCAGAATAAGAACACTGGCGCAAAACGAAGCCGAACAATTGAAAGCCACCGGCGCCTGACCGCAGCCGGACAGCCGGCTTTCCGCGCGCCTTTTATCCCGGTTGTTTGTTCGCATAATTTAATTATATTCTGTAGTTATGCCGCCGGGCGGCTCCGGCGGGCGGGCAGTGCGCGGCGGAAACTCATTCTTCGGAGGTATCATGCGTAAATTATTCCTTATCTGCGTTCTACAGGTGCTGGCGGCCCCCGCCTTCGCCGCGGCCGTTCAGACCGACACGGTGATGAACGCGCTCACCAAAGAGCTGGACCGGTCGTTCGGCGTGCTCAAGACCGCCGAAAAAACGCCGCTTTATTTCCTGGGCTATGAGGTGATAGACACCAACCAGTACAGCGTGTCTTCCTTCATGGGCGCCATCGACTCCGAGAACGAAAGCCAGCGCCGCCGCCTGGACATAGACGCCCGCTTCAACGATTACAACCTGGATAACACCCACCAGGTGAAAGGCGACAATTCCTACAACTACCCGACCAATTACACGCAGTACATCCCGCTGGATGAGGACGAGAACGCCATCCGCTCCCGCGTGTGGGAGTACACCGACGCCGCCTTCAAGCGCTCTTACGAGGCTTTCACCAAGGTGAAGATGAACAAGGCCATCACGGCCAGCGAAGAGGACCCCTCGCCCGATTTCTCAACCGCCCCCGCCGCGGCCTTTTACGAAACCGCCGACATGCCGTCCTTCGACAAAGCCGCCTGGAAAGCCAGGCTGGACAAACTTACCGCGAAGTTCCTCCCTTATCCTTATATTTACCAGGGCAGCGCCTGGATGCGCGTTTCCGCCGACAACCGCTGGATAGTGAACAGCGAGGGCACGCGCGTCAAGACCGGCAACGTTTACGTGACCATGGGCTACAATATTTCTTCGCGCACGGACGACGGCATGGAGCTTTCCCGCAGCATGCAGTACAACGACATCTCGCCCGATAAACTGCCCTCGGACGACGTGGTGTCCAAGGACATAGAGCGCTCGATAATCGAACTTAAAGCGCTGAAGTCCGCGCCGCTGGTGGATCCCTTCAGCGGACCCGCCATCCTCAACGCCCGGCCAGCCGGCGTGTATTTCCACGAGATCATCGGGCACCGCCTGGAGGGCCATCGCCAGAAATTGGAGGATTCGGGCCAGACCTTCGCGAAAAAGCTCAACCAGAAGATAACCGCGGATTTTGTCAGCCTGTATGACGACCCCAACCTGAAGACGTTCAACGGCATCCCCCTGCGCGGCCATTACACCTACGATGACGAAGGCGTGAAGGCCCAGCGCGTGGACCTGATACAGAACGGCGTGCTCAAAGGGTTCCTGATGAGCCGCTCCCCTATACGGGATTTCTCCGTGTCCAACGGCCACGGCCGCAAATCCGCCGGCAATCAGGTGGTTTCGCGCATGGGCAATACCATGATGGAAGCCTCCCAGACCGTGCCGTATCCCAGGCTCCGCGAAATGCTTATAGAGGAATGCAAGAAGCAGGGCAAGCCTTTCGGCCTGGTCTTCAACGACATTTCCGGCGGGTTCACCTACACCGGCCGCGGCAGCGGGCAGTCTTTCAAAGTCCTCCCGCTGCTGGTCTACCGCGTTTACGTTGACGGCCGCCCGGACGAAGTGGTGCGCGGCGTGGATATAGTGGGCACGCCCATAGCCAACTTCAGCAAGATAATAGCCGCCGCCAACGATACCGACGTGTTCAACGGCACCTGCGGCGCGGAGTCCGGCTGGGTGCCGGTTTCCTGCGTGGCGCCGAGCATACTGATGTCCGAAATAGAGGTCGAAAAGTCGAAGAAGTCGCAGGAAAAGCCGCCCGTGCTCGAGCCGCCCCTGCACGACAAATAAGGCGCGAACGGCGAACTTAACGACTAAACCAAGGGAAAGATCAAATGAAAAACATCTATAAAACCAGTTTTTTTGCCGCGCTGCTTGCGCTGTCCTTAGGCGCGGCCGCGCCGTGCGCCGTGCCGGCAGGTGACCCCGTCTTCAAGGCCATGAACGACGAAATGGCGCGTTCGATGAATAAACTCAAGATGGACAACCTGCAGAAGCCGTATTTCATGGCTTACACCGTGACCGACGGCACCGGCTGCTATATCAGCGCCACCTTCGGCGCCACGGAAGGGTTCAACTCGTATCCCTACCGCCGCGTGAAGGCCGAGGTGCGCGTGGGCGACAAGGGCTTCGACAACACCAATTATGTAGGCAACGCCTGGGGCGAATACCGGCCCTCCGTGGATTACGGCGTGGCCATGAACGACAACTACGACAGCCTGCGCTTCAGCATCTGGTCGCTCACCGACGAGGCGTACAAGAGCGCCCTGGACACCTATTCGAAGAAAAAGGCCTTCAAGGAGTCCAAGAACATCACCGAGCTGTACGACGACCTTACAGCGGAGCCAGTCTACACGGCCTTCCTGCCCGTGCCCGCCGAGCGCCTCGACGAGAAGCTCTGGACCGGGCGGATGAAGCAGCTGTCGGCGGTCTTCACCGCGTACCCGGCCGTTAAGTATTCACAGGTGTCGCTTTCCTACGACCACGGCGCCTCCCGCTTCCTGAACAGCGAAGGCTCGGCGTTCGAAAAGCCCTACTGCAGCGGCGCCATCGAGATAGAGGCCAAGACCTACTCGCCCGACGGCTACAAGCTGGGCGCTAGCTCGCGCTTCGGCTTCTGCGCCCCGGCCGACCTGCCGCCTTTCGGGACCATCGTCGAAAAAGCGAAGCAGATGGCCGCGCGCCTGACCGACATGAACAAGTCGGTGACGATGAAAGCCTACATCGGGCCGGTGCTGTTCGAGGAGAACGCCGCGGCCAAGTTCTTCGATCATTTCTTCGTGAACAATATCGCCAACCCGCGCGAGATCTGGAAAGAGACCAACAAATGGTCCACCGATTCCGTCTACCGGCGCGCCGGCGAGCTGGTGGAGCGCCTCGACATGCGCGTTATGCCGCCGTTCCTCAACGTGGTGGACGACCCGCTGGCCACGGAGTACAACGGCGCGGCACTTATGGGACATTACACCGTGGACGACGAAGGCGTGCCCGCGCGCAAAGTGACGCTGGTGGAGAAAGGCAAGCTGAAGGACGTGTACCGCTTCAGGGCCGCCACCCGCGATTTCAAGACCTCCAACGGCCACGGCCGCGGCGAGTACCACGAATATACCAGCGGCGGCCCGGGCAATGTCTTCATAGAACCGCAGGCGAACTCCCCCCGCGTGGTGCCCATGCCGGAGCTGAAAAAAAAGTTCCTGGACCTGTGCCGCGAGCAGGAGCTGGAATACTGCCTGCTGGTGCGCGACATAGACAGCTTCCGCGGTTCGTTCTCGGCCTACAAGGTCTACACCGCCGACGGCCGCGAAGAGCCGGTGCACGCCATAGAGTTCATCGGCGCCGGCCTGCGCTCGCTGCGCGACATAGTGGCCGTTTCGAAGGAGATGAAGGTCTATAACCTGGCCTGGACCCCGCCCGCCTCGCTGGTGGCGCCGTCCATCCTGGTGCAGGAGATGGAGATCAAGAAGACCGAGGACAAGCCGGACCGCATCCCGTACCTGGCTCACCCGTTCTTCGCCAAGTAAGGGCGGCAGCGGTACGGAACACCCGCCCGCGCCCAATGAGGTGCGGGCGGGTTCTTTAGTTGAAGTCGGGCGCGTGAATGTTCAGAACAGGGGAATAACCATGAAAGACGCAACGGTCAGCAAAGTTATAGAGAGGCTCGTAAAAAAATATCCGGCCGAGGTCGAGCGCATAAACGCTTGCGTTAAACAGACGGCCTGCCTGTGGACAAAAAAGGACGGCACGGCCAGGGAATTCAGAGATTTCTGCCGCGACAATTTTTTCACGGGCGAGAACCTTCACACGCTGTTCTCCAGGTTCGAGGAAAAACTTGAATACGTCAACGGCCATTTCAACACGCTGGCGCTCAGTCTGCGCCACGAGACCGACGAGGACACCGGGCCGCTGCACCCGGCCGACCGCCTGTTCTCCGCCTATTCGCCAGGCGCGCATTTCAGCGACGACATGTTCGCCGCGAAGCTGGCTTTCATGGCGCTGTTGAATTTCCCCGTCAGGACCCTGGCCGAGTGCTTGGCCGGCGGCGGCTCCTGGACGCGGGCTGAGTGGGCCGCGATGCGGCTGGGCAAGTGCTTCGCGCACCGGGTACCGGCCGAAGTGAACCAGCGCCTGAGCCGCGCCAGCTCAGCCGCCGAAAACTATGTGAGCGGCTATAATATTTACATGGACAAGGTCACCGACGGGAACGGCGTTGCCGCCTTCCCCGGCGGCCCGCGCCTGATCTCGCACTGGGGGCTGCGGGACCATCTAAAATCCTTTTATTCGGCCCCCGGCTCCGGCCTGGAAAAACAGCGCCTGATCAGCGCGGTAATGGAGCGGATCATCGCCCAGGAGATCCCGCTGAAGTTCATCGACAGCAACCTCTGCTCGTACGATCCGGTCAACAACACCCTGGACGGCAACAAAGCGGAGCGCGAGCCCGATACCCGCTACAAGCTTTTCCTGGACGTGTTCAAAGCGCATCTGGCCGAGGACGAATATTACCCGCTGGAACCTACGCATATCGGCAGAAAGTTCAACATGGTCCGGGAGATCCCCGAGGAAGAAGTGGAAAAGATGTTCACGGAGCTGCTGCTGGCGCCCGAGGGAAAAGAGGCGGCCGGTCTGATAAAGGCGCGCCTGGGCCGCGGCCTCGAACCGTTCGATATCTGGTATGACGGGTTTAAAGCTCGGTCCGCCGTAGCCCCGGAAGAGCTGGACAGGCTGGCGGCCAAAAGATACCCGACGCCCGCAGCTTTCGAGAAAGACATCCCCAATATTCTTGAAAAATTAGGCTTCACCAGGGACACCGCGGCTTTCTTGGCCGAAAAAATTGAAGTGGACGCCGCCAGGGGCTCCGGCCACGCCTGGGGCGCGCAGATGCGCACTGAAAAAGCGCATTTGCGCACCCGCGTACCCGCGGCCGGCTTCGATTACCAGGGCTTCAATGTGGCCATGCACGAGCTCGGCCATTGCGTGGAGCAGGTGTTCTCGCTTTACCGCGTGGACCACACCCTGCTCGCCGGCGTGCCCAATACGGCTTTTACTGAAGGCTTCGCTTTCGTATTCCAGGACCGGGACATGGAAGTGCTCGGCTTCGAGAATAAAGATCCCAAAGCCGCCCACAGCAAAGCGCTGGACACTTTCTGGGCTACCCGGGAAATAGCGGGCGTGGCGCTGGTGGACATGCACGTCTGGCGCTGGCTTTACCAGAACAAGGATGCCGGCGCCGAAGAGCTCCGGCAGGCGGTGGTGAACATAGCCGGCAGCATCTGGGATAAATATTTCGCCCCGGTCTTCGGCGGAGGTTCCAGCCCGATACTGGCGGTATATTCCCACATGATATGCTACGGCATGTACCTGCCGGATTACCCGCTGGGCCACATCATAGCGTTCCAGGTGGAGGAATATTTCAAAACCCACAAGCTGGGGACCGAGATGGAGCGGATGTGCGTGCTGGGTTCTATAACTCCGCGGGACTGGATGCGGCAGGCGGTGGGCGCGGAGATCTCCCCCCGGCCGATGCTGCGCGCCGCGGGAGAGGCCGTAAAAGCGCTGGCGGTCAGCCCCGTGGCCTGACGCCGGCCTTACTCCGCTTCGGGGGCAAGCAGCAGCTTCCTGACGATGGAGAACCGGCCCGGCGCGCCGCACATGGCGAGCTTTTCGTCCAGGCAGGTGCGCTTTTCTCCGGTGAGCAGATTGAGCTGTGTGGCCGAGACGATACGGCCGTCGGCCAAACCTATTTTTATCTCGTCATCGAAGGTTTCTTTGGCCGCCGAGGCGATGTAGATGGATTTCCCTTCCTTCCTTACCTGATACCAGTTGTTGGCCGTGTCGCTGACCGGCTTTTGCAGCCAGGGCACCGGCGCCGCGCCGCAGCCCGCCGCCGGCGGCAGATGCAGCGCCCTCAGCGTGGCGGTATTATCCGCGGCGTTAATGTCCGTCAGCGTAAGGTCGAAATCCACGCAGTCGCGGCCCACCGCCGTGGGGCCTCCCGCCCAGGAGTTCGGCAGGCCGTGTTCAATGAAAAGATGCTCCCCCACCGTCAACGCCAGGCCTTTGCGCATGGCCAGCTGCAGGTCGGCGTAGAAGGTCAGGGTGTCCGTGACCGGCTCTATAAGCGGGTAGATCTTTGAAAGGTCCTGTATTGAGAGTTTGAAGCCCGGGTCCAGCGAAAGCAGCTGCCTGAAATCCAAGCTTTCCGCCGGGAGTTTTATGTCGGCGCCGTTCTTCTGCCGCCCCGTCCACTGCCACGCTTCATAAAAAACCCCGTCACCCCGTTTTTTTACCGTAGCCGTGGCGGTGGCGGAGGCGGAGGAATCGTCCTCCCCCGTTTCGGAATAATCGAGGGTCAGTTTATATTTCAAAACCTCCCCCTCCGTGTAAGTGCGGTGCAGCACGGGCACCGGCGGCTCCACAGGCGGCGTAACCTGCGGCGGTTGGCTTAAGACCGTTTCCCTGACCGCGTGCGAGCAGCCCCCCATCAGCAATGCCGACATAAGCAATAATATTTTATTTTTCATATAGGAAAACCTGTCTGAGAACTTTTGCCCCTAAAAGTTCTCAGACAGATTTTTTGCGCACGAAGTGGGGCATCTCAGAGGGGAGCCCCAGGGACAGCTCCACAAGGCCGGCCGGTTTGCCGTCCTTCAGCCAGGGGGTCTGGTAGATAAGTTTCTTCACGCCGTTCTTTTCTATGGTGTAGGCGTTGGTGTACGGCTCGGCCAGAATTTTTTTAAGTTTAGTCCTGGCCGGTTCCGGGTGACAGTCCAGCAGGCTCTGCCCGATCAGCGCTTTGCCCCCGTACTTGGCGAAGGTGGCGGCGGATTTGCCGTTCATTTCCGTTATCTTCCCGTCGGAGTCGCACACCGTAATGGCGAAATTAACGCCCTCTTTCCAGTTTTCCATAATTGATACCTCTGAAATCCTTCCCTCTATATTATAAAATATGGCTATGCCGACTTCACATCTTCTGAAAATAGCCGCCGCGCGGCGCAGCATCCGCAAATACAAGGCTGTTCCGGTGGAGCGGGAGAAACTCGACCTCTGCCTGGAGGCCGCGCGCCTGGCGCCATCGGCCTGCAACGCCCAGCCGTACAGGTTCATAGTTCTGGACGAACCCGCGCTCAAGGAAAAATTCTGCGCCGCGGTGTTCGGCGGGGTGTACTCCGCCTGCCGGTTCGCTGCGGCCGCGCCGGTGATGGTAGCGGTGGTCTCAGACACAGGCAAGCTCACCGCCTGGCTGGGCAACCAGATGCAGAGCACTAATTTCAGGCTGGTGGACATCGGCATAGCGGCGGAACATTTCGTGCTGGCCGCCGCCGAGCAGGGGCTGGGCACCTGCTGGCTGGGCTGGTTCAACGCCAAGGCCGCCGCGAAAGCGCTGGGCCTGGGGACCGGGATAAAAGTGGAGGTGCTGCTCTCCGTAGGTTATCCGGACGAGGCGCCCCCGCCGAGAAAACGCAAAACAACAAAGGAATTGGCCGGGTACAATACCGACATATGAAACATCTTATACTTTCCCTGTTCTGTCCGGCGGCCGCGGCGCTGCTGCTGTGTGCCGCGTCCCAGAAACCCGCGCAGGACTGCTCCAAAACTTCCGACGCCTGCTCCGCCGCGCCTGCGGCGCGTTCCCCTTTTCTGGAGGCTTCGGCCAACCCTGACCGGCCCGTGGCCTCGCACTACCCCGGCAAGGCCGTAAAAAAAGCTGAGCAGGCCCCGGCCGCAGTAGCTGTGACTACGGCCTCCGCCGTTCCCGCCGCTCCCGCCGCCGAGCAGAAGACCTCTGCCTTTTCTAATCCGTTATGGACCTTTTTTGCCGCCGGCGGACTGGGCGGTTTGTATATGTATCTGAAGAGCGGTTCCGGAAAAAGGCGGCGGAAGTGAGCGTGGACTACGACAGTTTCACGCGCGCGTCCACGCTGATACACAGCCTGCAGGGCGGAGCGTTCCTGCTGCTGGGCGCGGCCGAGGCCTACGCCTTAAAACAGCCCGGCAGGCGCACGGAGCTTATCGGGCCGCTTGGCCTGCTGCTGGCCGGCGTGCTCGGTTTCGTGGTGATACTGGCTGTGCCGGGCGGCTGGAATTTCAGCGGCCTGGCCGGGGCGCTGGCGGCACGCGGCGGCTTCCATTTATTCATAGCTTTTTCCTGCCTGTTCGCGGCGGCCGGGCTCAGCCGCCTTATGCAGCACGCCACTCCGGCAGGCGGCCGCTGGCAGGCTGTTTTCCTTTTCTTCCTGGCCGCCATCGGCGCGCTGTATTTTCTGCTGGCCTGGCGCGTTAACGAGGAGGCCTGGCGTACGGTGCTGCTGCCGCACGCGGCCATAGGCGGCACCCTGCTGCTGGCGGTGGCGTCAAAAGTTTTCCATTCTTTTTCCGGACGCCGGGCCCTGCAGGCCTGCTGGGCGCTGCTGGTGCTGGCGACGGCCGTACAGCTGCTGGCCTACCGCGAAGCCCCGGCTTCCTTCGGCCCGCATATGGTAACGCTGGAAGCTGGGCCGCTGCAGCCGCAGCCCGCCCCGGTAAATATAAAGAATGCCGCAACTGCTGTTAAAAAACGGTCTGGTAATTGACCCCGCCTCCGGCCTGGAGGCTAAAAGGGACCTGCTTATAGAAGCCGGCAGGATCGCCAGCCTGTCAGCAAAAATATCCCCTCCTCCGGGCTGCGCGGTTTTCGACGCGGCGGGCCTCTGGGTTTTCCCCGGTTTTATAGATATGCACGTGCACGCGCGCGAGCCCGGCGCCGAAAAAGCGGAAACGCTGGCCAGCGCCGCCAGAGCCGCCGCGGCCGGCGGGGTTACCTCCGCGCTGCTGATGCCGAACACCAGCCCGCCCATGGCCACCGCTGCCCTGCTAAAAAAATACAGGGCCCGCGCCGCGGGGCTGCCCGTGAACTTTTATTTTTCAGCCGCTATCACCGCGGGCCGCGCGGGCAAAAGATTATCCGGCCTGGCCGGGCTGAAGAAAGCAGGGGCGCTGGCTTTTACCGACGACGGCGCCTGCCTGGAGGACGGCGGGCTGTTCCGCCGCGCCGTCAAGACCGCGGCCCGCCTGCGGCTGCCGCTGCTGGACCATCCGGAGCTTTCCGGCCTGAGCGGCGCCGGCGTGCTGAACCGCCGCGTGCCGGGGTTCCGCCTGCCCGCCATAGGTTCCGAGTCCGAGGTTTTCGCCGTGCTGCGCGATATCATGGCCGCGGCCGACTGCGGGCCGGTGCATCTGCAGCATCTCAGCCTTTCGGCCTCCGTGGGCGCGCTGCGCGCGGCCAAAGCGGCCGGCGTGCCGGTTACCGGAGAAACCTGCCCGCATTATTTTACGCTGTCCGACCGCGACCTTGACCCGCGCGACGCCAATTTTAAAATGAAGCCGCCGCTGCGTTCCCCGGCCGACCGGACCGCCGTACTTAAGGCGCTCGCGGACGGCACCATTGACGTGATCGCCACCGATCACGCGCCGCACGAGCGTTTTCTGAAAGCCAAAGGCTTTCTGAAAGCCCCTTTCGGCGTTATCGGCCTTGAAACCCTGGCCCCGCTGTGCGTCACCGAATTGGTCTTCAACAACCGCATGCCGAAGCTGAGACTCGCCCGGCTGCTCAGCGCCAACCCGGCCCGCCTGCTGGGCCTGCGGCGCAAAGGGGCGCTGACGCCCGGGTTCGACGCGGATATAACCATTCTAGATCCCCGCGCCGAGCACCGCGTGCCGGAGCGGTTCTTTTCGCTTTCCTCCAACTCACCGTTCAAGGGCCGCCGCCTGAAAGGCTGGCCCTCCGCGGTGATCTCCCGCGGCATATTTATTTTTAAAGACGGCCGCGTCATTTGCTAAAATTTACCGGACGGCACTATTGATATTTCACAAAGATTAAGGCAACCATGGGCTTCCTGTACAGAAAACTCGTACGCCGGATATTGTTCAACTTCAACCCGGAATTGATGCATGACGCAGCCATCAGGAGCGCGCGCGTCTTCCAGCGGCTGCCGCCGCTCACCTCGCTGATAAGTCTGCTGGCCCGCGCCAAGGACCTGCCCGTTACCGTGGCGGGCATAAAATTCAAGAACCCCGTCGGCCTGGCCGCCGGCTTCGACAAGAACTGCGAGGCCGCCCGTTTCCTGGCCGGCCTGGGTTTCGGCCACCTGGAGCTGGGCACCGTAACCCTGCGCCCCCAGCCGGGCAACCCCAAGCCGCGCGTTTTCCGCGTGCGCGAAAGCAAGGGCATAATCAACCGCATGGGCTTCAATAACGTCGGCGCCTGGGAAGCCGCGCGTTCACTTGAGGGGTTGCTGCCGCTGCCTATCCCGGTGGGCATAAGCCTGGGCAAGAACGCGGACTGCTCCATAGAGGACGCGCCGCGCAATTATCTCGAGGCGCTTAAAATACTTTACCCCTACGGCAATTATTTCGCCGTCAATGTAAGTTCCCCCAACACCCTGCAGTTGCGGCGCCTGCACGAAGCGCAGCGGCTGCGCCAGCTTATAGAGCCGCTGCTCGCTTTCGCGGCCGGGCAGCGCGAAGTAAAGCCGTTCTTCGTTAAGGTAACGCCCGACCTCGACGCCACCGGCATGGAGAGCGTCATAGAGATGGCGGCGGAGCTGGGCTTCGGGCTTATCACCACAAACACCACCGTGAAGCGCGAAACGGTGCCGCAGCACTGGCGCTCCTATGAGGGCGGCCTGAGCGGGCTGCCGCTGAAGGACGTTTCCAACTCCGTGCTGGGCCGCGTGGCAGAACTGGGCCGGGGCCGCTTCCCTATAATAGGCTCCGGCGGCATCTTCGACGGGCCGGCCGCGCTGGAAAAGCTTACGCTGGGCGCCGACCTAGTGCAGGTCTATTCCGGCCTGGTGTACGAAGGCCCGTTCCTGGTCAAGGAAATACTGAAGTATCTGGAACGTTCCAACTGGCGGTCCCGCTCGCTGCCGGTCTGAGGGCGGGCAGGCGGGACAGAAAGCATTTTCCAATCTAAGAATGAGCCTGAAATCACTCGTCGTGATTCCGTCGTGTGTTTGTAGCCTGTCCTCCTTTCAGGAACAGATTTAGCCCTGCAGGCTGCACCTTTCGG
Source organism: uncultured Elusimicrobia bacterium (assembly GCA_903879915.1). Lineage (GTDB taxonomy): Bacteria > Elusimicrobiota > Elusimicrobia > Elusimicrobiales > UBA9959 > UBA9959. Next base: position 11,957 of record CAIRNJ010000075.1, read on the forward strand.
AACAGTTCTATCTTCTCTTTTTGCATCA
>CAIRNJ010000076.1 GCA_903879915.1 uncultured Elusimicrobia bacterium
ATATTGTTATCGCAGGCACCCGTCAAAGTACGGGCTTCCAGACGATACGCATCCATTTCTGAAATAATGAAATCAACCAGGAAATCATAAATGTCAGCTATGGGAAAAGCGGCGCCTGATTTACTCAGCTCTGGCGGAAATGTAAAAGACGGCATGGCTTTGATTTTGTCCAGGATAATTTTTATCTGAGGCAAAGACAGCTTGAATGTTTTGTTGAGTATTTCTATTGCCTGCAGATAACAAAATATATTCCGCCTGTCGTAATATGCGTTTTTCCCGAAATGCTCCGGCAGCGGAAGAAGTCCGGCGGAGGAATACCAGCGCACCGTCCTCTTCGGCAGCGCCCCCCCGAAAATAGTAGGGCGTGCCGCCCATTTATAAACTTCCGAAATATGGATAGCCCATTGCGGCAAGTGTAGCTCTATATTCGTCTTTTTCGTTGTTGGCACCATACTGCCATCATATCACAGGGGTTGTTTTCTGTCAAGCAAATAATCCGAATAAGCGCAGCCGCTGCTTTCTATCAGTTTCTCAGAACTATCGCGCGCCTTTTAATTGTTTAAGAATCACTTCCGCGGCCGGGCTGTAATTTCGCGTAAACACGTTTATTCCGGGCGCCCCGCCCTTTAAAAGCTCTGCGGCCTGCGCTAAGGCGTAATTCGCGCTGAAATTTACAAACCCGACCCTGTTATTTTTATAACGCTCTATACCGCGTGCGAGCGCCTTCGGCACAGCTATGTCAATAGGCGCTTCCGGGTTTACCGTGGGTAGCCGTCTAATGTAAGATAGTGACTTCTAAGCTAGGAGGAGCCACTATGAAAGATACAGCACTATATGAGTACTTGTTGGGGTTAAAGTCGCCATGGAGCGTAAGCCGGGTAAATCTGGACGTTAAGGAGCAGCGGGTCGATGTCTGGGCTGAGCACCCGGAAGATGCGAAGTGGGAGTGTCCTCAATGTTCTATGAAACTGTCGCTTTACGATCATGCCGAGGAGCGGACATGGCGGCATCTGGATAGCTGCCAGTTCCAGACCTACTTGCATGCGCGCATCCCGCGGGTGGAATGCGATAAACACGGAGTAGTGCAGGTCAAGATTCCGTGGGCAGAGCCGCGGTCGCGGTTCACGCTTCTTTTCGAGCGCTTGGCCATAGACGTGTTGAGCCAATGCGACGTGAGTGGTGCCACGAGGATATTGCGGATCAGCTGGGATGAGGCATGGGCGCTGATGCAGCGGGCCGTAAAACGCGGCCAGGAGCGCAAGAAAGCGCGTATTGTGCGCCGAATCGGCGTGGATGAAAAAGCGGCGGCTAAGGGGCATCGCTACCTGACGCTGGTCTGTGACTTGGACGACGGAACAGTGGAGCATATTGCCGAAGACCGCAAGCAGGACAGTCTTGCCAGCTACTATGCGGGGCTATCCAAGAAGCAGCTTAACGGTATCGAGGCGGTGGCTATGGATATGTGGCAGCCATACATCCAGGCGACACTGGCAAAGGTTCCCGGGGCGGCCGGTAAGATCGTCTTCGATCGCTTTCATGTTATGGGTTATATCGGCAAAGCGGTGGACACTGTGCGCAGGCAGGAGCACCAGGAACTGATGGAGTTGGGCGACGAGACGCTCAAGGGCAGCAAGCACCTTTGGCTTTACAGCCGGGAGAACGTGCCTGACTGGCGGAGGAACGAATTCAACGCCTTAAGACGGCAGGAACTGAAAACAGGACGTGGATGGGCCATCAAGGAGACCTTGCGCCAGCTGTGGCACTTCGTCTATCCGGAGTCAGGTCGGAAGTTCTGGAAGCGGTGGTACTTCTGGGCGACGCATAGCCGGCTGGAGCCGATAAAGGCCGCGGCGGAGACGATTCGTAGGCACATCGATAACATTCTGACCTACTATCAGCATCCGGTAACCAACGCTATGAGCGAGGGATTAAACAGCAAGATCCAGAAGATTAAGAGCATGGCCTGCGGCTTCCGGAACATCGAAAACTTTAAAACGGCCATCTACTTTCACTGCGGAGGCCTGGATCTTTACCCATGCTAAACCCGGAAGCGCCGAAAAGTTAAAAACCGGCGGCTTATAGAAACCGAGAAATTTTATCTGTTCGATGTCGGCCTGGCCAACTACCTGTGCCGCCGACGGCCTAAGCCCGGCACGCCGGAATTCGGCAAGTCTTTTGAACATTACATCCTGATGGAACTCAAGGCCTACCAGGCGTATAAAAACCCGGAGCTGGACATAAGTTTCTGGCGGACAGCCGGCGGGTTTGAAGTGGATTTTCTGCTGGCGGATAAAGCCCTGGCCCTTGAGGCGAAAGCAAGCCCGCGCGTTCATGAGGGACACACCAAGGGGCTTTTAGCCCTTGCCGAGGACGGGCCGATTAAAAAATCGATCATTGTGTGTCTTGAAAATGAGCCGCGCACGCTTCCCAACGGAATAGAAATAGCGCCATGGGAAAACTTTGTGCAGCGCCTGTGGGCTGGAGAGTTCTTTTAACATGAAATCACTTAAAGCTGCCGACTTCGACGAGGCCCTGCAAGCGTTCCGCGCGGAGGATTTCAACACCGCCGTAGCGCCGTTCGCGCGCGAGCAGGGCGAGATACTGGAATTCATCACCGGGCTGGGCGGGGAACTCAGCGAGGAAGATGAGGTCTATCTCGAACTGACAGCCCTGACCGCCTGGCGCCTCATCAAGGCCGCCGGCTTCACCGCCCCGCCGGCCACCCGCGAGACGATGCAGGCGCTCCACCTGGCCCGGCTGACACGACTAGACGACTTGTTCAGGCGGCACAGCAAAAAGCATCTCATCGTTGCGGTCATGCTCGAACTGCTGGATGGCCACCCGCAGGAGGAAATGGCGCGCTCGGCGGCCGTACACGCGCTAATCCCGTCAGCGGCAAAAGGAGGAACAGTTAACGACGGGCAGGCGCTCCTTTTTATAGCAGTACAGACCGTGTTCGACGCATTATGCGGCATCGCTGCGCCGCCGGAGCTGCTGGCGGAATACAAGGACCAGCCGCCGCGCGCCTGGGAAGGCATCCGCGACCTGCGCGTCACCGAGCCCTCGTCGGACCACACCAACCGGCTCATGGCTGAAAAGAGCTTCACAACGATAGAGGAAATGAACAAGTTCATGCAGGAGAAAGTCAATGGGAAGCGGCTGCGGGTGGCGCCCGCCACTCCGCTGCAAGGTGCGCAGGACCTCATCTACCGGGCAATGGATTGCCACAACTGCTATGTGCGCGAACAACTGGCCCGGCAGGCGCTGGAAATTTCTCAGGATTGCGCCGACGCCTACAACCTGCTGGCCGAGGAAACAGCGGACTCCTCCGCGCAGGAACTGGAACTCTACACCAAGGCGGCGGAAGCCGGCGCCCGGGCGCTGGGCGGCAGACTGAAGGAATGGAGCGGGGAACTGTGGGGGCACCTCAAAGCGCGCCCGTACATGCGGGCGAAGGCGGGCATAGCCCACGCGCTTTGGGAAACGGGCAGTCGTGACCAAGCCGAGGCGGCCTACCACGAACTGTTGCGGCTGAACAAGAACGATAACCAGGGGATCCGGTACACGCTGCTGGCTTTCCATGCGGAAAAGAATGAATTGGAGAAGATGGACACGCTGATAAGCGGCTGGGCCCACGACGACGTAGCGGCGGAATGGGTTTATACCAAGGCGCTTACCGCCTTCGCGCTTGGCAAGCCCGGAGCCACTGCGGCGCTGCAGGCGGCCTTCGCGTGCAACCCGCATGTCCCGGATTACCTGTTGAAGGACAAGGAGCCGCCGGAGGATTGCTACGGTGACGGCATCACCATGGGCGGAGCGGACGAGGCGTATTCCTACGCCGATACCTTCAGGAAGGTCTGGGCGGAGACGCCCGGCGCCCTGGTGTGGATGAAGACCGGCCGCATGGTGCTGGCGGAGGCGAGACCCGGACGCAATGAACCGTGCCCCTGCGGCTCCGGGAAAAAATACAAGAAGTGCTGCGGCAGATAATAAATTATGGCCAC